>JAZKFA010000390.1:1774-20752 GCA_040386655.1 Pseudomonadota bacterium | reverse complement strand
GGATATCCGGATACAGCCTCGCCCAGGCGGCCTCGAACAGGCGCTGCTTCGAGAAGGCATCCTTGGCGTCGAGCACCAAAAGCTTCGAGCGCGGCTTCTGCGTCTTGAGGTAATGCGCGATGAGGCTCGCGCGCTCGTAAGGGCCGGGCGGGCAGCGAAAGGGATTTTCGGGGATGCACATCACGACGGTGCCGCCATCCTCCATCGCCTGGAGCTGGCGCGCGAGGAGCTCGGTCTGCGCGCCGGCCTGCCAGGCGTGGGGCAGTGCCTCGCTCGCGGCTTCGGAATAGCCTTCCACGGCGTCGTAGCGCAGCGCGATGCCCGGCGAGAGCACCAGTCGGTCATAGGGAAGGCGGGTACCGTCGTTGAGAATGACAGCGCCCGTATCAATCCCCGTTGCTGTCGCGTGCACCACGCGGATGCCGGCGCGGCGCAGCCCCTCATAGCCGAAGCGCAGCGTCGAGATCGGACGCAGCCCGGCAATGACAGCGTTGCTGAACGGGCAGGATGTGTAGACGTCTTGCGCCTCGACCAGCGTAACGGCGATCCCTTGCGCATGCAGCGCGCGAGCGCAGCTCGTGCCGCCGAAGCCGCCGCCGATGACGACCACGCGCGGCGCCGCCTGCGCAAGCGCGGGTGCCGCGAGAAGCATTGGCAGCGCACGGCGGGTGAACTTCATCGTACGATCCACGCGGCGATCGCCTGAGTCTCCGCCTCGGAAAAACCCTTTGCGAGACGGTCCATCAGCGTGGCGGGCCGGCGTCCCTCGCGGAACGCACGCATGGTTTCGGCCACCTCCGCCGCATCCCGCCCGCGCAGCGACGGAATGGCGGCACCGGTGCGGTCCGGCGAATGGCAGCCGAGGCAGGTGGAGGCACCCGGAGGTGCCTCCTGGGCGATCGCCAGCGCCGGGAAGGCCAGAAGCGCCAGCAGGCGCCAGACCATCACCCGCGCCGCAGCGCACCTTCCTGCAACGGCAATTCCCGGATGCGCTTGCCCGTCGCCGCGAAGATGGCGTTGAGCACAGCCGGTGCCGCCACCGCGATGGTCGGCTCGCCCACGCCGCCCCAGAAACCGCCGGAGGGGATCAGGATGGTTTCCACCTTCGGCATGTCGGCTAGGCGCATCACCGGGTAACTGTCGAAGTTCGTCTGCTCGATCTTGCCGTCCTTGACTGTGCAGGCGCCGTAGAGCGCGGCCGAAAGGCCATAGACAAAGCTGCCTTCCACCTGCGCCGCGATCTGCTGCGGATTGACCGCATGCCCTGGGTCGGTTGCCGCGACGATCCGATGGATCTTCAGCGCGCCCGCGTCGCTGACCGAAACCTCGGCGCAGGCGGCGACATAGCTGCCGAAGCCATGCGTGACGGACAGACCGCGGAACACCCGCTGCCCGCCAACATCCGGCGCCGGGCGGCCCCATCCGGAACGCTCGGCCACCGCGTTCAGCACGGCGAGGTGCTTCGGATGGTTGGCCATCAGCGCGCGACGGAATTCCAGCGGGTCCTTGCCGGCGGCGTGCGCCAGCTCATCCATGAAGCATTCGAGGTAGATCGCGTTCTGGTTCAGGTTGACCCCGCGCCAGAAGCCCGGTGGCACATGCGGGTTGCGCATGGCGTGGTCGACCAGCAGGTTCGGGATGCCGTAGCCGATATCGGCCTCGCCACCCGCGTTGTTCAGGCCCTGAAACACCACGGGATCGCGCCCGTCGCGGATGTTCTGTGGGAAGATGCCGGCCACGATCGACTGGCCGGAGATGCGCATGTGCAAGCCGGTAAGGTTGCCCTGCGCATCCAGCCCCGCGGACAGCTTGCACATGGTGACCGGATGGAACCGGCCCTGCAGCATGTCCTCCTCGCGCGACCAGAGCAGCTTCACCGGCACCCCCGGCATCTGCTTCGCGAGGTCGACGACTTGGCGCACCCAGTCATGCACCGCCCCACGCCGGCCGAAGCCGCCGCCGAGATGGATCTTGTGCACCTCGCACCGGGCGGGCGGCAGGCCGGCGGCCTCGGCAGTCGCGGCGTGCGCGGCCTCGCCGTTCTGGGTCGGCGTCCAGACCTCACAACGCTCGGGCGTCCAGACGGCGGTGGCGTTCATCACCTCCATGCAGGCGTGGTTCTGGTGCGGGTATCCATAGACCGCTTCGACCTTGCGGGGTGCGGCGGCGATCGCCGCGCGCGCATCGCCCGCCTGATTGCCAATGGCGGCCTGCGGGGCATCGAGGCCCGCGCGCATCACCTCGGCGAAGCTCGCGGAGGATGCGTTGGCGTGCTCGCCATTATCCCAGGTGATGTCGACAGCTTCGAGCGCGGTCTTCGCGCGCCACCAGGTGTCGGCGACGACGGCGACCGCGTAGTCACCCACGCGCAGTACCCGCTTCACACCGGGCATGCGCTCGGCCGCCGCGCTGTCGACGGCGCGCACCTTGCCGCCGAAGACGGGGCAGGCGCGGATGGCGGCATTCACCATCCCCGGCAGCTTCAGATCCATGCCGTAGATCTGGCTGCCATCGAGCTTGGCGCGCGTGTCCAGGCGCGGCACGGACCGGCCTGCAACCTTCCAATCGCCTGGCGCCTTCAGCGGCACCTCGGCCAGCGCGGGGGCGGGCAGGCGACCCGCAGCCTCGGCCACCTGGCCGAAGGTGACGGTGCGGCGCGTGGGCGTGTGGGTGATGACGCTGGCGGCCGCACGGCACTCGCCGATCGGCACGCTCCAGGCATTGGCGGCGGCCTGGATCAGCATCATGCGCGCGGCCGCACCGCCCTTGCGCACGTATTCATGGCTCTCACGGATGCCGCGGCTGCCACCGGTGGACATGTTGCCCCAAACGCGTCCGCGCGCGAGATTCTGGCCCGGCGTGGGGTATTCCGTCGTGACCTTCGTCCAGTCGCATTCCAGTTCCTCGGCGACCAGCTGCGCGAGGCCCGTGAGCGTGCCCTGTCCCATCTCCGATCGGGCGATGCGGATGATGATGGTGTCGTCCGGCTTGACCACGACCCAGGCATTCACCTCGGGAGAGATGGGTCTTGCCGCGGGTGCGGTTTGCGCACCCGCCTTGGGAATGTGGAAGCCGAAGGTGAAGGCGCCGAGCGTGGCGCCGAGGACGGAGCGGCGGCTGGCCTTGGTAATGGCGTTCATGTCCGTGCCCCCCTCAACCGGCCGCGCCGGGACCGGTCGTCGCGCGCTGGATTCCGGCGATGACGCGGTTATAGGTGCCGCAGCGGCAGATATTGGTGATCTCCTCGCGGATCTGCGCCTCGGTCGGGCGCGGCGTCGCGGCAACCAGCGCGGCGGCGGCCATGATCATGCCGGACTGGCAAAAGCCGCATTGCGGCACGTCGAGCGCGAGCCAAGCCTGCTGGATCGGGTGGCTGGAGTCGGGCGACAGGCCCTCGATGGTGACGATCTTCTGCGTCTCGTTAAAGGCGGAGACGGGCATCGCGCAGGCGCGCGTCGCAGCGCCATCCACATGCACCGTGCAGGCGCCACACTGGGCAATGCCGCAGCCATACTTCGTGCCGGTCAGGCCAATCTGCTCACGCAGAACCCACAGAAGGGGCGTGTCGCCTTCGACTTCCACATCGATGATGCGTCCATTGACGTTCAGCTTCGCCATCTTTTCCTCCGCCAGCGCCTTGAGGACGCGATGTTGTGCAGCGCCAGAGGCGCGAGCGGGCCCGCGTCGTGCAGCCGTTGCCCGGCGGCATTCGATGCCCGCGCCGACGCTAACATCGGGCTCGCCGGCGCTGCAACCGAAGGATGCAGACGTCAGGCCCGATCGCGCAGGCCCGTCTCGCCCTCATGGCTGGCGCAGTGCGCGCAGCAGAAGATCTGGCCCTTCGCCTCGACGCCGTGGCCAATGATGCGGCACCGGCAGTGGGGGCAGCGCGGGGCCATGCTTTCGATGGCACACTCGAAGCTGTCGAAGGTGCCGATACGGCCGCCCATGGAGATCTGGAACGCCTTGTCGTAGTCGTTTCCGCATTGGTCGCAGCGCGGCATGAGAACCTCCTGACCTGAGATGAGGAAGGCGTGCTTGACTACCCTGCGGTCTTTTCCGCAGCACGTCGCTTGCGTGTTTCCGCACCTCTCTCTGCAGCGGCGGAGCGGCTGCTGGCGGCGCGCCCTGCGGCGGATTTGCCGCCCTCGTGCGCTGACGCATTCGTGTCCGGCTTGCCGCGGCCACTGCCACTTTGGTTACCGCCGCCGCTATCCTTGTTCACGGTCGCCCAGGCCCGGCGCTCGGCTTCCTTGGGATCCAGGCCGCGCGCCTCGTAGCCTTCCTCGATGTGCTCGGCCTTGCGCTTCTGCTTGTCCGTGTAGGCGTCCTTGCTGCCCTTTGGCATGGAGTCCTCGGCGGTTCAGCCGTTCACGATGGTGCCGCCATTGGGGTGCAGGACCTGGCCCGTGATGTAGGAACTGTCCTGCTCGGCGGCGAGAAACAGGTAGCAAGGTGCCACTTCGTCCGGCTGGCCGGCTCGCTCCATCAGGGTGCTGGCCCCGTGTTGGGCGACCCGCTCATCATCGAAGGATGCGGGGATCAGCGGCGTCCAGATCGGGCCCGGCGCCACCGCGTTCACGCGGATCCGCCGCGATTTCCACAACGACCCCGCAAGCGAGCGCGTGAAGGACACGATCGCCCCTTTTGTCGATGAATAATCGATCAGCTGGGGACTGCCCTTATAGGCGGTGATCGATGCCGTGTTGATGATGGCCGCGCCATCCGGCATCAGCGGCAGAGCCGCGCGGGTGAGCCACATCATGGACAGGATGTTGGTCTTGAACGTCCGCTCCACCTGCTCGATCGGGATGGCGGCGAAATCCTCGCAGGTGTGCTGCTCGGCGGCGTTGTTGACCAGGATGTCGATCTGCCCACCGAGGAATGCCGCTGCATGCGCCGCCGCCTGCCCGCAGAAGCTGGGGTCGCCGATATCGCCGGCCAGGTGCGTGCAGCGTCGGCCCGCAGCCTCGACGGCGGCCCTGGTCTCCTCCGCGTCCTCGGCTTCTTCTTTGTGCAGGATGACGATGTCCGCGCCCTCCTTCGCGAAACCGATGGCGACGGCGCGCCCGATGCCGGAATCGCCCCCGCTGATCAGTGCGGTGCGCCCGGCTAGCTTGCCCGCTGCACGCCAGTTCTCCATGTGGGAGCGCGGCGGGGGGGTCATTTCAGCCTCGCTGCCGGGCTGATGGTCCTGGTGCTGCGGGGGTTGCAGTTCGGACTGTCCCGACATCACTCGGGTTCCTTCGGCTTCGACATGGCACGATGCATCTCCGCGGTAACCGCTGCGGGAACCACGTTGGCGACGGCGGCCATGACCTTGTTCTTAAAGCCAGCCACGATGTCGCCGTCGCCCCGCTTCATCGCCGCATATCCGGTTTGGGCGACCATGGCAGGGTCATCCTTTTCAGCCTCACCGACATTGGTGTTGAGCATGTCGGCCCGGGCGAAGAACGGGGTCTCCGTCGCTCCGGGCATCAGGCAGGTGACCGTGACATTCGTCTCCTTGAGCTCGTTACGGATGGCCCAGGAAAAAGAGTTCAGGAACGCCTTCGTCGCGTTGTAGACGGCCTGGAAGCTCCCCGGCACGAAGCCGGCGATCGAGCCGGTGATCAGGATGCGGCCGCGATTGCGGTCGCGCATCTCGCGGCCGACCTTCTGAACGAGATAGATCGTGCCGGTGATGTTGGTGTCGACGATGGCACGCACCTTGTCGAAAGGCTGGTCGAGGAAGGCGTCGCCAAGACCCTTGCCCGCATTGGCCAGCAACGCATCAACCCGACGGCCCTTCACCGCGGCAAGCAGCCTGTCAACGCCGTCGATAGTCGAGAGGTCGGCCTCCACAGCCTCGACGTTGCCGCCGCCACGTCGCAGCAGAGAAGCGGCCTGTTCAATGTCCGGTTCGTCCGCGCAGATCAGCAGGTCGTGCCCATCCGCCGCGCATTGTTTTGCGAGTTCGAAACCGATGCCGGTCGAGGCGCCGGTAACGATGGCGAGGGGGCGGGCGGCATCTGCCATATGCTGTTCTCCTGGGGCTGTCGGATCCGCGTTCATGGCTTCAGGACGACCTTGATGCAGCCGTCCTTTTTGTCGCGGAATGTCTTGTAGAGGTCGGGCGCGTCCTCCAGACCGGCTGTGTGGGTGATGACGAAGGAGGGGTCGATATCCCCGTTCTGGATGCGCTCCATCAGCATCGGCAGGTAACGCTGCACCGGCGTCTGCGCCATGCGGAATGTAAGTCCACGGTTGATGGCTGACCCGAACGGGATCTTGTCGAGCAGCCCACCGTACACGCCGATGATGGAGACGGTGCCGAAGTTGCGGCAGCAATGGATCGCCTGACGCAGAACGTGCGGCCGGTCGGTGCCCATGAATGTCGCGGTCTTGATGCGGTCGATCACGGAGTCGAAGCTCGCGGTCGCATCCGCTTCCGTGCCCACGGCGTCGATGCACGCGTCCGCCCCGCGACCTTGGGTGCGCGACTGGATCTCGTCGTAGACATCGACCTCATGGAAATCGAGCGTCTCTGCACCGCCGGCCCGCGCCATCTCCAGCCGCTCGGGCACGGTGTCGATGGCGATGACGCGCTCCGCACCGAGGAGGAAGGCGCTGCGGATCGCCATTTGCCCGACCGGACCGCAGCCCCAGACAGCGATGGTGTCACCGCGCTGGATGTTGCAGAACTCCGCGCCCATGTAGCCGGTTGGGAAGATGTCGGAGAGGAAGAGCACCTGCTCGTCCGTCATCCCGTCGGGCACCTTGATGGGGCCTACGTCGGCGAAGGGCACGCGCACATACTCGGCCTGCCCGCCGCGATAGCCGCCGAGCAGATGCGAATAGCCGAACAGTCCCGCCGGCGAATGACCCCAGAGCTTCGCGGCCATCTCCGCATTCGGGTTTGACCGCTCGCAGCCGGAGAAGAAGCCTTTGGTGCAGAAGAAGCACTCGCCGCAGGCAATGGTGAAGGGCACGACCACGCGGTCGCCGACCTTCAACGCCTTGTTGTCGCGCCCGACCTCGACAACCTCGCCCATGCATTCATGTCCGACGACGTCCCCGCTTTTCATCGAGGGGATAACACCGTTCATCAGGTGAAGGTCGGACCCGCAAATGGCGCAGGCGGTCACCTTGATGATCGCGTCGCGGCCGTCCTCGATGATGGGGTCAGGCACTGTCTCGCAGCGCATGTCGCCCTTGCCGTGCCACGTGATCGCCTTCATGCGCCTGCCCTTCGATGCGTTCGCTGGTTAAGGCGGCGCGGGAGGTCGCGTTTCATCGCGGATCGGCGAGCGCGATCACGAAATTCGGCAAAGGAAGTGGCTTCTGTAAACGGGCTGTGCTGGCGCGGGTCAACAGTGAATTCGGCTGATCCGCGCAGTCTGTGATTCTTGCGGAACGAGCACCGGCAGGCGGCGCTCGGCGGCGTCAGTCGACCATTGCCTGGTAGACGAGGGCATTGATCACACGCCGGTAGTATTGGCGCAGCACCCCCGGCGTCGCGGCCATGAAGACCACCGCAAGTTCCTCCCGTGGGTCCACGAACATCGCCGTGCCATAGGCGCCGTTCCAGCTGAACATCCCGGTATTGCCAAGCAGCGCGCTGCCCCCCTCACGCCGAACCGCGACGGTCAGGCCGAAGCCCCAGTTCACCATGTTGCCCTCGGTGCCCGTGAGATTGTTTGCGATGCCCGCATGCATATGATCGCGCGTCATCTCGGCGACGCTCGCGCGCGAGAGGATTCGCGTATCGCCCACCCGGCCGCCGCCGAGCAGCATCTGCGCAAAGCGGATGTAGTCATGCGCGGTGGAGACCGCGCAGCCGCCGCCACAATCGAAGCGCGGCTGGGTCAGGCCCATCTCCACCCGTTGCGGCTGGCGCGTCGCGGGGTCCACGGGCAGCGGCGTCGCATAGCGTGCGCGGTTCGCCTCGGGCACAAGGAAGCCGGTGTCGGGCATGCCGAGCGGACGGAACACACGGCTCTCCAGCACCTCGCCCAGGCGCTGCTCGGTCACCTGCTCGACGACCAGCCCAAGCACATCGATGGACAGGGAGTAGTCCCAGGCGCTGCCGGGCTGATGGAGCAGCGGCAGCGAGGCGAGCTTCGTGATCAGCCCCGGAGCGTCGTACTCGCGCGAAGCTCCGGACGAGGAGGGCGGGTACAGCCGGTGGAGCGCCGTATTGCCCCGCGCGCCATAGGTGATGCCTGAGGTGTGGCGCGCCAGGTCAATGAGCGTGATCGGGCGCGTGGCCGGCACCAGCCGCGCCGGATCGCCATCGACCGCGACCTGCCGATTGCCGAGCTGTGGGAAGAAGCGCGTGACCGGGTCACCGATCGAAAGGCGGCCTTCCTCCAGCAGCGTCAGCAGGGCGACGCCGGTCAGCGGCTTGGTCATGCTCGCGATCGGAAAGATGGCGTCAATCGGCATCGGCCGGGTGCGTGCGCCATCGAGGTGGCCGAATGCCTCGTAGTAGGCGAGGCGGCCACGGCGCGCGACCGCCACCACCGCACCGGGCAATTGCCCGCGCGCGATATCGGCCTCGATCGTGCTGCGGATGCGGCCCAGCCGCACTGCGGAAAAGCCCAAGCTCTCCGGAGTGCCACGCGGCAGAGGATCTGCCGCGAGCGCTGGAAGGGTAAGCAGGCCAAGTGCGGCCAGAAGAAGCTTTTTCATGGACCGGTTCCTCGCCGAGCCACTTGAGTGCGGCCCTTGCGCCGATCCTAGCCCAGCCGCCGACGGCGGCTAGCCCCAGGCGGCGCCCTCAGGCGCTCGCCGTATCCAGCGTCGTGATCGCCTCGGCGTCCAGCGTCAGTGCCGCAGCGCGCGCGAGGTCGGCGAGCTGGTCGAGGGTCGTGGCACTCGCGATCGGGGCAGCCAGGCCGGGACGGCCCTTGAACCAAGCGAGTGCCACCTGCGCCGGCGTCGCGCCGAGCCGCGCGGACACCTCGTCCAGCGCGGCCAGGACGCGCAGCCCCTTGGCGTCGAGGTACTTGCCGGCACCGCGCGCCCCGCGCGGGCTTTTCCCGAAATCCGCCTCGCTGCGGTACTTGCCAGTGAGGAATCCGGAGGCCAGCGAGTAGTACGGGATCACGCCGACGCCCTCCGCCGCGCAGAGCGGCAGCAGGTCCGCCTCGATCCCCCGCTCCATCAGGTTGTAGTGCGGCTGCATGGTCTCGAAGCGCGGCAGGTTGTGCGTGGCCGAGGCGTCCAGCGCCTCGCGGAAGCGCGCGGCGGAGTAGTTCGAGGCACCGATCGCGCGAACCTTGCCCGCCTTCATCATGGTCTCGAACGCGCCGAGCACATCCGCGTGCGGCGTCACCTCGTCATCGCGATGCGCCTGATACAGGTCGATCACGTCGGTGCCGAGGCGGGTCAGCGAATCCTCGACGGCCTTTGCGAGCCAGGCCGGCGAGAGGCCCTTGCCCTTGCCCGGCATCTCCATGCCCGCCTTGGTCAGGATCAGCACATCGTGGCGGCGACCGCGCGCCTTGAGCCACTCGCCCATGATCGTCTCGGACTCGCCACCGGTATTGCCAGGCACCCAGTAGGAATAGACATCGGCGGTATCGAGCGCATTCAGCCCGGCGTCGACCAGCGCATCGAGCAGGCGGAAGGACTGCGCCTTGTCCACTGTCCAGCCGAAGACGTTGCACCCGAAGATCACCGGCGGCACCGTGATGCCCGAGCGGCCGAGGCTGACCTGGTCCATGCTGCGTCACTCCCAGTTGCGGCGCGAGCCTAGCCCAAGCCGGCGCCCTCGCCAGCCCAGGCTGGATCGCGGCGGCGTATGCGCCGATCATGCCGCCCGACCGAGGGAGGACGCCATGAACGAGATCGCCATCACCGATGATGCGGGGCTTCGCACCATCCGCATCGACCGGCCGGAGAAGAGGAACGCGCTGACGCGGGCCATGTACACCGCCATGGCCGAGGCGCTGCGAGAGGCCGCCACGAAGCCGGGCGTGCGCGCGGTCCTGATCACCGGCGGAACCGAATGCTTCACCTCGGGCAATGACGTGAGCGACTTCAAGGCGCGCGGCGAGGGCAGCTCCGACGCAGCTTCCCCGGCGCAGGGCTTCCTCGCGGCTTTGCGCGCCTGCCCCAAGCCGGTCGTCGCCGCCGTTGCGGGCTATGCGGTCGGCATCGGCACCACGCTGCTGCTGCACTGCGACCTGGTCTATGCCGCTGACAATGCGGTGTTCCGCATGCCCTTCGTCGATCTCGGCCTCTGCCCCGAAGGCGGGTCGTCGCTGCTGCTCCCGCGTCGCGGCGGGCAGCTGCTGGCGAACGAGTTGCTGATGCTCGGCGATGCCTTCACCCCGGCGATGGCCCTGCGCGCGGGCATCGTCAACGCGGTCGTCCCCGTGGACGAGCTGATGGGGACGGCCGAGGGCATCGCCCGCCGCCTCGCCGCAAAGCCGCCGGAGGCGATCGCCACCACCAAGCGCCTGCTGCGCCAGCCCGATGCCGCGCCGCTCGACGCGCACATGAGCGAGGAGTTCGCCCGCTTCTCCGCGTTGCTCCGCGGACCCGAGGCGGCCGAGGCTGTCGCCGCCTTCCAAGAAAAGCGCAAGCCTGATTTCAGCCGCTTCCACGCCAAGGAGTAGCGGGGGCGCGCTTGCCCGGCGCCGTGCCAGGCCGCATCCTCGCACCCTTTCAGAAGGAACCGGCCATGGCCGCGCATCTCCATCAATGGCCGGCACAGGGCCGCGTCCATCACGGCGCGACCATCGCGGAGGTCCTGCCGCGCGAGGTGGCCGATGCGCAGCGCGTCATCCTCGTGACCACGCGCTCGCTTGCCCAGGGTGCGCTGGTGCAGGCCGCGAAGGCTGCCATTGGCGGCCGGCTCGCGGGCACCTTCGCCACCATGCGCGCTCATAGCCCGGTCGAGGATGTGCTCGCACTCGCAGCCCTGCTGCGCGAGGTGAAGGCCGATCTCGTCGTCGCACTGGGCGGCGGGTCCGTGATCGATGGGTCGAAGGTCGCCTGCCTTGCTGTCTGGCGTGGCTTCGCCGATGCGGCGTCGTTGATCGGCGCGGCGGCCTCGCGCGGTGCCGAGCCCGGCTTTTGGGATGGTAGCGCGCCATCGCCGCGGATCATTGCCATACCGACGACGCTTTCCGCCGCCGAGTTCGCGCCTCATGCTGGGTTCACCGATCTCGCGGCCGGGCGGAAATACCGCGGGCTCGATCCGTGGATGGTGCCGCGAGCGGTCATCCTCGACCCCGCGGCGACGCTGGAGACACCGGCCTCGCTGCTGCTCTCCTCCGGCATCCGCGCACTCGATCACGGGGCGGAGCGCTGGTGCTCCGCCGCGCCGCTGCCCTTCTCCGATGCGGTGTCGCTCAAGGCGATGGAGATGCTGGCGGAGAACCTGCCCCGCATTCATGCCGACGCTACCGACCTGGCCGCGCGCGCGGCCTGTCAGCAGGCAGCCTGGCTGTCGGTGATGGGCGGCTGGGCCGGCGTTCCCGTGGGGGCGAGCCACGGCATTGGATACATCCTGGGCGGAGCGAAGGGCGTGCCGCACGGCATCACCTCCTGCCTCATGCTGCACGCGGTGATGCGCTGGAATGCACCGGTGAACGCGGCACGCCAGGCGCGCGTCGCGCAGATTTTCGGTGCGGCGGAGGCGGGGCCAGGGATCGAGGCTTTCGTGCGCTCCCTTGGCCTGCCCACGCGTCTTTCTGAGCAGGGCATCGGTGAGGCCGACATCCCCGGCCTTGCGGCGCGCTGGACGGGTGACGCGCCCATCGCCACCAACCCCCGCCCGGTCCGCGAGGCCGCCGACGTCGAGGCAATCCTTCGGATTGCGGCCTAGCGGCGGCATGAAAATCCTCCACCTCGAAATGTGGCCAGGGTGGCAGCGGTGAGCTAGCGGCACCCGTGACGATCGTCTCCATGGGCGCGCTCACCCGCCTCTACGCGCGCAACAGCGCTTCGCCAACATGGTCGGCGATGGCTATGCGCTGACGCTGCGCGCGGCGCACGGATGCCCGCCTGCGTTGGGCACAAGACGCGATTGCCGCGCTTCGAGGTCAGGCGGGCGGCGTCGCAGCGGGCACGCCCAGTCTCGCCTAGGACCTCACTCGGCTGGACGGGTTCGACCTGCGACAGATGCCGATGGTCGCCGCATGCGTGGTGATGGCCGCACTCGCGCGGCAAGAAAGCAGGGGCGCGCATCAGCGCGTGGAGTTTCAGAGACGGCCACGGACTGGACGGAAGACTAGGCCCTCTCACTTCAAGCCGGTGCTCTCAACCTGTCCCGGCATCAGGTACGCCATGCCCGTCGCCACGCTGATCATCCGCCGCAGCCGCCTATCCCACCGGTGCGCCACGACAGCCTCGCGGTGGAGTTCGAACCCGGCTGGTCCATCCTCGATGGCCTGTGCCGGCTGCGCGTCAGAACCGCCCCGTCGCTCGCCTTCCGCTACGACTGCCTGGACGCGAATGCATGCAAGGAATGCATGATGCTGCTGGACGGGAAGGTCATCTATGCCTGCACCGCCCGCCTCGAGGCGGGCGGTGCGCCTTGATCCCTTGCCGAGGAAGCCGCTGCTGCGCGACCTCGCGGCCGTCATCGCCCCGGTCGACGAGCGCCCGGCTGAGCGCACTCACGGTGCGCGCTGGAACCGGATCGCGAGGTCGCGGATGCGGAAGCGCTCTGCCCGGGCGGTGACGCCGACGCGCCTTGGTCCTGACCGCACCGCGCCGTTCTGGATCATGCGGCAATGTTGCAACCCGCGTGGGCGCGTATTCGCCGGGTCATCGAGGGCCACGCAGCTGGCGGCGAAGCTGTCGCAGGCGACGACGCCGAAATCCGGCATCGGGAACAGGTTGCCGGTGATCACCTTGTTGTCGATTACCTGGCCATTGGCCGGCCGCTCCAGGATGAATTCCGCCGTGCTGCCGCGCATCGGGCTTGCGGGCTTGGACACCACCGCGACGGCGACCTTGCCGGAGGAGATGTTGGCGAAGCAGTACACCACCTTCGTGGTCGAGAGCATCGCCAGGTAGCACAGGACCTCATCGTCCGGGGACAGGGGAATGCCGTCCACGTAGTGCTGCATGTCGGTGCTGTCGCGCACCCACCATTGCCACCAGAAGCGGTGTCCACCATTCGGGTCCGCCGTGTGCTCGGTGCCCAGCTGCGGCATGGAGGCCGCCCAGGCGTGCTTGCCGTCGAGGCCGACCCAGACGCTGCAGCGGTAAGGCTCGGCACTCGCATCCACCGCGGCGCCGGGCATGACAGCTGGCACCCGCCAGCGCGCCGCGACTGCGCGGAAGCGCGCACCCCTGTTGGCCGCGATCCAGCCGCCGGACCAGTTGCCGCTCACGAAGGTCCGGGCCGCCGGGCTGGCGCCTCCGCGCCGAAGGGCGGTGATGCGCCTTCGCTGCAACACACAATCGCCCGCGACGGCCGGCCGCGCCTCGGGGCTGACGAAGCGCATCGACGGCGTGAACAGCGTCGCCCAATGGGCATGCAGCGCAGGCTCGCGCACGGCATCGGGTGCCGGTGGCAAGCCGAACTCCGTGAGCCGGGCGCGATCCGCCGCGTTGCCCACCGGGTCGAAGCCCCGGGGCGGCGCTGGCGGGTGGAACACGCCGCCCGCCCCTGTCGTCGCGTCCATCACTTGGGCGCCCACTCGGCCCGCGCCTCGGCAAGCGTGTCCTGGTAGAGCGGGCATTTCTCCAGCATCGCGAATGCTTCACCGGCGAGCACCAGGCCGCCAAGGCTGTCGGAGGGGTAGTGCAGCCCCGCGATTTCTCGGTTGCGCGCGATACGGTGGGCCATGGTGTGCAGCAGCGGCGCCGCGGCCGCGCGCGTCGAACCGGCCAGCACCTGTTCCATGATCAGGGCCATCAGCATCGCCTGTGTGGCATGGCCGGATGGGAAGGCGGGGTGGCCCGGCACCTCGATCGGCGGCAGCAGCGACGGCCACAGCTGTGAGGGGCGTGGGCGCAGGTGAACGCCCTTGAAGTGCATCGAGGTGAGGATGCCCACCAATCCTGCCACGTGCAGCAGCTTCACTGTCTTGCCGTGGCTGCGGCTGGTGAAGCGGATCAGCCCCTCGAAATAGCCGATGCAATCCTCGTAGGTTTGGTTTTGCGCCACGATCTCGCCGATGGCGTCCGCGCGCTCATCCTGGGCAGCGGCGAACAACGCGGCCTTCTCGTCCTCGAGCGCTTTGCCGCCGGTCGGGTAGGGGCCAAGCTTGATGGTCTGCCACGGCTGGGTGGATGCGAATTCGGCCAGCACGAGCCAGGCGGACCATTTCCCGCTCCAGTCCCGCGGCGACCATTCGGTGACCGGCAGCGCCGGCAGCGCCTCAAGGTCGGATGCGGGCACCGCGCCGGGCATCCAGGCCCAGCCCGTCGACCCCTTGCGCCAGAGCTGCGCGACCTCCTTGTCGAAGGGCAAGTCGGAGCGGAAGGGCAGGGGCACGCCGGCGCCGCCGCCCATGTCCCCCATGTCGCCCATGTCACCCATATCACCCATGTCACCCATGTTGGACATCGCAGTCTCCTCTCCTCAGTTCGGCAGTCCGGCCAGGCGAAGTCTTTCGCCATGAGCGTCGCGGATGGATTGCGAAAACGGCGTGCGCGCGAGGAACCGCCGCAGTGAGAAATCCGGCTGCAGCTTCAGGACCTGGGCCGCGACTTCTCGTGCGGCTTCGATCTCTCCCTGCATCACCAGCGCCGCCGATAGCGTGCGCAGGTTTGAGGTCAGCATAGGGTTGCTCGCGAGCGCCTTGCGGCCCCAGCGCACCGCCTCGGCGAAATCGCCGGAGACATAGTGGCCCTGGCTCACCATGTGCTCGGTGAAGAAGGCAAAGGGGTCGCGCGGGGACAGGCGCAAGCCGCGCATCGCGTGTTCCACCGCGCTCGCGCCATCGCCGGTCCAGCCATGGGTCGTGCTGCTCAGCGTCCAGGCAAGCGACGCCGATGGCCCGACCGAAATCGCACGGTCGAGGAAGTGCCGCGCGGCGCTGTAGTCACGCCGCGTGAAGGACAGCGTCTGCCCCTGGATCGCGAGGGCCACGGCGTCGTTGTGGTCGCGCTCCAGCGCCTCGCCGGCCAGGCGCGCGGCGGCGGCGGTGTCGGCGGCCGCATCGGTGCTCCAGCCCTGGGCGAGGTTGTAGTTGTGCCAGGTGGCCGCATGGCTGCGCACGGCGGCGAAACCCGGGTCCAGCTCCATCCCCCGCCGCAGCAGCCGCCCCGCCTCATTGAAGGCGGTGGGCTCGAGCCAGCTCATCCGGTCGAGGCCACGCAGCAGCAGGTCGTAGGCGGTCAGGCTGGAGGGTGGCTTGCGCCGGGCGCGCGCCAGCTCGTTCTCTCGCACGGAGGGCGCGATGGCGCTGACGATCTCGGCGGTGAGCGTGTCCTGCAGGTCGAACAGGTCGTCCAGCGCGACGTTGCGGCGGTCCGCGCGGACCACGGACCCGCCCGCGGTCTCGGTCAGCTCGTTGAAGATCCGCAGGCGCGAGCCCGCGCTGCTGACGCTGCCCGAGAGGATGTAGCGCACGCCAAGTTCCGCGCCGACCACGCGCGGATCAAGCGGTTGCTGATTATAGGCGAGCGAGGTGCCGCGGCCGATGACGAAGAGGTCGCCCAGGCCCGACAGCTCGTGGATCACGCCCTCCACGAGGCCATTCGCCAGCAGGATCGCGTCCGCCTGACCGGCGGGGGCGGCGAATGGCAGCACCGCAATGGAGGCCTGGCGCTGGTTGTGGTCCGGCGGGGCGACGGCGGGCGCCACCGGCCGTGCCGGAACCGCCGCCGGGCGCACCGGGCGCAGTGTTGTGGGTGCGGGCGGCAGCATCGGGCGCGCCGCCGGGCTGGTGCCGCGCAGCTGGTCGCGCAGCGCGCGGGTCTCGGCGGAGGGCGCGGCGTCGAGTAGCCGGCGCAATGCCGCTTCGCAGGCGATGTATTCACGGAGCGCCTGTCCGGTATCGCCCATGTCGGCGAGCGAGCGGATGATCAGCCGCCAGGCGCGCTCATGCGTGGCATCGCGGGCGAGGAGGTCGCGCGCGGCGGCGATACGCTGCTCCGGGGAGGCATCGGCGCGGCAGAGCCGCTCGATCTCGGCCTCCATGCGCTCGCGCAGGCGCCGGTCGACCCGGGCGCGTTCGCCATGCAGCCACTGGTCGAAGGCGGGAGCGAGGTCGGCCAGATCCTCCAGCAGCGGCGCCTGCGGCCAAGCCACGCGCTCACCCGGCGCAGCCGCCTCGAAGGTGTCGAGGTCGATGGCACAGGCATCGGTGGTCAGCCGAAGGTCGTCGCGTCGAGCATCGATCAGGGTGGTGCCGGCGGCGCGTAGTGCGGTGCCAAGTTCCGACAGCGCCTGGCGGAGGGAGTTACGCGCCTGCTCCTCCGGCACGCGATCCCACAGCATCCCCGCGATGCGCGTCCGCCGCACCGGGCGCCCTCCCTCGATGGCGAGAATGGCCAGCACGGCGCGGCTTTTTCGGGTTCGCGGCAACAGGTCGGGCACCGTGTCGCTCCAGACGCGGAAGCGTCCGAACAGCGAGAACTGCACCACAGGGTTCACGCGCTCCCGCTCCGGGAGATCGATCGATGACGACATCGGCAATCCCTCCTGTCACTGCGCCATAGCGCCCGGCCTGGAGCCGCCCTGGTCTCGGGCCGCGGGGCACTGCCGGGGTGCCTGATACAATCACTCTCGCCACTCGCGGCGCCCCGGGCAAGCGCCGATCGATGCATCCGGGCGTCGATTTTGCGCTGCAATAACGCAGGGCAAGCGGAGGGATGCGGCGGGGCGGCGAAGCTCTCCTCCACGGCGGCCGATGCGGCGGCCGGGCCAGCCTTTATCCCTGCCTAGCGCGGGCGGAAGGCCCCCGGACGCCGTGCGGCAGGGATTTCGCGGGAGGGCGCGCGCCGTGGCCCAGCCCGCGGGAGATCAGTCTCATGCAGCCTACCCTTCGCAAAGCTGGCTTTGCGGCGATGATCCTCCTCGCCGGTACGGCCATGGCCGGCGCGCAGCCCGCACGCAGCGCGGCGACCGAATTCACCACGCAACAGCGCGACGCGCTGCGCCAGACCTGGCGAGCCGATCCCGCAATCCGGGACTTCGTGGGCCCGGGCGACGAGGAGCGGTTGGACGTCTCGTCAGATTTCTACTCGGAGGACTACACCGCGCGGCAATCCCTCGCGCCGCAGCCGCCGGCGTCGGGTAACCTCGCCATCGCCACCAGCGGGGAGCCGGGGCGGTGAGCGCGGGCCCCTGGGAGAAGCCCGGCGATGACGGCATCACCGCAACCATGTGGCGCATGGTGGCAATCGCCTGCGCGTGGTTCGCGCTGCTCACGGTGGTGATGATGCTCAACGCGCACCACACCACGCGCGACGGCGCGGTGCAGGCAGAGGCCCCAGAACCGCCGGCGGTGGTGCAGGCCGAACCGCAGCTCACTCGCGCGCTGCGCCATGGTGGTTCACTTCCGGCGCCTGAGCTCTGATGACGCCGCAGGCGCGGCGAGATGAGACGGAGGGTCAGCCCGGAATGCGCGGGCGGACCTGTTCGGCGAAGCGCTGCATCTCGGCCTCGAAGGGCTGGAACTGCAGCAGCAGCGTCTCGATCCCGGCGTCGCGGAAGGCGGCGATGCGGTCCGCGACCTGGCGGTAGCTGCCGACCAGGCCGGCCGCGGTGCCGCCATTGGTGCCGACGCGCACGGATTTCGCCATGGTCTGGCGCATCACCACGGCCGGGTCCGTGTTGGCCTTCACATAGGCCTTGATGTCGGTGTCCTGCGCCGCGAGCGCGAGCAGGCGTTCATAGGCGGCCTGCGCCTGCTCCTCGGTCTCGCGCGCGATGACGAAGGCGGAGAGGCCGTAGCGCAGCGGCGCGCCGTCGCGCGGGCGTCGGGCGACGTCGGCGATCAGGGCCTGCACGTCCGGGAGGGGCTGGCCGTTGATGAACCAGACATCGGCCTGGGCGGCGGAGAGGGCGCGCGCGGGTTCGGATTCGCCGCCGACGTAGATGCGCGGTCGCGGGCGAAATGTGCCGGCGGGGCGGAGCATGTAGTCCTCGATGTGGAAATGTTCGCCGTGGTGGGTGACCCGCTCGCCGTTCATCAGCCGGGTCATGCAGTGCAGCCATTCGGCGCCGTAGCCGTAGCGCGCATCGTGTTCGAGGAAGGGAATGCCGGCGTTGACGATCTCGCGCTGGTTCCAGGCATTGACCAGGTTGATGGCGAAGCGGCCTTCGCTGATGTGCTCGATCTGCAGCGCCATCTTCGCGAGCACGACGGGGTGGTAGAGCATAGGCTTGATGGCCGCGATGATCTCGATGTGCGAGGTGGTCGCCGCCATGGCGGCTGAGGCCGTCCAGGCTTCGAGCTGGTCGAGTTCCTCCTTGTGCGGATTGGCCGTGTGCTGGGCGACGAGGACGCAATCATACCCCAGCTCCTCGGCCTGGCGGACGAGGTCGCGGTTGCGCGGCCAGGAGGCGTCGTAGGGTTCCTCGGGGTCGTTGAGCGCGGCGCGGTTGCCGTGGACGAGCGCCCAGATGCCGATGCGGAGGGGGTAGGTCATGGGGGGAGTGTGCGGGCGGGCGCCGCGCCTGGGAAGCGGGGCAACAGGGGCGCGCCCGGAACGCCGGGGCTGCTCAGGCCGGACGAGGAGCGCGCCTGAACAGCCATTGCGTGAGAGCGGTCGTACAGAGTGCCACCGCGGCGCCCGTGGCGAGCAGCGAGAGGATGATCTCTGGCGCACGGAACACGAACTCGACGAGCAGGGCGGCGAAGCCTCCGATCGGGATCGCGGCGGCAAGGCGCGTTCGTGTGCGCGTGAGCACGAGGTCGGACAGGCGCGTGGCGAGCGTGGCCAGGATCGCGGGAACAGCACCCAGGAGGTAGGCGAAGGCGAGCATCCTGGCGAAGAACACTGCCTCGGCGCTGTCGAGCACGATTTGCGCGCGGCTGACACCGGAGAGGCTTGCCGTGAAAAGACGGGCGGCAA
>JAZKFA010000390.1:0-1764 GCA_040386655.1 Pseudomonadota bacterium | reverse complement strand
GCAGTGTGAAGGACCTGGCCATGATGCCAGCCTAGAGGCGAACGTCCGCCGAGCGAGGCGCATGGGTGCGCTGTTTGCCGACAGCCTTTAGGGCTCAGGCGTCCATCTTCAGCGCCGCGATAAACGCGCTCTGCGGGATCTCCACCTTCCCAAACTGCCGCATGCGCTTCTTTCCCTCCTTCTGCTTGTCCAGCAGCTTGCGCTTGCGCGAGATGTCGCCGCCGTAGCACTTGGCGGTAACGTCCTTCGACATGGCCGAGATGGTCTCGCGCGCGATCACGCGGCCACCGATGGCCGCCTGGATGGGGATCTTGAAGAGCTGGCGGGGGATGAGCTCCTTCAGCTTCTCGCAGATGGACCGGCCGCGCCGGTCGGCCTGGGTGCGGTGCGCCATGAAGGATAGGGCGTCGACGGGCTCCGCGTTGACCAGGATCGAGATCTTCACCAGGTCGCCTTCCTGGTAGCTGTCGATTGTGTAGTCGAAGGAGGCGTAGCCGCGGCTGACCGACTTCAGGCGGTCGTAGAAGTCGAAGACCACCTCGTTCAGCGGCAGGCGATAGACCGCCATGGCGCGGTTGCCTACATAGGTCAGCTCCACCTGCTGCCCGCGGCGTTCGGAGCAGAGCGTGAGGACGGATCCGAGGTACTCGTCGGGTACCAGGATGGTGGCCTTGATCCAGGGTTCCTCGATGGCGCTGATCAGGGTCGGGTCGGGCATGTCGGCGGGGTTGTGCAGGTCGGACACGACGCCCTTGTTGTCGCGCAGGCGGTACACGACGGAGGGCGCGGTCGCGATCAGATCAAGGTCGAACTCGCGCGAGAGGCGTTCCTGGATGATCTCGAGGTGCAGCAGGCCCAGGAAGCCGCAGCGGAAGCCGAAGCCGAGCGCCGCGGATGATTCCGCCTCGAAGTGGAAGGACGCATCGTTCAGCCGCAGCTTGCCGAGCGATTCCCGCAGCTTCTCGAAATCGTCGGAATCGACCGGGTAAAGTCCGCACCAGACCACGGGGATGGAGGGCTTGAAGCCCGGCAGCGCCACGGTCGCGGGGTTGCGGTCATCGGTCAGCGTGTCGCCCACGTTGGTGTCGGCGACGGTCTTGATGGCGGCGGTGACGTAGCCCATCTCGCCCGGACCGAGGCTGTCGACCGCCAGCATCTTGGGCGTGAAGACGCCGACCTGCTCGACAATGTGGGTCTGGCCCTTGGCCATCATGCGGATCTTCATGCCGCGCTTGAGGTGCCCGTCGCGCACGCGCACCAGCACGATCACGCCGAGATAGGCGTCGTACCAGCTGTCGACCAGCAGCGCGGTCAGCGTCTTGGACGCGTCGCCGGTGGGCGGCGGCAGGCGGGTGACGATCGCCTCCAGCACGCCTTCGATGTTCAGCCCCGTCTTCGCGCTGATCTCGACGGCATCGGAGGCGTCGATGCCGACCACGTCCTCGATCTGCTGGCGCACGCGCTCGGGCTCGGCGGCGGGCAGGTCGATCTTGTTGAGGATCGGCACGATCTCATGATGCGCGTCAATCGCCTGGTAGACGTTGGCGAGCGTCTGCGCCTCAACCCCCTGGGAGGCGTCGACCACCAGCAGGGAGCCCTCGCAGGCCGCGAGCGAGCGCGAAACCTCGTAGGCGAAGTCCACGTGGCCGGGCGTGTCCATGAGGTTCAGGACGTAGGTCTTGCCGTCCTTCGCGGGGTAGTTCAGGCGTACGGTCTGCGCCTTGATGGTGATCCCGCGCTCCTTCTCGATATCCATGTTGTCGA
>JAZKFA010000389.1:0-2475 GCA_040386655.1 Pseudomonadota bacterium | reverse complement strand
GCCCGGCGCCTGAGGGCACTGCACCGGGGCGCGCCCTTTGCGCGCTCCGCGAGCGGGAACGCGCGAACGCCGGTAGCCCGGCGAGCCAAGGCGGCGAAGCCGGCGCCCGGCGCCTGAGGGCACCGCATTGGAGCGTGCTTTTGCGCGAGCCGCACGAGCGCGAATGCGCGAACCCGCTAGTGCGGCGAGCCAAGCCGGCGAAGCCGGCGCCCGGCGCCTGAGGGCACTGCACCGGGGAGCGCTCTTGCGCGCGCCCCGCGAGCGCGAATGCGCGAACGCCGCTAGTGCGGCGAGCCAAGCCGCCGGAGGCGGCGCCCGGCGCCTGAGGGCACATATTACGCCGCCCCGCGGATGGTCTGCACCGGGTCCAGCCGCGCCGCGCGCCGTGCGGGGATGATGGCCGCGACCGCCGCCGAGACCACTGCCACAGCTGACGCGATCGCGTAGATCTGCCATTCCCGCGCCAGGATGAAGCGGTCATTGCCCGAGGTGGTGCCGCTGCCGAAGCGGATCTGCGCCAGGCCCTCGATGATCAGCGCGCCTAGCGCGCATCCCATCGCCGCGCCGATTGCCCCTGCCGCCAGCCCCTGGATGAGGAACTGCACCTGGATGTCGCGCTCGGTGAAGCCGAGCGACTTCAGGATGGCGATGTCGCGCGTCTTCTCGAACACCACCGTCGAGATGACGTTGAAGATGCCGAAGGTCGCGACCAGCAGGATCGCGCCGGTGATGGAGAAGGTGATTGCGTTCTGAATGGTGAAGACGGTGAGGATGTTGGCGTTCTGCTCCTCCCAGCTTTCGGTGCGCTCGCCGAAGCGGGCCTCGATGATGCGGGCCAATGGTTCGGCCTGACGCACATCCTCCAGCCGCAGCACGATCTGGTTCACGACCGAAGGCCGGTCCTGCAGGATCTGGTTCACCTTCAGAAGCGTGTACGCCTGGGTCTGGTCGAGCGTGATGATCCCGGTGCGGAAGATGCCCACCACCTTCATCGGCAACGTCACGCCGCGCGGCGACACCGCGTTCACGCTGTCGCCCATCGTGATGCCCAGCCGCTCCGCCAGGCCCACGCCGAGGATGATGCCGTTCGCCGTGGTGCGCAGCTCCTCGAGGCTCCCCTGGGTGATGTCCTTGCCGATGTTCGACACGCGCGGATAGCGCACAGGATCAATGCCCGTGATGGTCGCCGAGACGTCGCGCGCGCCATAGCGCATCAGCGCCTGCCCGGTGAGCAGCGGTGCCGCGGCAGCGCCGGGAATGGCCTCGAGGATCGCGAGACGGTCGCCCGGCGCGCGGATGCCGCGCACCCGGTCCTGCGGCCGCAGCCCGGACAGCGCGATGGCCGCACCCGGGTTGGCGAGCTCGGCGGCCTGGGGCAGTGGCCGGCGCAGCTCGTCCTTGATGGTGATGTGCGGCTGGACGTCGATGATCTGGCTGATGAAGTAGGTCTGGAAGCCACGCATGACTGCCGCCGTGCCGATAAAGAACCCCACGCCGAGAGCGACGCCCGCCACGCTGACCAGCGTCTGCCGCTTGCGCCGTCCGAGCATGCCGCGCGCGATGTCGGTGAGCAGGCTCATGGCGCGGCAACCGCGTGGCTGGTCATCACAGGAAGGCCGGGCACCTGATGATCGCGGGCGCCATGGTCGCGCGGCCATGCAGCCACGGCGATCCCGCAAAGGCGCGCACCTGGCCGTCGCGCCGCCGCGCATGGACGTTCATGACGCGCATGCAGGCTCATCGCGCCGGCGCCGCAACGGCGCCTGAGGGGCGCAGACGCACCGCCTGGCCACTGGTCAGCTCCGCCGGCGGGTTCACCACCACCGTGTCGCCCACCGCGAGCCCGGTGCGGATTTCCACGGCGCGCGGTCCCTGCACGCCGGCCTGCACGGCGCGGCGGATCACCGCTTCCTTCTCCACCACGAAGACATGCCCGTCGCGCAGCGCGCCGGGCGGGATGAGGATAGCGTTCGCCTCCTCGCGCAGGATGATGTTGGCCTCGACCGACATGCCGATGCGCAGGGGCGTGTCGTCGGGCAACGCGAGGCGCACGCGGTAGGATTTGCGGGTGGTGTCGCCGCGCGGCGTGATCTGGGTGACGGTCGCGGGCAGCGCCTGGCCGGGGAAGGCATCGGCGCGGAGCAGCACGCGTTGCCCGGGGGTGACGCGGGCGATATCCTCCTCATCGACTTCCGCGGTGACGCGCAGCGGGCGCGGTTCGCCGATCCAGAACAGGGCGTCGGGGGTGTCGGCGATCTGGCCGGGCTCCACGTCGCGGCGCAGCACCATGCCATCCGCCGGCGCGCGAACGACGTAATCATCCAGCCTGCGCTGGGCGGCGTCGGCCAGGGCTCTGGCGGCGCGGGCCTCGCTCTCAGCGCGGTCGAGCGTGGAGCGCGAGGCGATGTCGCGCGAGACCAGGGTGCGGGTGCGGGCCAGATCTTCGCGGGCGAAGGTGGCGCGCGCCTCGGCCTC
>JAZKFA010000388.1:0-6159 GCA_040386655.1 Pseudomonadota bacterium | reverse complement strand
CGCCAGTTCGGCGTGTCCTTCGTCTGGTCGACCGTCTGGAATCCGGCGGAGGGGCGCGAGCAGTTCGGCGCCGGCATCGCCATACTGGGCACGGTGGTCGCCTCCATCCTCGCGATCATCATGGCGGTGCCGCTGGCCTTCGGCGTGGCGTTCTTCCTCACTGAGCTGGCGCCGGCCTGGCTGAAGCGGCCCGTCGGCACCGCGATCGAGCTGCTCGCGGCCGTGCCGTCGATCATCTATGGCATGTGGGGCCTGTTCGTGATCGTGCCGATCATCCAGGGCTACATCCAGCTCAGCTGGCTCGGCGAGGCGCTGGCGGAGATCCCGGGGATCGGCTTCCTGTTCGCGTCCAACAGCTTCACGGGCACGTCGCTGTTCGCGGCCGCGCTCGTGCTTGCGATCATGATCCTGCCCTTCATCGCGGCGACGATGCGCGACGTTTTCGACCAGGTGCCCCCCGTCTTCAAGGAGAGCGCCTACGGGTTGGGGGCGACGCGGTGGGAAGTGGTGCGCAACGTGGTGCTGCCCTACACGCGCACCTCAGTGGTGGGCGGCATCATGCTCGGCCTCGGGCGCGCGCTTGGGGAGACGATGGCGGTCACCTTCGTCATCGGCAATGCGAACCGCGTCGCGACCTCGATCTTCGATCCCACGACGACCATCGCCTCGGTCGTCGCGATGGAATTCCCCGAAAGCCTGACGGGGAGCCTGCAGCAATCCTCGCTGCTGCTGCTGGGGTTCCTGCTGTTCGTGATCTCCTTCGTGGTGCTGGCGATCTCGCGCTATCTGCTGCGCTCGAAGCTGAAGGTCTGAGGCCCAATGAGCACGACCTTCACCCCCGCCGCCCCGGTCCGGAACGCCGATGTCGCGCGTGGCCTGGCGCGCCGGCGCAAGATGATCGACATGGCGGTGCGCTGGTTCTGCATCGGCGCCACGCTGCTCGCGCTGGTCTTCCTCGCCTCGATCATCGTCACGCTGCTGTGGCGCGGGCTGGCGGCGATGGACCTCACCATCTTCACCACCGAATTCCGGCCGACCACCTATGGCGACGCGACGGCGGAAAAGGGTGGGCTGCTGCATGCCATCTCCGGCAGCCTGGTGATGGTGTCTCTAGCCACGCTCATCGGCACGCCCATCGGGCTGCTGGTCGGCACCTACTTGTCGGAATACGCGCGCGGGTCGCGGCTGGGCAATGCGGTGCGCTTCGTCTCCGACGTGCTGCTTTCGGCACCCTCGATCCTGATCGGGCTGTTCATCTACCAGCTTGTGGTCCTGCCGATGGGCGGCTTCTCCGGCATCGCCGGCGTCGCGGCACTGGCCATCATCGTCATCCCCGTCGTGGTGCGCACCACCGAGGACATGCTGAGCCTGATCCCCAATACGTTGCGCGAGGCGGTGGTCGGGCTCGGCGCGCCGAAATGGAAGATGATCATCCTGGTCTGCTACAAGGCGGCCCTCGCCGGCATCGTCACCGGGGTGCTGCTCGCACTCGCGCGCATCGCCGGCGAGACGGCGCCGCTCCTGCTCACATCCTTCGGCAACAACGTGACCAGCGGCGACCTCACGAGCGCGATGGCAAGCCTTCCCGTCGCGATCTACCAGCAGGCCAATTCGGGCTATCCGGACCTGATCGCCATCGCCTGGTCGGGCGCGCTGATCGTGACAATGGGCGTGCTTCTCATCAACATCGCGGCCCGCGCCCTGCTGCGCAATCGCGGCCAATAGGGGATCTGGCATGAGCACCACCGAGACGAACCCCGCCCCGGCCACGCGCAATGCTCCCCATGGGGGCTTCGGCGGCATGCAGGCGCGATCCGACGCCGCGATCAGCACCGCGGCGCGCGTGTCCATCCGCAACCTCGATTTCTACTACGGCGACCACAAGGCGCTGAAGGGCGTGACCTTCGACCTGCCGGAGAAGCAGGTGACCGGCATGATCGGGCCCTCCGGCTGCGGGAAGTCCACGCTGCTGCGCGTGCTCAACCGCATGTACAGCCTCTATCCGAACCAGCGCGCCACGGGCGAGGTGCTGATGGACGGCAAGAACATGATCGACCCCGACGTCGACGTGAACGAGCTGCGCGCGAAGGTCGGCATGGTGTTCCAGAAGCCCACGCCCTTCCCGATGTCGATCTACGACAACATCGCCTTCGGCGTGAAGCTGCATGAGAAGCTGACGAAGTCGCAGATGGATGAGCGCGTCGAATGGGCGCTGACGCGGGCGGCCATCTGGGACGAGTCGAAGGACCGGCTGGACCGCTCCGCCCTCGGCCTGTCGGGCGGGCAGCAGCAGCGGCTGTGCATCGCGCGCACCATCGCGGTGCGGCCGGAAGTCATTCTCCTCGATGAGCCGACCTCCGCGCTCGACCCGATCTCGACGCTCAAGATCGAGGAGCTGATCGACGAGCTGAAGCGGGACTTCACCATCGCGATCGTCACCCACAACATGCAGCAGGCCGCGCGCTGCGCCGACCAGGTGGCGTTCTTTTACCTGGGCGAGATGGTGGAGATCGCGCCGGCCGCGCAGATGTTCACCGCGCCGCGGCAGAAGCGCACCCAGGAATACATCACCGGCCGCTTCGGCTGAACGCGCCACGGCCAGGAAGATCAGGGAGGGTTCCATGCCCCACGACAACGACCACATCGTCCGCAGCTTCGGCGAGGAGCTGAAGAAGCTGCGCGACATGATCGTGCGCATGGGCGGCCTGGCCGAACAGCAGGTCGCCGACAGCACCACCGCGCTGATCCGCCGCGATTCCGACCTCGCGCAGGAGGTGTTGGGCCGCGACAGCCAGCTGGATCAGCTCGAGCGCGAAATCGAGGCCTATTGCGTGCGCCTGCTCGCGCTGCGCCAGCCGATGGGGGTGGATCTGCGCTTCATCATCGCGGCGATGAAGATCAGCCATGACCTGGAGCGCATCGGCGATTACGCGCGCAATGGGGCGAAGCGATCCATCGTGCTCGCGTCGCTGCCGCTGACAAGCAGCCTCAACGGCTTCGGCCGCATGGCGCGGCTGGTGCAGGAGAACCTCACCGCCGCCATCGACGCGCTGGTGCAGGATGACGCCGACGCCGCCCGCCGCGTCTGGGGTGCCGATGAGCCGGTGGACGACATCTACACCGGCATCTTCCGCGAGCTGCTGACCCACATGATGGAAGACCCGCGCAACATCACCGCGGCGACGCACCTGCTGTTCGTGGCCAAGAACCTCGAGCGCATCGGGGACCACGCGACCAACATCGCCGAGACGGTCTTCTACGCCGTCGCCGGCGACCAGCTGCCCGATGAGCGTCCGAAATCGGACAGCACCGCCTATCATTCGACGCGTCCCCAGGCCGAATGAAGGACGCGGTCGTGAAGAATGACCGCTCGATCTCGTGCCCTCAGTTGCCGGGCGCGCGCTCCGCACGCTTGGCTCGCCGGACGACCGGCGGCGGCCATTCGGCCGCTCGGCTCGCGTGAAAGAACGCGCTCCGTTCGCATGAGAGAGACGCCCATGTCCCTTGGTCTGATCGGCAACGCTGTTCGCCCCACGATCCTGATCGTGGAGGACGAGGCCGCACTGATGACCCTGATGCGCTACAACCTCGAGAAGCAGGGTTTCGCCGTCGACGAGGCGACCGACGGGCAGGAGGCGCTGCTACGCGTCGCCGAGGCGCGGCCGGACCTGGTGCTGCTGGACTGGATGCTGCCGGCGATGTCGGGCCTGGAGGTTTGCCGCCAATTGCGCCGGCGCCCGAACACGCGCGACCTGCCGATCATCATGGTGACCGCGCGCAACGAGGACCAGGACGCGGTACGCGCACTGGACACCGGTGCGGATGACTACATCGCCAAGCCTTTCGCGATGGAGGCGCTGCTCGCACGCATCCGCGCGCTTCTGCGCCGCTCCGGCGGCGTGCCGGAGAAGGGCACGCTGCGGTACAACGACCTGTCAATGGACCAGGACGCCCATCGCGTGGTGCGCAACGGCCGCGCGCTGCACCTCGGGCCGACCGAGTACCGGCTGCTGGAATTCTTCCTGCAGCACCCGGGCCGCGTCTTCACGCGCGAGCAGGTGCTGGATGCCGTGTGGGGCCGCGACATCCATGTGGAGCCGCGCACCGTGGACGTGCACATCCGCCGACTGCGCAAGGCGATTAATGCACCGGGCGAGGCGGACCTGATCCGGACGGTGCGTGCGGCGGGGTATGCGCTGGATGTCGAAGGGAGCTGAGCGCCTCAGCGCCGAGGATCAGCCCCCCGGCGCGCCCTCGCGCCGCCCGGCCGATGGCCGGTGTCGCCAGTGCGGCGAAAGGCATGCGAGCTCCCGCCGCCTGAGGGCACCACCCATCCGGTGCGCCTTCGCGCACCGCCCGGCCGAATGGCCGGCGCCGCTCGCGCGGCGAAAGGCAAGCAGGCGGAGCCTGCGCCCGCCGCCCGAGGGCCAGAAAAAAAAGCGGAATTCGCAGGGTCATTCTTCATGACCCCTGCGAATTACGCGGCCTTACCGCCTTCGTCGTTCGCTGCCTGCGGGCGGATGACGCTGCCGATCGTCCCGCGCACCAGCATCACGCGCACGTTCTGCGCGATCTCGGCCTCGATCTCGTCGGAGCCTTCCTTCACCTTGGTGATGGTCGCGACGATGCCGCCCGCCGTCACCACCTTGTCGCCGCGCTTGAGCGCGCCGAGCATGGTGCGGTGCTCCTTCATCTTCTTCTGCTGGGGGCGGATCAGCAGGAAGTAGAAGACAGTGAAGATCAGGATCAGCGGCGCAAGCTGGGTCACCATGGCCATGGTGCCGCCGGCGGCGTCCTGGGCATAAGCGGGCGAAATCCACATGTCGAATGGTCTCCGGCAGAGGAACCGCGCCTTGCGCAGCCCGTGATTTGAGGGTGAAAGCTCATCAACTCGAAAGCTTGGGCGCAACCTAACCGCGCCCCTCCGCGCGTCAACCGGATAAACTGGCCATGGATCAATCCCTGCTTGCCCCCCTGCTGCGCATCGCCGAGGCGCTGGAGCGCCTGGCCCCGGCGCCGGCGCCCGCCCCCGATCTCGGCGTGGCCGATGCCTATGTCTGGCACCCCGGCCCCGTGCCGCATCTCGCCCCGGTGCTGCGCGTTTCGGCCGTGCCGCTGGCGCTGCTGCAGGGGGTGGAGCGGCAGTCGATGCTGGTGCTGGAGAACACGCTGCGCTTCGCCCAGGGGCTGCCGGCGAACAACACCATGCTGTGGGGCGCGCGGGGGATGGGGAAGTCCTCCCTGGTGAAGGCCGCCCATGCGGAGGCGAATGCGCGCCACCCCCGCGCGCTCGCGCTCATCGAGATCCACCGCGAGGATATCCGCACCCTGCCGGAGCTGCTGAACATCCTCCGTGGCCACACGCGCCGCTGCCTGATCTTCTGCGACGACCTCTCCTTCGAGCGCGAGGACCAGGACTACAAGGCGCTGAAATCGGTGCTTGATGGCGGGATCGAGGGAAGGCCGGCGAACACGCTGTTCTACGCCACCTCGAACCGCCGCCACCTGATGCCGCGCGACATGATGGAGAATGAGCGCGCGACCGCCATCAACCCCGGCGAGGCGGTGGAGGAGAAGGTGTCGCTGTCGGACCGGTTCGGCCTCTGGATCGGGTTCCACAACTGCGACCAGCCCACCTACTTCGCGATGGTCGAGGCCTACGCGGCCGAATACGGATTGCCGATCGAGGGCGATGCGCTGCGCGCGGCCGCGGTGGAATGGAGCGTGACGCGCGGTGGCCGGTCCGGGCGCGTGGCGTGGCAGTGCATCCAGGATTTGGCCGGGCAGTTGGGCGTGCCGATCCCCACGTGATGGTGCGTGGCGCGACGGGCGTGCCGCCTTCGCCAGGGCGTGCTCGCCCGGCTAGAATCGGCCTGTGCGCGGTCGGCGTCCTGCTGTCTGCGGCCGCCCGGCGCCATATCCCGATCCGCCCGGTGGGTTGGTGGGTAATCGGATGAACGCCTCCGCGCGGCGCGACGCTTCAGGCCGGTTCCTGAACCCCGACGGCAGCAATGGCGGCAAAACCGCGAGCGAGATCTGGCGCCTGCAATCGCACAAAGGCGTGGCCTGGCCGGCCGTGCCCCCTGTCGCCCCGGAGACGGCGCTGCCGCCGGTGCCACCTGGCCATGCCGGGCTGACCCATATCGGCCACGCGACGAC
>JAZKFA010000387.1:0-4444 GCA_040386655.1 Pseudomonadota bacterium | reverse complement strand
TGATGCCGCGCATCACCGCCAGCGCCTCCGGACCATGCTCCTGTTCGAGGAATTCGCGCTTGCCGAGGCCCACGCCGTGCTCACCCGAACAGGTGCCGCCAAGGGCCAGGCCGCGTGCGACGATGGCCTTGTCCAGCGCCCAGGCCCGCTCGAATTCCTGCGGATCGGAGGGGTCCACCAGGATGACGGTGTGGAAATTGCCGTCGCCGACATGGCCCACGATCGGGGCCTGCAAGCCGGAGGCTTCGATGTCTTCCTTCGCACCCAGCAAGGCCTCGGCCAGGCGGGAGATGGGGACACAGACATCGGTGGCGATGCCGCGCGCGCCGGGGCGCAGGGCGACGGCGGCCCAGTAGGCGTCGTGCCGCGCCTGCCACAACTTTCTGCGCGCCTGCTCATCGGTGGCCCAGGCGAAGCCGGTGCCGCCGCACTCGGCGGCGATGGCCTCGACCGCGCGCGCCTGCTCCTCGACGCCCGCCGCCGTGCCGTGGAATTCGAGGAAGAGGGTGGGCGTGGCGGCGAGGCCATCCAGCTTCGAGTAGGCGATGCAGGCGCCCATCTGCACCTCGTCCAGCAGCTCGATCCGCGCCATGGGAATGCCGGAGAGCAGCGTGGTGATCACCGTCTCCACGCAGGCCGCGAGCGTGGGGAACTGGCAGACCGCGGCGCTCGTCGCCTCGGGGATGCCGTGCAGGCGCAGCCGCACCTTGGTGATGATGCCGAGCGTGCCCTCGGAGCCGATCATCAGCCGCGTCAGGTCGTAGCCATTGGCCGCCTTGCGCGTGCGCCCGCCGGTCTCGATCACGCGGCCATCGGCGAGCACGACTTCGAGGCCCAGCACGTTCTCGCGGATGGTGCCGTAGCGCACCGCGTTGGTGCCGGAGGCGCGGGTCGCGCACATGCCGCCGATGGTGCAGACGCTGCCGGGATCGACCGGGAAGAACAGCCCCTGGTCGCGCAGGTGATCGTTGAGCTGCTGGCGGGTGACGCCTGGCTCGATCAGGCAGTCCATATCCTCCGCGTTCACCTCCAGCACCGCCGTCATGCGGCTGAGGTCGAGCGAGATGCCCGCGCGGACCGGATTCACATGGCCCTCCAGCGAGGTGCCGGCGCCGAAGGCGGTGACCGGCACGCCATGCTGGTGGCACAGCACCATCAGCCGGCTCACCTCCTCGGTGGTCTCCACGAAGACGACGGCGTCGGGCAGGGTCGGGGTCGTGGTGTCCTCGCCGCGGCTGTGCTGTTCGCGCAGCGCGTTGGAGGTGGTGATGCGGTCGCCCAGGAAGTCGCGCGCCGCTGCAATGACGGCGTCCACGGGGCGCGGGGAGAGGCTGTTCACGCTGAAATCCTTTCGATCCGGCACAAGGGGCCGGTGAGGCAATGCGGCCCGCCGCCGCCCTGGGCGAAAATGCCCAGCATGGGATCGAGCACGGTGAGGCCCTCCGCGCGCAGCGCCTCGTTCAGCCGCGTGCTCTCGCGTGCCGAGATCACGCGGCCATCGCCGAGGGCGAGGATGTTGCACCCCAGCGCCATCGCCTCGCGGTAGGGCACGTCGAGGCAACGGATGCCGTGGCCGGCGAGCCACTCGAGGAAGGCCGGGTCCAGCACGTCGCGGCAGGCGACGGCAAGGCCTTCGGCGGCCATGCAGAACAGCACGTCGAGATGCAGGAAATGCTCGTCGAATGTCTCAATGCGCACCTCCCAGCCCTGCTCACGCAGCCATGCCGCGAATTCGGCCGCACCCGCTTCATCCGTGCGCCCGCCGGAGGCGCCGACCACGGCCAGGCCCGGGCGGATGATGTGGATGTCGCCCCCTTCGAGCGTGCCATCCGAGGCCAGGCGCCAGAAGGCGCCGGCGTGGAATTCCATCAGGGCCGCGTATTCGCCGCGCCGCTGCGGGCGTTCCAGCTGGCACAGCACCGCACCCCAGGGCGTGATCACGGACTGGTCGCGCGTGTACGTCATGTAGGGCAGGTGCGCGGCCGGGCGCAGCCAGTGCAGCCGCACGCCGCCCTGTTCAAGGGCAAGGACCAGCTCGCCATGCTGGGCCGCGATCTGCGCAGCCGTCGGACCCTGGCGCGCCTCGGCCAGGGTGCGCCGCGCGATCGCATTGGTCGGCAGCCAGCGATAGTGGTCGGGCGCGCAGAGCAGCACATCCGTCAGCACGCCCGTCTCGGAAGAAACCACCCAATCCGCCATGCGGCTGACCCTGCCTTCAAGCTCCGGCGCGGTAAAGTGCGCGCGTTTGACGCTCCTTCGCACGCGGCCTAGCGTCGCGCGATATCAAGAACGCCCGAGGGGAAAAGCACGTGGCAAACAAGGTCAAGGAAGCCTGGAAATCCGGCAAGGCCGTGGTGAACGGGTGGCTCGCCATCCCCTCCGCCTTCTCCGCCGAGATGTACAGCCAGTGCGGCTGGGATTCCGTCACCGTCGACATGCAGCACGGCGTGCAGGACTACCTGTCCTGCGTGGCCTGCTTCCAGGGCATGCAGCCCTCGGGCGTGACGCCGATGGTGCGCGTCCCGTGGAACGAGCCGGGGATCATCGGCAAGGTGCTTGATGCCGGTGCGTATGGCGTCATCTGCCCGATGGTGAACACGCCCGAGGAAGCCCGCGCGCTGGTGCAGTATTCCAAGTATCCGCCGGCGGGCACTCGGTCCAACGGCCCGATCCGCGCGGGTGCCTATGGGTCCTCGGGCGGCTACCAGAAAACCGCCAATGACGAGATCCTGGTCATCCCGATGATCGAGACGAAGCAGGCCATCGAGAACATCGACGCCATCCTCGATGTCCCCGGGATCGACGGCATCTATGTCGGCCCGTCCGACCTCAGCTTCTCCTATGGGCTGGAGCCGAAGCTGGATGTGGAGGACCCCTTCATCCTTGAGATCTACGACAAGCTGCTGAAGGCGACGTCGTCGCGCGGCATCGCGGCCGGGCTGCACAACGGCACCGCGGCCTATGCGAACAAGATGATCAAGAAGGGCTTCAAGCTGGTGACAATCGCCAACGAGGTCGGTCTGATGGTCGCGGCCGCCAAGGCGGCGGTGAAGGAAGCCAAGGCCTGACAAACAGGGGGTAAGGTCATGCGGTACCGGCTTGGGACATTCCTCGGCGCGGTGCCGCTGGCCCTCGCCACACGCCTCGCGACCGCGCAGGTCGCGCCGCCCGAGCGTAGCGTGCATGTCTTCGACCTCGCTGCGGATGGCGTGCAGATCTACGCCTGCCAAACGCGCGAGGGTGGCCCCGGCTGGGTCTTCCAGGGCCCCGAGGCGGTGCTTTTCGACGGCACGGGACGGCAGGTCGGCACCCATGGTGCCGGACCGCATTGGATTGTGGGCGGAGAGCGCGTGACCGCGGCGGTCGTGTCCAACGCGCCGGCGCCGGCCGCCGGTGCTATTCCCTGGCTACTCCTGCGCGTGACGCCGTCCACCAGCGCCGGCAATCAGCGCGGCTACAGCTTTATCCGCCGCTTCGACACGGTGGGCGGCACGGCACCGGCGGGCGCCTGCACGCCCGGCGACGTCGCGCGAATGCGCTACTCCGCGAGTTATGGTTTCTACACCCCCTAGCGGGGACTGCTCTCGCTTCTCAACGCCCGCGCGACAGCGGCTGGAGGTGGCGAAGGGCCTCGCGCGCGATGGCGGCGCCGATCGCCTCGGACACCTCCTCCGTGTGGCGATAATGCACCCCCGCCCAGATGCGTGAGTTCGAGCAGTCCCGCGCCGCCGCCGCAAAGGAGGCAAACCGCTGCGACGCGATCGCGCGGGTGCCGAGCGATCGGTAGGTGAAGGGGCGCCCGTCGCCGAATAGCGCCGTCATCAGCGCCCCGCCCAGAGCGCAATCCGTGGCGTGGCCTGAGGGGTATTCGGGAAATGCCGGCGTGCTGATCAGGGGCAACCACTCGGGGTCGGCCGCGACGCCGAAGCCGCCTTCCTGCAGCGCGGTCACCGGGCGCCAGTAGCCGTAGCGTTCCTTCGCCTGCCAGATGATCACGCCCGCATCATCCATGCTGATCGACAGCAGCGCGAGGACGCGCGCCGTGGTCCACAGCCCGTCGCTTGCGGGGCGTGCGCCGAGCAGCGCCACGGCAGCGTCGATGAACCCGCGATGGGAGACCTGCTGCGCCCAGAAGGCGGCCGAGGCGGTCTCCGCCTCGCTGCGATCGGCGTTGGCGCGGCCGCCGATGCGGCGCAGCTCCTCGACGTCGCGCCGATACAAGGAGCTGCCGAGGGCGGGCGGCGGCGGCACCAGCGCGGCGGCGGCCGGCGGCGCGAAGAGCAGCGGTGCGCTGGTCGGGACCACGTCCTGGCCGAACAGCGGTGGCGTCGGGCGCCAGCGGCCGGGCCGCACGCTGGTCGAGAATTGTACGAAAGGGGCATGGCCATCGGCCTCGCGCCGGCGCAGCGCCGCCTGTCCAATGGAACGGCCGAGCGCCAGGCCC
>JAZKFA010000386.1:0-6269 GCA_040386655.1 Pseudomonadota bacterium | reverse complement strand
CGCCGCACTCGCCGAGGCGCTGCTGCGCGGCGAGATCGACGCGCTGTGGCAGGGCTCCGCGGTACCCATCCCGTCGCTGACCATGGTGACGGACCGGTCCGAGGCGGTGGTCTTCGGGCTGACGCCCGCCGTCCTCGCGGGCGCGCGCCAGCGTCTGCCCTACATGGCGGAGTCGGTGGTGCCGCCGGCGACCTATCGCGGCCAGGCCGCGCCGGTGCTGACCTTCTCGGCGTGGAACTTCGTCATCGGCAATCGCGGGATGGATACGGCGGCCGCTTATGCATTGACCCGCGCCGCGCTCACCCCGGAGGACCCGCGCACCGCCATCCACCCGAGCGCCGTCGGCACGCGGGCGGCAAATGCGCGGCACAACGCGATCCTGCCCTTCCACCCTGGTGCAGCGCGCTTTTACGCCGAACAGGGCGTCACACTGGCCGCGCCCGCAGGGTAAAACCGGCTTGCACGCACAGGCGCTCAGCCGTGAATGCGGACCTGCCAGGATAGCGCCGTGCAGGCGATGACCGACGGGAGCCATGAATATTCGAGGCTGGCCGTACGCGCACCGATGATGCCGTTGGAGGCCGATTGGCGCTCGCGATCCGCCAAGGGTTCCAGCCATCGCGCCTGGTGCTTGGCGCCGAACACGTCGTGCCTGGCGCGGCGCAGCAGCGCCGTTTCGAAGGCGGTGCAAGGACCAGGCGCGTTCGCCAACAGCAGCAGTATCGCAAAGACGCTGGCGACCAGTCCAAAGCCGATTAGCCCTGCGAAACCTCGCCGCAATCTGCTGCGGGCCGTCTCGCTCAAGCCAGCCGTCATCCATGTGCGGAAGCCGCGGCCACCACCCGACCAGAGGTCGGTTCGCGCGGAATGGCGCTTGTCCCGCCAGTAGTTTTCGTCTTGTTGCACGATCCACATGACCATACCCGGGGCCGCGACAGCAACTTTACTGCGCTCGCCATAAGCGGCGCGCACCCGAGCATCTCACGTTAGATAATCCACCTGCGGCATATCGCGGAAGCCGCGGTACCATCAGGCCGCTTTCGCCAGATATGGACATATACGGGCGGCGGGGCTCGAACCCGCATGGCCCTGAGGCCGAGGGATTTTAAGTCCCTTCCGTCTACCGTTCCGGCACGCCCGCCCGGTCGCCGCCATGCATGGCATTCTCGCCATCCGCAACGCTTTCGCTATGGCGAATTGCAATCTCCCCGCCAAGCGCCGTGGCGCGGTCCACCTCATACCACAGGCAGGATTCCTCGCGCAGTCGCGCGCTGCACCAGATGCGACCGGGACCCAGGTAGCGCATTCCCGCCGCGCTCAGCACGGCGATGGAGGAGGTGTTGTCCAACTGCACCGCCGCGCGAAGACGCTCCAGCCGCATGCGCCGGAAGACGTGGCGCACTGCGAGCGGCGCTGCCTCCCGCATCAGCCCGCGGCCGTGATGCGCCTCGCCGAGCCAATAAGTGAGGACGCCGCAGCCGGGCTCCTCGGGCAGGCGCGCGACGCTCATCCAGCCGCAGACTTCCCCGCCGTCGCGCAATTCCATGACCATGGGTGCGATGCGCTGAGGCTGGGCAAGGTCGCGCGCCACGCGTTCGAGTGCCATGCCTGGGGTCATGTCCTCTGGCCAGGAGGCGAGCCGGGCGCTGATCCGGGCGCTCATCATCTGCGAGAGTGCGTGGGCATCATCTTCGCGTGCGCCGCGAATGCGCAAACGCAACGATTCAATTACGCCGCCATCATGATGCTCTGCAACCATAGGATGTAGAACACACGCGTTTCATTGCCGTAGCAATCGAGAAATGATCTTCTCCGCCCACGATCCGCGCGGCTCATCAAACAAACGCGAGAGCGACCAGCCGCCGCGCCACATCCGCACCCGCTGGTTCGAAAATTCCCGAAATCCGGCCTCCCCGCGATAGCGCCCAAAGCCCGAGGCACCCAGGCCGCCAAATCCCAGACCGGGGATCGCCGCCTGCTCTACGCAGCGGCCGGAGACGATGGCGCCCGTGCGCGCCACGGCGGCTACCGAGGCCGCCTCCGCCCCGGTTTCCCCGAACAGGTAGACGGCGAGCGGCGCCGGTCGCGCAGCCATCCAGTGCAACGCTGCGGCAAGGTCGCCGGCCTCGACGACCGGCAGGATGGGGCCGAACACCTCCTCGGCCAGCAGGGGGTGACCGTCGGGTGCCTCGGCGAGGGCGATCGCCCGGTGCCGCAGCCCACGATCAGGCCCGAGTTGGGTAAGCTGCGCACCCTCCGCCAGGCGTTCCATGCGCGCGGACTGCTCATCGCTCGCGAGCGCCGTCTCGGGGACCGCGATGGCGGTGGCGCGGCAGGCGGCAGTGAAGTCCGCGCGGCTGTGTCCGACCAGCAGCACGGTGTCCGGCGCGATGCAGGTCTGCCCGGCATTGATTGCCTTGCCGACAAGAATTTCTCGCGCCGCACGGGCCAGGTTTGCACCGGGCAGCACCAGCACCGGGCATTTGCCGCCGAGTTCCAGCGTCAGCGGCGTGAGGTGTTCGGCTGCCGCGCGCATGACGCGCCGCCCCGTCTCGGTGCCGCCGGTGAAGACCAGGTGATCCCAGGGTTGGGATGCGAAATCCGCTGCGATGTCGGGCCCGCCCTGCACCACGCGCGCGAAGCCCGGCCCCGGCGCCTCCGCGAGGATTTCCGCGATCAGCGCCGCGCTGCGCGGCAGCAACTCCGACGGCTTGATGACCACGCGGTTACCCGCTGCGATGGCGTCGATCGCCGGCAGCAGCGCCAGCTGGAAAGGGTAGTTCCACGGCGCCATGATGCCGATGACGCCCTTGGGAACGCATTCCACGCGCGCGCCGCCCGGCTGGAAGGGGAAAGACACCGCATGCCGCTTCGGCCGTGCCCAGCGCGCGAGGTGCCGGCGCGCATGGCGCGCGCAATCGGCCACCAGGATCACGTCCGCCAGCATGGTCTCGATGCGCGACCGCCCGCCGTAATCGGCGTCGAGCGCCGTGGCGATCTCCTCGGCACGCCGGACCATCATCCGGTCCAGCCGATGCAGCATGTCGCGCCGCGCCGCGAGGTCGGGGATGGTGGTTTCGGCGCGCAGCGCGGCGAGGGCTTCGGCGGGGGTCATGCCAATAAGGCCGGGATTTTTGGGCCGTCGATCCCTGGCGTTCCGGGGACGCGTGCTGGGACCGCGTTGCGTTGAAAAGCGGTCGCATCGGATCTTGTGTGCTTCGCCGGTGCAGCGCCGTCTTCGGCCGCACTGGCTTCCGTGCCGTGCCGTACGCCCGCCGCCCTGTCGCCGCCGTTCGCCGGCGCCCGCGAGTCTTCGTCAACCGGAGCTGTCGCCATTTCACCGCGTCGCATAGGTGACATCGTGTGACCTCTGCCGGTCGCCGCTGCCAAGACGCCACCATGAAGTGCCGCGGCCGCTGCCAGGCCAGACAGCACCGAGGCCTCGATCGTCGCCGGCAGCCAGGGCCAGGTCCAGTCGCCCGCCAGCGCGCAATTCGCCAGCGGCATCCGCGGTGGCGTGGGGTTCGGCGCCACGCCATGGCGCGGCGTCGCGCGGCGTTCCTTCACCACGCGGAAGGGCGGCGCCGCCTCCGGCCACTCACCCGCCAAGCCAAGGCCCAGGGCCGCACGCCGTACCTCCGGCCAGACGCGCGCGCCGAGCGCCTCCGCATCCTCGGCGATCTCCGCATCCGCCGCGCTCACCGTCACGCTCACGCCCGAGGGCCGCACCAGAACCCATTGCGCCAACCCGCCGAGCAGCCCGAGGAAGCGCACCGGCCCCTCGCCGGGCCGGGCGTAGTGGATGTTCAGGATGGGCGCATGGGCCGGCGGCACCGGCAGGCCGGGGATCAGCCGCGCCGCCTCCCACGGCGGCAGCGCAAGCACCACAGCGTCCCGCGGACCCAATGCGACGCGATGCGCCCCGATTTCCAGCGCGCGCACCCGCCCGTCCTCGATCTCCAGCCCGCGCAGCCGCGCTCCGAAGCGCAGCGGCACGCCCGCACGCCGCAGCGCCGCGAGCGCCGGCACGATCATGTCCGGACCCAATCCCTGCCGCGCCACCAGAACGCGCGCCGCACCGGGCGCGAGCAGCCGCGCCAGCACCCGCCGCAACAGCGGCGCCGAGGCCTCCTCGACCGGTGTGTTCAGCGCCGCGACGGTCAGCGGCTCCACAAAGCCGCGCAAAAATCTCGCGTGCCGGCGCAGCGCGGCCGCAACGCTGCCCTGCCCCGTCGCCAGCGCCCACAACGCAGCGACCGAGAACCCCGCCGGCCGCGCCGCCGCGGCCCGCCATCCCAGCGGCGCCAGAGCCACCCGGCGCGCGGTGCCATCGGAGAGGTCGAAGATCGGCAGCGCGCCAGGCTCCGGTTCCACCCAGCCATCCGCCGCGCCGATCTCGCGCAGGAAGCCGAGCGCCGCGGTGTTCGCGCCGGTCAGCGCGTGGGTGCCGTTGTCGGTGCCGTCGGGCAGCGCACGGCAGCGGCCACCGGCCTCCGGCGACGCCTCGTGAAGCGTCACGGCATGGCCACCACGCGCCAGCCGCAGCGCCGCCGCGAGCCCCGCGACGCCCGCGCCGACCACATGCACCGCTCCCGCCATGCGCTAGACCGGGGCGAGCCGCGCGGCGGCCAGCGCCATGCGCAGCTTCTCCGCCGCACCCAGCCGCGGCCGCGTCCGAGGCGGGATGAACCCGCGCGCCAGCAACCGGTCCAGCAGCCGCCGATACCCCCACATCATCACCCGCGCCGGCAGCAGCGGCGCCGCGTCGCCCGCCGCGAGCGAGCGCTCCGCCGCCGCGAACCCGGCCTGCGCCTGCACCCCCAGCACGGCGCAGGCGCGCGCGAAGCCTGGCTGCACGATCATCGCCGCCGCTGGTCCATCCGCCACGCCCTCCGCCGCCAACAGATCGAGCGGCACATAGACGCGGTCGCGCTGCGCATCCTCATCCACGTCGCGCAGGATATTCACCAGCTGCAGCGTGCGTCCCAGCGCGAGCCCGAACGCCTCCGCCCCTGGCGCGCCAAAAATCCGCACGGCCATCGCGCCCACACTGCCCGCAACGCGCCGGCAGTATAGATCCAGCCCCGCCTGGTCGGCCACGCGCACGCGCGCCGCGGCATCGGCCTCCATCCCTGATATCATCGCCTCGCACTCCGCCACCGGCAGCGCATACGCCGCGCGCGCCCAGGCCAGCTCGCGCGACAGCGCACAATCCGGCGCCACCAGCTTCTCCCGCCAGCCCGCCAGAAAGCGCCGCTTCTCGACCTCGGGCATCTCCGCATCCGCGATGTCATCCACCGCGCGGCAGAAAGCATAGACCGCATGCAGCGCCCGCCGCCGCTCGCCATGCAGCGCCGCCATGCCGCGCGCGAAGGAACTGCCCGCGCGCCCCACCCGCGCCCGCACCAGCGCCGCATCATCCGGCCCGCGCCTCGGCGCGGCCACGAAGGCTCGCGCGAAATCCACCCGCCCCGGCGCCACACGCCCCACCACCGGATCAGCCGCCCGCAGCTTCGCCAGCAACCGGCGCCCCAGCGCCATCGTCACCCGGCTCTCCATCGCCAGGCGCCGCGAGCGCAACCGCTCCGGAAATCCCGCCGCCTGGTCCAGCAGCCCCTCCACCCCATCCAGCACCGCATCCAGCACCGGCCGCCGCAGCGCCGCACCCTCCGGCGCGAAAAACGCCGCCTCATCCCCCAGCCACGGGTACGGCAGGTAAATCCGCCCCAGCTTCGCCCGGTCGTCCGCGCAATCCTGCACGTGATTCAACACCTGCAGCGCCGCGCACAACGCATCCGTCGCCGGATACAACGCCGCATCCTCGCCATGCAGACGCAACAAAAACCGACCCACCGGCGCCGCCGACATCGCGCAATACGCCATCAGCCCATCCCAGTCGGCATACCGCGCCTGCACCGCATCCTGCCGGAACGCCCCCAGCATTGCCCGAGCCTCATCCACCCCCGCCCCGGACGCATGCAACCCCACCACCGCAGCATTACCCGACGCTGCATCCCCCAGCGCCGCCTCCAACCCATCCAGCCGCGCCAATTTCTCCGCCGCACCCAAGGACGGATCATCCGCCACATCATCCGCCGTCCGCACGAACCGGTAAAACCCCATCACCTTCGGCCGCAACGCACGCGGAATCAGCCGCGACGCAACGGGAAAGTTCTCCTGGGAATGGTCTCGGGATGGGGTCACGGGTGAAGCAAGGCCAGGGGCTCTGCCCCTGGACCCCGCCAGGATCGTGTCGATCCTGGACCTCC
>JAZKFA010000385.1:1670-3874 GCA_040386655.1 Pseudomonadota bacterium | reverse complement strand
ATGGGCGGGGCACCGGGCGCATCCCCCGACGTGACCACCATTGCCGACGGCGCAGCGCCGCCCGCAGCACCACCCGCAGCGCCGGGTGCGGCGACCGTTCCCACCACGATCCCCACTACACCCAACAACCTGCCGAGCCGCGAGCGGTTGGCCGCCATTGCGGTCCTTGCCGGTCGTGGAAACCAAAACGCGGCGCGCTACCTCCAGGCGATTGGCCCGCTGCTCGGCGGCGAGACCCAGCTTGAGCGCATCCGCCTCCCCGACGGCAGCGAGCGCCTTGTGCCGCGCGCACAGGCGGCAGGCATGGTCAGCGCAGCCCCGCCCCCCACCACTGACGTGCAAGTGCTTCTCCCGCAGTGGCGCGCCTTGCAGGATCTCGGCCCCAGCGCCACCCCGACACAGGCGGCAGAGCGCGACCTGCTCGCGCAGCGCCTGCGCGGCTCGGGCGTCAACGTCAACGTGGACCAGCGCGGCGAGCGTGCCGAGGCAACCCGCCGCGGCACCGGCCTTGCTGAAGAGGGCGAGCGCGTCCGCCTGGCCGCAGAGACTGCTGCGGGCACCATCGACACGCTGCGGCAGGTGCGGGCGCTGGACGCCAACACAGACCGCCTCGCCCCCACGCGCGAAGTCATCGGCGGGTATCTCGACGCCATGGGCATCACCCCGGCGCAGAGCCGCCTTGTCCGCGAGGCGACCACCGCGCAAGCCTTCGAAGCCGCCGCGGCTAGTGTGATCCTGGGGCGCCAGATGGAGCAGCGCGGCGTGCAGACGGACGGGGACGCGGCGCGGATGCGCCAGACCTTCGCCAGCCTGCGCAATACGACCGGCGCCAACGAGTTTATCCTGCGCGCCACCGAGGCGCAGGCGGGCCGGGCCATGGAGCGCGCGGAGTTTTATCAGGAGTGGCGCCAGCGCCCCGGGCCGAACGGCGAGCCGCGCAACACGCTGGACGGCGCATCCGAGGCGTGGAACCGCTACATCCGCGAGACGCCGCTTGTTGCGCAGTCCAGTGGCGGGCTTGGCTTCCTCAACGAGTTCCTTGAGACGGCGATGGCAGACGGCATCCCGCGCGAGCAGGCGCTTAGCATGTGGCGGACCCACGCGGCGCAGCGCCCGGCGCGCGCACAATGACCGACCGCGCAGCCTTCGATGACATCATGCGCCGCTCCATGGGCGGGGCAGGGCGCCCGGCTGTCACGCCGGATGCTGCTCCCGAAGATGGGGCGAGCGAGTTCGACCGCCTTCTGGCGCGCTCAATCCCCGCGCCCCCTGCCGCCGCAGCCCCCGCCGCGCCTGGCGCACCGCAGCGTGGCCTTGCCGAGCAGGCGGCGCGCGTGCCGCTGTTCGCCGCGCAGGGGGTGAATGAGGGGCTGGCGCAACTGGTGGGCGCCGCCCCCGATTTGGTCGGGCGGGGCATGGGCTACATCGCCCGCGGTGTCGGCCTGCCGCAGTATGCGCCGTCCGGTCAGTTCTTCACCGACGCGGCCCGTACCGGGCTGCAGGCCATGACCGGGGCACCCGCCGCGCCCGAGAATATGCTTGAGCGTGGCGCGCAGGGTGCAGGCCGCGGCATGGTTGACGCTGCCACGCTGGCGGTGCCCGGCGCTATCGTCTCTCGCCTCGCCACACCGGGCGGTCTTGCCGCGCGCTCCGGCGCCGCACTGGCCGCACAGCCGGTCCTGCAGGCGGGCGCGGGCGCGGTGGCCGGCGCCGTCACCGACGTGACTGGCAGCCCGCTTGCCGGCGCTGCGGCTGGTCTTGCGGCCCCCCTGCTGGCGCGGGCCGTGTCTCCCTTCCCCGCGCGCCTGACGCCCGAGGCGCAGCGCCTGGCCGGCGTCGCTCGCGGAGAGGGCATCCCGCTCACGGCGGGCCAGCGCACGGGCAGCCCCTTCCTGCAGGGCGTGGAAAGCGTTCTCGCGCGGCTGCCCGGATCATCCGGCGCGCAGCAGGACGTGATCAGCAATCAGGCTGTGGCCTTCAACCGCGCGGTGCTGCGCCGGGCGGGCGAGAGCGCCGACTACGCGACCCCCGAAGTGCTGAACGGCATCCGCGCGCGGCTCGGCGCAGAGTTCACAGACCTCTCCAACCGCAACGCGCTCGCGGTAACGCCGCAGTTCGGCACCGAGCTTACCGCCATCGCGCGGAACGTCGCGCGCCTGCCCACCAACGTCCGCGCCCCCTTGCTGGCGAACCTTGACGACGTG
>JAZKFA010000385.1:0-1660 GCA_040386655.1 Pseudomonadota bacterium | reverse complement strand
CGCTGGGCGACCTGCAGCGCACCCTCCGCACGGCGATGGACCGCAGCATCAGCCCGGAAGATCAGACCGCATGGCGCGAGGTTCGCCGCCAGTACGCCGCCTTCGCCGCCATCCGTGGCGCGATGGACCGGGGCACGGGCGACGCGGCGCGCGGCATGATCCCGCCCGCGCAGTTGAACATGAGCGGGCGCGGCGCTTCCGGCTCCACGGCCATGGGGCGCGGTGACCTCCGCGACCTCCGCATGGTCGGCCAGACCGTCATGCGAGATCAGGTGCCGAACTCCGGCACAGCCGAGCGCGTGGCCTTCGGTAGCCTCCTGGGGAATATGAGCTGGCAGGGCGCCGCGACCACCGTTGCCGCGCCCTGGGCGCTCCAGCGCATCTACAACAGCCCGCAGGTGCAGAACTACCTCGCCAATCAGGCGGGTGTGGGCGTGCAGATGGGCGGCGGCGCCACGGCCAACGCGCTATCGTCCTATGGCTATCCGCTGGTTGAGCAGGCTCCCGCCACGGCTGGCAGGCTCTCGGGCAACCGCTAGCCCATCGTCATCGAGCGTGCGGCGCGCAGGCCATAGCGCGCCCACACGTAGAGGAACATCAAGGCCCGCATTCCGAGGAACCCGGTAATCAGCGATCCCCACAGCCGAACGTGGTGGTTGGGGTTGTCGGCCTCGGCCAGCCAGAACGGCGCGGCGCAGATCACAGACAGAATTACCTGCACCCACATCATGCGGGTTTCGGAAGTCACTGCCACACCACCGCGCGCGCCGCGCCTTGCCGATACCCGGCGTAGCTCAGATCCCACCGCACGGGCTGGACGACCACATCAATCACCGCATCGGCGCCAGCCGCGGCGGCCTCTTCCTGCAGTGCTGCGACCACCTGTTCCCGCGTCGGGTTCGGTGTGAACCGCAGCCCGCGCCGCACCGTCACGGCGACTTCGCCTAGCACCCGATACGCCCTGACTGGCGTGTCAGCCATCACTTCCACCGACGCGGCATCGCGGCGCGCATCCATTGCCGAGCCGAGGGCGGTGTTCCTGTCCCGGTTCGTCAGGACGCACCCGCCGAGCGCCAAGGCCATCAGGGCCACCGCTGCACATCGCACCATGACCTAGCTCCTTGGGGGTCCGCATGACCGACCGCTATTACGACCCGTTTCCGCAGATCGCCGACGCCAATGGGGCGCCGTACAGCGGGGCACTACTGTACTTTTACGTGGCCGGAACTTCAACGCCTTTGGCGACCTATTCCGACGCGGCGCTGACGGTGCCCAACACCAACCCGATCGTATGCAATTCGGCGGGGCGTCCGGGTGTCGATATCTTCTACGACAACGCATCCTACCGCGTGGTCGCCAAGACCGCGGCAGGTGTGACGATCTGGACCGCGGACCCGATCAACGCGGTGACCGCGCCGGCCTCCGCCGGGTTCCGCAACCTCATCATCAACGGCAACTTCAACATCAACCAGCGGGCGTACGTCAGCGGCGTCGCGACCGTCGGCGCGAACCAATACACGCTGGACCGCTGGCGCGTGGTGACGAGCGGGCAGAACCTGACCTTCGCCGCATCGGGCAACGGCAACCTTGTGACCGCCCCGGCTGGCGGCGTGGAGCAGGTGGTCGAGGGCGCGAACGTCCTCGGCGGCACGTACCTGCT
>JAZKFA010000384.1:0-4034 GCA_040386655.1 Pseudomonadota bacterium | reverse complement strand
GGCGTTACTCCCCCAACGCCGCGCCCTCACGCCGCCGGTCGGCGCCGCCATCGATGGCGACCGCGGTGCCGTCGCGGCGGATGCGGATGGCCTGCAGCCCCGAGCCCAGCGTGCCGACTACAACTCGGTGGCCCATCGCCTCCAGCGCTGGTCGCAGTGCGGCGATGGGCGTTTCGGCCTCCAGTTCCACGGTGGTACCCAGCGTCAGCACATGCGGCAGGTCGATTGCCCCCTGCGGCGCAAGGTTCCAGTCGAGCAGGCCCACCAGCGTCTGCGCGACATAGCCGATGATGCGTGCGCCGCCTGGCGACCCCACGATGAAGGCGAGCCGGCCCTCCTCATCGAAGACCAGCGTGGGCGACATCGAGGAGCGAGGTCGCTTGCCTGCGCCCACGGCGTTCGCGACGGGCCGGCCGTCGATCTCCGGGCGGAAGGCGAAGTCGGTCAGCTCGTTGTTCAGCACGAAGCCGCGCACCATCACCTGGGCACCGAACACCGCCTCGATGGTGGTGGTCATGGACACGGCGTTGCCGGCCTCGTCGATGATGGCGATATGGCTGGTGCCCTGTTCGGGCTGGTCATCCTGGGGTGCGTGCAGCGCGGCCTCGCGCCAGGGCGGATTGCCGGCGCGCGGCGCGCTGGGCATCGCGCGCAGCCGGTCCACCAGCTGCGCGCGGGCTGTGATGTAGGCGCGGTCGAGCAGGCCGCGCACGGGCACGCGGACATGGTCGGGGTCGGCCAGGTAGACGGCGCGGTCGGCGAAGGCGAGGCGCCCGGCCTCCGCGATCAGGTGCGCCGCGTCGAGGCTGTTGGGGGCGAGGCGCGCCAGGTCGAAATGCTCCAGCACGCCAAGGATCTGCCCAACCGCGATGCCGCCGGAGGAGGGGGGCGGAAAGCCGCAGACGCGGCGGCTCCGATACTCCGTGCAGACCGCTTCGCGCAGGCGGGGCTGGTAGGCGGCGAGGTCGTCCGTAGTCATCAGCCCGGGATTGGTCGGATGTGCGCGTACCGCGGCGGCGATGTCGGATGCGATGGGGCCGCGATGCAGCGCGGCCGAGCCCTGCGTCGCAAGCGCGCGCAGCGTCGCGGCGAGGGCAGGGTTGCGCAGCCGGTGCCCGGCCGCCAGAGGCTGGCCGGCGGCGTCAAAGAAATAGGCGTGCGCGGCCGGGTCTTCGGCCAGGCGTCGACCGTCCCGCGCGATCTCGCGCGCGAGGCGCTGGGAGACGGGGAAGCCAGCCTCGGCGAGGGTGATGGCGGGTTCGAACAGCCGCGCCCAGGGCAGCTTGCCGTGCTGGCGATGTGCGGCTTCCAAGGCCGCCACCGTGCCGGGCACGCCGACGGCGCGGCCGCCCACGATTGCGTCGGCCATCGTCATCGGCTCGCCGTTGCGCAGGAACAGGGCAGGGGTGGCGGCGGCGGGTGCGGCTTCGCGCCCATCGACCGCGACGATGCGGCGTTCGGCGGCGTCCCAGTGCAGAATCAGCGCGCCGCCGCCGATGCCGCTCGATTGCGGCTCCACCAGCGTGAGCACCATCTGCACGGCGACGGCAGCGTCGATGGCAGACCCACCATCCCGCAGCATGGCGAGGCCCGCTTCGGCGGCCAGCGGATGCGCCGCGGCGACCATGTGGCGCTGGGCGAGAGGCTGCGCGGCCGCCGGAAGCGCAAGCAGCAGGAAGCCGATGATCAGGCGGCGCATGGCGTCACTCGCTTTGTTCCGGCATGCTCATGCCATGACCGAAGCCCGCCGCCAACGCGGCAGCCGCGCCGCCGCCACCGGCACCGGCGCCGAAGACATCGCTGCAGGGCTGCTGCTCGCCGAGGGCTGGGTGGTGCTCGCGCGCCGCGCCCGCACGCCCGCCGGCGAGATCGACCTGATTGCGGAGCGCGACGGGCTGCTCGCCTTCGTCGAGGTTAAGGCGCGGCCATCGCTGGTCGAGGCCGCCTATGCGCTGGGCCCGCGGCAGCGCGCACGGCTGATGGCGGGTGCCGAGGCGTGGCTCGCTGTGAACCCGGGCCATGGAGCCGGGGGGATGCGCTTCGACGTCATCCTGGTCGCGGCAGATGGCAGTGCCCGACGCATCCGCGACGCCTTCCGAATCGGCGACCTATGAGGATCGCGGTCGGATGAAGAGCTGTTCCATCACGGGCTCGCCCCACCGGTCGCCGGGGCGTTGTTCGGCGATGTGGAAGCCGTGAGCCTCATAGAGGCGGCGTGCCGGATCAAGCCCGGCGAAGGTCCAAAGCCGTGTCTCCGCAAAACCCTGCGCGTCGACGTGCGCGAGCGCGGCGCGCAGCAACGCACGCCCAGTGCCGCTACCACGCGCCCCGGCATCGAGGATGAACCAGCGCAGATGCGCGGCCGGTGCCAGGTGCTCGCCGTCGATCGCGATGGAGCCGACGATGGCCTCGCCTTCAAGCGCCGCCCAGATCGCGTTGCGTGGATTGGCCAGGCGCGGACAGAACTCGGCGAGCCCCGCGGCGACCACCGTCTCAAAGCGCGGGCCGAAGCCGAAGGCCCGCGCGTAGTAGCGCGCGTGAAGCTCCGTGGTTCGGCCGAGAAGGCCCGCGCGCCAGCCCTGTGCGATGGTCAAGGGAATCACGACATGGAACTCCCCACTCGTCCGCGATGGCTTCCGCCTGGAAGCCTGAGGCACGATTGCCATATCCGTCCCATGGCAAGCCCGTGCATCGATATCTGTAGGTTCGACGACGAGACCGGATGGTGCCTCGGCTGCGGGATGCGGCGGAAGGACAAAAAGCTATGGAAGAAGGAGCGCGACCGACGGCCTGAAATTCGCACGGCGCTGCCGGCCCGGCTGAGCATGCTCGCCGCGGCGGGCAACCGGGTGGGTGCCGACGCCAAGCGTGCCAAGAAGGATTGATGATTCAGAGCGGGTCCGGGTCGCCGGCTCTCTCGGAGGCTGCACTGCCTGTGTCACACGGCCTTGCGATGCCGGTAGGCCAGCGCCTCCGCCACATGCACCCGCGCGATCCGCTCCGCGCCCGCGAGGTCGGCGATGGTGCGCGCGACGCGTAGCGTTCGCACATGCGCGCGGTTGGACAGGAACAGCTTCGTCGCCGCCTGTTCCAATAGCCGCGCGGCCTCCGCGTCCAGGCTGTCCTGCAGGGGGCGGAACTCGGCCTCGGCATTGTCGATGCCCCAGCGGTCGCGCGCGGCTGCGCGCGCCCTGGCCACGCGTGCGGCCACCACGGTACTCGCTTCGCCGGCCGGTGCGTGGATGAGTTCGGCCGGGGTGAGCGGGGCGACCTCGATGCTCATATCCATGCGGTCGAGCAGCGGGCCCGACAACTTCGCCTGGTAGGTCTCGCCACAACGCGGCGCCTGCGAACAGGCGCGGCGCGGGTCGGCCAGGTAGCCGCAGCGGCAGGGATTCATCGCGGCGATCAGCTGGAACCGCGCGGGGTAGTTCACGCGCGCATTGGCGCGGCTGATGGTGGCGCGCCCGGTTTCCATCGGCTGGCGCAGCGCCTCGAGCGCGGGGCGCGGGAACTCCGGCCACTCATCGAGGAACAGCACGCCACGATGGGCAAGGCTGATTTCGCCAGGCTTCGTCCGGTGCCCGCCGCCAACCAGCGCCGCCTGGCTCGCGGAGTGGTGCGGGTCGCGAAAAGGCGGGCGCTGCACCAGCCGCCCGCCTTCGAGCAGGCCCGCGACGGAGTGGATCATGCTGACTTCCAGAGCCTCCGCGGGCGCGAGGTCCGGCAGCAGCCCCGGAATGCGCGCGGCGAGCATGGATTTTCCCGCACCGGGCGGGCCCAGCATCAGCAGGTTATGCGCGCCGGCGGCGGCAATCTCGATGGCGCGCTTCGCCGCTTCCTGGCCGCGCACTTCGGAGAGGCAGGGGCCGCCCGCGGCACCTGTCGCGAGCACCGGCGGCGTCGGCTGTGCCAGCAGCTGCGTGCCGCGGAAGTGGTTCAGAAGCGAAGGCAGGTCGGGCGGCGCGAGGACTGATATGCGCCCGGCCCAGGCGGCCTCGCCGCCCTGCGCCGCCGGGCAGATCAGCCCGAGA
>JAZKFA010000383.1:0-8141 GCA_040386655.1 Pseudomonadota bacterium | reverse complement strand
CCGGGGCGAGGTGCGCGCGATGCTGGATCGCGTGGGCCTGCCGGCCCGCGCCATCGACCGCTTCCCGCATGAATTCTCCGGCGGGCAGCGCCAGCGCATCGGCATCGCGCGCGCGCTGATCCTCAAGCCGCGGCTGATCGTGTGCGACGAGGCGGTCTCCGCACTCGACGTCTCGGTGCAGGCGCAGATCGTGAACCTGCTGCAGGACCTCCAGCGCGAGATGGGACTGACCTACCTGTTCATCGCGCATGACCTGTCGGTGGTGCGCCACATTTCGGACCGGGTGGCGGTGATGTATCTGGGCCGCGTGGTGGAGGTCGCGAGCAAGCAGGCCATCTATGCAGCACCGCTGCACCCCTACACCCAGGCGCTGATCGCGGCGGTGCCGGCGAGCCATCCGGCGAACCGGTCGCGCGGGCGGCGGGTGCGCATCGCAGGCGACATACCCTCGGCCATCAACCCGCCCTCAGGCTGCCGCTTCCATACGCGCTGCCCTTACGTGATGCCGGTCTGCCGTGAGCGTTCGCCGGCGCTTTTCGAGACAATCCCTGGTCACCAGGTGGCCTGCCACCTCATCGAACCGCCGAAAGCATAGGGAACGCCATGCCCGAGACGCCCCGCCCCTCCCGCATCGTGTGCGAGGTGGATTTCGCCCGCCACGGCAAGCAGACCGGCTACCTGCGGCTGTTCCATTCCACGCATGACAGCGCCTACGGCTTCCTGCCGATGCCCATCGTGGTGGTGAAGAATGGCGAGGGACCGACGGCCTTCTTTTCCTCGGGCAATCATGGCGACGAGTATGAGGGCCAGGTGGCGCTGACCAACCTCGCGCAGTGGCTGGAGCCCGGGATGATCCAGGGCCGCGTCATCATCCTGCCGATGGCGAACTACCCCGCGGCACTGGCGGGCCGGCGCGTGTCGCCGATCGACGACCTGAACCTCAACCGCATCTTCCCCGGCGACCCCGACGGGACGGTGACGCGGCAGATCGCTCACTACATCGATTCCGTTCTGATCCCGCTGGCCGATTTGGTGATCGACCTGCATTCGGGCGGGTCCTCGCTGAACTACATCCCCTGCGCGCTGGCGCGGCAATCATCGGACCCGGTGCTGTACCGCAAGCAGCTGGCGGCGCTGCGGGCCTTCGGGGCGCCCTACACCTACATCCAGGGCGGCGCGCAGGGTCAGGGCGGCGACCAGACGCTGGGCAGCGGGGCGGACCGGCGCGGCAGCATCGCGCTGGGGACGGAACTGGGGGGAAGCGGCACGGTGAATGCGTCCGGCCTCGCCATCGCGGAGCGCGGATTACGGAACCTGCTCGTGCATCTGGAGATCCTGCCGCGCACGCATTGGCAGGAACCCCGCCCGACGCGCTTCCTCGATGTCCGCGGCCAGGACTACTACATCTACGCGCCCGAAGGCGGCGTGTTCGAGCCGCTGGTCGCACTGGGGGACACCGTGGCCGTCGGCCAGGCCGCCGCGCGCATCCACACGCCGGAGACGCCCTGGCGCGCGCCGGTGGAGCTCGCCTTCAACGCGGCGGGGATCGTGATGTGCCAGCGCATCCCGGCGCGAACGAAGCGCGGCGACTGCCTGTTCCATCTGGCGAGCGACCTGGTGGTGGATTAAGCGGGGTTATCATATTTCGCTATCGCATCGGTCGGCGGCGTGCATAGTCTGGCTGTCGAGAAACATCTCATAGGGAGGCCAGCACCATGATCCTGACGCAGAAGAGCAGCGCCGACGTCAAAGCCTTCATGGTCAAAGAGGGGTGGGAGATCGGCGACAGCTTCCCCGGCCCCGAGGGCTTTTACCCGAAGAAGACGACCACGCCGCACCTGCACTTCAACATGCAGGGCGGCGGCGGTTGCTACCTTCATTGGAAGAGCACGCTGAACGTCGCGACGGAGATCAGCGGCTTCTTCATTCCCAACTGCCCGGCGGACCTGAAGGGCAAGGCGCTGGACCTGCTTGGCGCGCTGAAGTAGGCGCGGGATCCGCTGGTCGGATCCAGCCCGCCGATCGGTCGCCGGGGCCGAAGCCCCGGCCTCCGCCCTACGCGGCGTCGGGTGCTGTCATGTCGCGCACCGGCATTTCGGCTTCGCTCTTCAGCATCAGCAGGATTCCGAGGATCGCGCCTGACAGCGCGATCCAGTTGCCCATGCCTGAACCGCGCGCCATGCCCTTGTCCACAAATGCGAGAGCCAGCATTGCCGCGGCGGAAATCGCGATCCAGAGCCAAAGGTTGTCGGTCACGTGCTTCGTGGACGCATTGTACAGGCGCATCGGCATGGCGGGGTTCATTTCCTGATTTCTGGTCGCGCGCGACCCTGCGCAGGTCGTTTCGGAAAACGCCAGCAGATTAATATTTTGATACGGCTTGCCCATTCGAGACGGCCGGCGGAACGTCCCCGCCGCCACCGCTTGATCATTCCTTTGGCCGGGCGCGAACGGTCGCGCTCCTGCGGATACGAGGGCGCGGCCGGGCGCAAACATGGTGCGTTGAAACCATCGTGAGCGGTTCCCGTTACACCGCGGCGGCGCGATCGGCGCCTTTTGCTTTTCATGCCGGCGTCTCGACGCGCGGCCGGAGACCCCGCCATGGGTTACATCATCACGCTTCTCATCACCGCCTTCGCCTTCTGGTGCGCCGACCAGCTGATCGCCGGCATCAGCTTCTCCTCCACCGCCACGCTGCTGATCGCGGCGGCGGTGTTCGGCCTGGTCAACATGCTGATCCGTCCAGTCGCGGTGATCCTGTCGTTGCCGCTGACCATCCTCACGCTCGGGCTGTTCATCCTTGTCGTGAACGCGGCGATGTTCGCGCTGACCGCCGCAGTCATCCCTGGCATGCAGGTCGCGAGCTTCGGCGCCGCCTTCATGGGGGCGATCATCGTCTCCATCGTCTCCTGGGCAACGAGCCGCCTGGCCGGCACCTGACGCGCGGAGCCCCGCGCGGCGACTGCGCCGCGGGCCGAGCCTCCATACGCTCCGCCTCGCCCGGCGGACGGGCGGGAGAACGGCGTCTTGGCCCTGCCCGCCTGATGCTGCCGTTGGACATCCTGCTGCAGCCCGAAGGCGCATTCCCCGCTGAGATGGATGGCCATGTCCGCGGCGCGCGTGCCGACACCTACCTTGGGCCGCGCCTCGACGGTAAGGATTGCTCGACCACAGCCTAGATGAGCCGCAACGGTCCTCGTACGGAGCTCACCACGCTGTGGGGACGTCCGGCGGTGGAACGCGAACAGAGCTGCCGCCGTCACCCCTGCCGGGCGCCGGTTTCGCGAGCCGAACCGTCAAGTGAGACGGGCGGGCGCCGCGGCCGCCGGTGCCGCACGCAGCGCCGCCAGCACATCCCGCACGCAGGTGCCGCACTGCGCCTTGCAACCGCAGGCGGCATAGACCTCACCCGGGCGCCGCGCGCCCTGGGCGAGTGCCTTGGCAATGGCCGCGTCGGTCAGGCCGTTGCACAGGCACAGGACGACCGCCTCGCTCACCGCCAGCCAGCCCGCTGCATGATCTGCAGTGCCTGGGCCGACAGCGCGCCCTGGGTGCGCGCGCCACGGTCATTCGCCTTGAAGGTGCCGAAGGCGGCAAGCGCGGGGTGCGGCTCCACGTCAGGCGCCACGGGGTATTCGAAGTTGCCGTTGGTGAACAATTCCTGCGCGGGCCGGCTGACCAGGTATTCGAGGAAGGCGCGACCTGCTTCCGCATTGCGCGCGGTCTTGACCACGCCCGCGCCGCAGACGCTGACATGCGCGCCGCGATCGGCCTGGTTGGGGAAGATCACGCCGATACGGTCATAGATGGCCTTCTCGGACGTGACGCCGGAGGCGCCGTAGCGCGCGAGATAGTAGGTGTTCGCGATGGCGATGCTGCCCTGGCCGGCCGCCACCGCCTCGAATTGCGGGCGGTCGCCGCCCTGCGGCGGACGGGCCAGGTTGGCCGCGACACCGCGTGCCCAGGCTTCGGCCGCCTCCACCCCGTTCGCCTCGATGATGCCGGTCATCAGGGAGGTGTTGTACGGGTGCGCGGCGGCGCGGACCAGGATCTGGCCGCGATAATCGGGCTTGGCCAAGTCTTCATAGCGTAGCAGCCCCGGGGGCGGGCCGCGGCGCTTGTCGTACATCAGCACCCGCGCGCGGCGGGAGACGGCGAACCACTCGCCGCCCGGGGCGCGCAGGCCCTCGGGCACGCGGGCAGTCAGCGTGGCACTCTGCACCGGGGCGAGGATGCCCGCCTCCAGTGCGCGTTGCAGCGGGGCGGCGTCGACCGCGATCAGCACGTCGGCGGGGCTGTTCGCGCCCTCCGCCTGGATGCGCGCGAGGAGCTGGTCTGCATCGCCCTCGATCAGGCGAACCCGTGTGCCGGTCGCGGCGGTGAAGCCGTCATACAGCGCGCGATCGGTGTCGTAGTGGCGCGAGGAATAGAGGTTCAGCACTCGCTCCTGCGCGCGACCGATGGACGGCGCGGCAAGCAGGGCGGCGGGGGCGGCAAGCAAGAGGCGACGGCGCATGGGGAGACCTTTCGGTGCGGTCCCCATGCTGTAGCCTGTTTGCGAAAGGCTCGCAACTGTCTTGCGAGTAATTCGCATCTGCCTACACAAGCGTGCGTAGGAACTTCGCCCGCGCGCCCGCCCCAGCCGTCAGGAAGGAATGGTCATTCCCCGACAGCAGGAACCGCGCACCCAGCGCGATGTAGTCCTTCGCCACCACCTCGTCATACACCCCACCCATGCCCAGCACCTTGCCCGAGGCCTTGCAGGCATCGGCCACCTTCGCATAGGCCGCGCGCACGTCCGGGTGCCCGATCTGCCCGGCAATCCCCATCGAGGCCGTGAGGTCCGAGGTGCCGATCATCAGGCTGTCGATGCCCGGCACGGCCGCGATGTCATGGGCGTTCGCCACCGCCTCCGGCGTCTCGATCATCGCGCAGATCAGGATCTCGCGGTTCAGCTCCTCCTGCGCCTTCGCGGTGTCCGGCGGGACCATGCCATACGCGAAGGGCGGGCCACCCCAGCTGCGCGTGCCGACAGGGGGGAACCGGTAGGCGGCCGCGACCATGCGCGCCTCCTCCACCGTGTCCACATGCGGGACCACCACGCCCATCGCGCCATTGTCGAGCGCGCGCGTGCCCTCGAACAGGGCGTCCTTGCAGCAGCGCACGATCGGGGTGACGCCCTGACCAAGCGCGGCGATCGCGATCTGCGTCGCCTCATGCACGCTCATCGCGCCATGCTCCATGTCGATGAACAGCCAGTCGAAGCCGGTGGCCTTGGCGATCATGCCGACTGCGGAGCCGCGCATGTGGTGGACGCCGAAACCGAGGGCGAGTTCGCCGGCATCGAGGCGCGCGCGGGCGTGGTTTTTCACGATGGACATTGGGAGTTCCTCCGGAGGTTCGGCAGACCGCACCACGGGGGGAAAACGGGGTCAACAAGAGCGGGGGAAATGAATTTCCCCCGGACCCCGATTCTTTTATTTTTGCGACTTGGAGCCGGCTGCGCAGGCAGCGAATATCATACGGCGATCAAGGCTTCGACGGACTCCAGGCGGTCCGCTTCTTCCACTGGCTTGTCCTTCCGGATGCGCGCGATGCGCGGGAAGCGAAGCGCGACACCGGAGCGGTGGCGGCTGCTGCGCTGCGCGGCGTCGAACGCCACCTCCAGCACTAGGCCGCGCTCCACCTCGCGCACTGGGCCGAAGCGCGCGGTGGTGTGGTTGCGTACCCAGCGGTCGAGGAAGACCAGCTCCGCATCGGTGATGCCGGAATAGGCCTTGCCGACCGGGACCAGCTCCTCGCCGCGCCACACGCCGAAGGTGTAGTCGGAATAGAAGCTGGATCGCTTGCCGCTGCCGCGCTGCGCATACATCAGCACCGCGTCTATGGTCAGCGGCTCCCGCTTCCATTTCCACCACAGGCCCTTCTGGCGGCCGGCGACATAGGCGCTGTCGGCGCGCTTGAGCATCAGCCCCTCGATCGAGGCGGCGCGCGCGCCGTCGCGGATGGCGGAGAGCTGCGCGATGGACCCGAACGCGATCAGGGGCGAGAGCGACATCCGCGCCGGCGCCTCCCGCGCGACGAAGGCTTCAAGCCGGTCGCGCCTGGCATCGAAGGGAAGCGCGCGAAGGTCCTCGGCACCTTCGATCAGCAGGTCGTACAGGCGCACCTCCGCGGGCTGCTCGCGCAGCATCTTGGGCGTCACGCTTTTCCGGTTCAGCCGCTGCTGCAATTCGCTGAACGGCGCGACCTCGCCCTCGCGCACCACCAGCAGCTCGCCATCCAGGACGGCGTGGAAACCGAGGCCCGCGACCACGTCGGGGAAGGCGCCGGAGACATCCTCGCCGCCGCGGCTGAACAGGCGCGTGCCGCCGGGCCCCGCGACGACCTGCACGCGGATGCCATCCCACTTCCACTCCGCGCGCCAATCGCCGGGCTCCAGCGCGGCGAGGTCGTTCTCCTCCAGCGGGTGCGCGAGCATGAGCGGGCGGAACACCGGCAGGCCGGCGGCGTCTGGACGCAAGGCGCGGCCCTCCAGCCAGGCGAACAGCTCCGTGTAGGGTGGGACGACGCCGTGCCACGCCTCCTCGATCTCGCCCGCGTCGATGCCGGACCACTCCGCGAGTGCGACCCGCGCCAGGCGCCCGGATACGCCGACGCGCAGACCGCCGGTGACGAGCTTGGCGAGCGCGATGCGCCCGCTCGGGTCCAGCCGGTCCATCCAGTCTGCGATCAACGCGGGGAGTTCGGCCTTGTCCGCCTCCTCCATCGCGGTGATGACTTCCGCGAGGCCGGGCGGCGGGGCGTTCACGCCCGGGCGCGTGGGCCAGATCAGCGCGGCTGTCTCGGCGAAATCGCCGACATAGTCGCGGCTCATGCGCAGCAGCTCGGGGTCGGTGCGGTCGGCCACGATCTCGCGCAGCAAGGCGGGCTTGGCGACGCGGAGGACAAGTTCGTCGGTGAGCGCGGCGAGGCCGATGCCGCGTTCAGGATCGGGCTGCGTCGCGAACCACTGCCGCAGCAAAGCGAGCTTCGCGAGGCGGCCGGGCGTGAACAGCAGCCGTTCGAGCAGGTTGGCGAAGGCCGGGACGCTCATCGCGCGCCATCCGCGATGGCTGTATAGCGGAGGCCATGGATCAGACCGGCGCATCCCCGATCGACGCGGCGCTGCCCCGCGCGGCGCCGCGCTTTTCCGTCTGCACGCTGGTGAACGACCACGCGCAGTACCGCGCGATGGTCGCGAGTTTTTGCGCCCGCGGCTTTACGCCCGACGACTGCGAATTCCTCTACCTCGACAACAGCGACGGCACGTTTTGGGACGCCTATCGCGGCATCCCGCGCCTTGTCGCGATGAGCCGCGCACCGCACGTCATCCTGTGCCACCAGGATGTGCGGCTGATCTCTGACGATGCCGATGCGCTCGCCGCGCGGCTGGGGGAACTCGACGCGCTGGACCCGGCCTGGGCCCTGGCCGGCAACGCGGGCGGCACCGATGCGGGCGAGCTCGCCGTCCGCATCTCGGACCCTTACGGAGACGACCAGCGGCGTGGGGAGCTGCCGGCGCGCGCCGTGAGCCTGGATGAGAACTTCATCGTGCTGAAGCGCGATGCGCCGGTCGGGCTGTCCGCGGACCTCTGGGGATTCCACTTCTATGGCGCCGATCTGTGCATCCTCGCGCGGCTTGCGGGACGCAGCGCATGGGTGATCGACTTCCACCTGCGCCACCTCAGCCCCGGGACGAAGGACGCCGGCTTCAAGGCGGCGCAGGCGCGCTTCGAGGCGAAGTACCGCGCGCTGTTTGCCCTGCCATGGCGCATCCGCACCACTTGCGCGCGGCTGCGGCTGAAGCGGGGCTGGCTGGGGCGTTAGACTGACTGCGGAAAAAGGAGCCCCCCGGCCCGCACCGCGGGCCGCAAGCCCGAATGGGCGCCGCCGGCAGTCCGGCGAGCCAAGCGCACGGAGTGCGCGCCTGGCGCTTGAGGGCAGAAAAACGCCGCAAGGGTCATTCTTCATGACCCTTGCTCCACCTCGACGGGCGTGTCTTCGTCATCCTCGGAGAAGCCCACCAGGTGCAGTGCGCGGCCGCGCACGCCGCGGAGCGACAGCGCATGGATCAGCGCATCCTCTCGCCCATGCGTCAC
>JAZKFA010000382.1:0-10509 GCA_040386655.1 Pseudomonadota bacterium | reverse complement strand
CAGCGAGGTGGCGAAGTCCAGGACCAGCGGCCGGCCCGGCAGCGGCACGCCGACGCTGAAGGGCGCCGTCGAGAAGCGCCGGTCCACGCCGCCGAAAGGGGCGACCAGCACGGAACCGGCCACGTTGACGAAGTGGATGGAGATCAGCCCCGCGCGGATCGCCATTTCGGAGTAGTCGCCGACGCGGCCGATATGTCCGGCATTGCGCAGCGCGGTGATGCAAATCCCGCTCTCCTGCGCGACCTTGATGCCATGCGCCACGGCCTGAGGTGCGACCGTCTGGCCAAAGCCGAAATGCCCGTCGAACACGGCGAAGGCGCCGCCATCGGTCACCAGCTCCGCATCCTGGCCACGCACGACGTAGCCGGCCTCGCACCATTCGACGTAGCGCGGCACGCGCACCACGCCGTGGCTGTCATGCCCGGCGAGGTTGGCGCCGAGCAGGTGCTTGGAGATGCGGTTGGCTTCCGGGCTGTCGCATTGCGCGGCAAGGAAGATGTCGCGCACCAGCGCCTCAAGGTCGGGGGCGGCGATCAGGATGTCATCGGTGGCCATGGCGTTGTGTTCTCTCGTTGATTCAGCGGCGACCGGCTCGGGCCGGGGCAGCGGGGGCAGTGGTCACGCCGGCGGCCAGGCGCTGCTGGTCGAGCCTGGCGAGGTCGGCGTCAAGGTAAGCGCGCTCAGCGGCGCCATCGTCGATGGTGGAGAGCGGCGCGCGCTCCGCTCGGGCGATGGCAGGGGCCGCGGCGGCGCGCAGCGCATCGGCGCGCGCTGCGAACCAGGCGTCGCGCTCCGCGGCGGAAGCGAAGCTCGCGGGCGGCAGGTGGACGGTGGTGTCGAAGTATCGGCGCGTGGACCCGGTCCGCACCGCGACGGCATTCTGGATGGTCCCGGTACCGACCGGCATCGGGTGGTGGACAGCGAAATCCCGCCCGGGTCGTAGCGCGGCGGTGGTGTCCGCACGGCCAGGCGCGCTGCATGCGACCTCCAGCACGGACGTGCCGCGCGGCAGCACGACCGGAGCCGGCGTGGAGGCGATGGTCGCGACCGGCGCGCCGGCATTGGTCACCGCGCAACGCGCGCCCGCGGGTTCGGATGCGATGGTGACCTGGCCACCCCAGGGTGCAGGGCGCGCGGCATCGCCGAGCGCGCTGTTGTCGGACGCGCTGCTCGCGCATCCCACGAGCAGCAACAGGCCACCAAGTGCCGCCCCAATTTGAGGCAGCCGGGGCGCGGTCTCAGGCATCAAGCGTGATCCTCTCGGCGTGGTGCTCAGGGCAGGCCGGCGACCTTGCGGGCCTGCGCTGCCATCAAGCGCATATAGGTCGGCTGCACCAGCATCTCCGTGATGTTCGCGCGCGCCGGCATGGTCGCGACGAACAGCGCCATGGCGGCGATGTCCTCGGGCTGAAGCAGGCGCTCCACATCCTCCGCCGGCACAGGCTCGGGACGGTTCTTGAGGATGTCGGTCGCCACCTCGCCGGGGCAGATGCAGCAGGAGCGGATGCCGTGGATGCCGTTCTCCTGGTTGATCGCCTGGGACAGCGCGACATAGCCGGTCTTGGCCGCCGTATAGCCGGGGCCAGACAGGAAGGAGACGTTCTTGCCCGCCATCGACGCGATCTGGATGATCAGGCCGCCACCCTTCGCGCGCATCAGCGGCAGCACGGCGACCGAGGTCTGGAACGGCGCGGTCAGGTTGCCGTCGATCAGCGTCTTGATCGCCTCGGGGGTGAGCTGGTGCAGGTAGCGGCGCGGCAGATTGGTGCCGGCATTGTTCACCAGGATGTCCGGGCCACCGAACTCGGACTGCACCCTGGCGGCGGCCGCGGTGACCGCGGCGGCATCGGTCAGGTCGCACGGAAGGACATGCGCGTTGGCGCCGATCAGCGCCGCGGTCTCTTCCAGCTTTTCGCGGCGGCGGCCGGTGAGAATGACGCGCGCGCCCTCGGCCGCGAACGCCTGGGCGACGGCGCGGCCGATGCCGGTGCCGGCGCCGGTGACCCAGGCGGTTTTGCCTTCGAGCTTGTTCATTGTGGACGTCCCCTGGAAGGAAAAAGGCCGGGGAAAGGAATTTCCCCGGACCCCATTCTCTTATTTTTGTCTATTGGAGCCGGCCGCACAACCGGCGCCAGGTGTCACAGGACCTTGTCGGTCGCGGGGTCGATGATGTGCATCTGGTCCATGTCGGCGGCGAGCACGATGGGGACACCGACGGCGACCGGGCAGGTGGGGTCCAGGCGCGCGCTGATCTCGTGGCCGTCCATCCAGAAATGCACGAGCGTTTCCATGCCCATCGGCTCGATCACCTCGGGGATGGCGGGGAAGTCGGCGATGTTGCGCTTGTCCGTCGGCTTCTTGTCGGTCAGGTGCTCGGGGCGGATGCCGACCAGGATCGGGCGGCCGACGAAGGGCGCGTAGCGGGCAGCGCGATGCTCGGGGACCGGCAACGCGGTGCCGTTGGGCAGCACAACGCGCAAGGCATGCGCATCGCCCTCAAGCCGTGCCGGGGAGAAGTTCATCGCGGGGCTGCCGATGAAGCCGGCGACGAAGCGCGTCGCGGGGTGGTGATACAGCTCCTGCGGTGGGCCGACCTGCTCGATGACACCGTGGTTCATGACCACCACGCGGTCGGCGAGCGTCATCGCCTCGATCTGGTCGTGGGTGACGTAGACCGTGGTCGTCTTGACGGTCTGGTGGACCTTCTTGATCTCCGTGCGCATCTGCACGCGCAGCTTGGCGTCGAGGTTGGACAGCGGCTCGTCGAACAGGAAGACCTTGGGGTCGCGCACGATCGCGCGGCCCATGGCCACGCGTTGACGCTGGCCGCCGGACAACGCCTTGGGCTTGCGGTCGAGCAGGGTGGTGATGTCGAGGATGCGCGCGGCTTCATCCACGCGGCGCTTGATCTCGGCCTTGGGGAATTTCCGCAAAGTCAGGCCGAACGCCATGTTGTCGAAGACCGACATGTGCGGATACAGCGCGTAGTTCTGGAACACCATCGCGATGTCGCGGTCGCGCGGCGGGATGTCGTTGACCAGCGTGCCGCCGATGGCGATGTCGCCGGAGGTGATCTCCTCCAGCCCTGCGATCATGCGCAACGTGGTCGACTTGCCGCAGCCCGACGGGCCGACGAGCACCACGAATTCATGGTCCGCGATCTCGAGGTCGATGCCCTTGACGGCCTGGACGCCGCCTTCATAGGCCTTGACCAGCTTGCGGAGCGATACCTGTGCCATAAGACCCTCTTTGATAGCCCGGCCGATTCACGCCTCCGCGCCCAGCGGCGCTCCGACGATCGGACGGATGGTCAGCCCTTCGTCGCGCCGGCGGTGAGGCCGGCGATGTAGTAGTCCATCAGGAACGCATAGAGGATCACCGGCGGAAGCGCCGCGAGCAGCGCGCCCGCCATGATCTGGCCCCAGGCATAGGTGTCCGCACGCACCAGCTGCGAGACCACGCCGATCGTCAGCGGCATCTGGTCGGGCGTGGTGACGAAGGCGGTCGGGTACACGAAGGCGGCCCAGCTGACCGTGAAGGCAAAGATGGTCGCCGCGATGATCCCGGGCATCGCGACCGGGATGAAGATCTTCAGCAGCATCTGCGGCCAGGTCGCGCCGTCGATCAGCGCGGCCTCATCCAGCTCCTTCGGAATGGAGGCGAAGTACCCGATCATGATCCAGGTGCAGAAGGGCACCGTCAGCGTCGGATAGACCAGCACCAGGCCCCAGATGGAGTTGAGCAGGCCGAGCCCGCCCACGATCTGGTACAGCGGGATGAACAGCAGCGTGTCCGGCACCAGGTAGGTGAGGAACACCCCGGTGGCCAGGAACTGGCTGCCCCAGAAGCGCATCCGCGCGAGCGCGAAGGCCGCCAGGATCGAGATCACCATGGTGATCGCGACGACGCAGACCGTGATGACCGCGCTGTTGACGAAAAAGCGCAGGAACGTCGCGTTGCCCAGCAGCGCCTGGTAGTTCTCGAGCGAGGGGTTGCTCACTCCCCAGGGATTGCCGGTCATGTTGGCGATCTCGGCGGAGGTCTTCAGGCTGGTCATGAACATGTAGACCGGTGGTGCCAGGAAGATGATCGCGGCGAAGATCAGCGAGACGTACGCGATCCAGAGCGCCCAGCGACGTTCCCCCGAAAGGCTGCCCGCCTTGGAATAGATGCCGGCTGATTTCTCGATATTCGCCGACATCTACATCTGCTCCTTGTTGCGGCGGGTGACGCCGCGCAGCACGAAGAAGGCGCAGATCGCGAGCATCGGCACCATGAACAGCGACACCGCCGCGCCCCGCGGGATGTTCCCCGACAGGATGCCGACTTGGAAGGCGTAGCTGGCGAAGACATGCGTCAGGTCGCGCGGCCCGCCATTGGTGAGCACGCGGACTATGTCGTAATTCGCGAAGGTCACGATGAGGCTGAACAGCACGGTGATAGAGATGATGTTCGCCATCATCGGCAGCGTCACGTAGCGCAACCGCTGCCAGGAACTGGCGCCGTCGATCGCCGCCGCCTCATAAAGCTGTTCCGGCACGCTCTTCAGCGCGGCGAGGTACATGATCATGAAGAAGGGCGCGCCGTACCAGACGTTCACGATGATGATCGCCGTCCGCGCCCAGTTGGCCTCGCCGAGCCACGGCACGTTCGGCACCGCGAATATCGACAGGATGTAGTTGATCGAGCTGTAGGTCGGGTCGAACATCCACCACCAGCCGAGCGTCGACAGGGCCGGCGGGATCACCCACGGGATCAGCAGCATGCCGCGCCACTTGCGCTGCCCCTTGGTGGGGATGTGGTGCAGCATGTGCGCCAGCCAGAAGCCGATCAGGGCCTTCGCCAGCACCGCCGTAACCGCGAAGATGCAGGACTGCCACGCGACGTTCCAGAAGGTGTCGCTGTCGAACAGGATCTCGTAGTTCAGGAAGCCCGCGAACTCCGTCATGCGGCGGTTCAGCAGCGACAGGTAGATGCCGTAGGTCGCGGGATAGGCGATGAGGCCGAGCACCACGGCCAGCAGCGGCAGCGTCATCAGGAAAGCGATGGTCGAACGTCGCCGCGTGAAGCGCTGCAGGCTGTTCGCGCGCTGGTCGGAAAACTCGGGGGCGCGCGGAGCGGCGAGGGTGCCGTCGGCCATGGGGTTACCCTTTCGAAGAAGCCGGGGGAAACGCATTCCCCCGGACCCCAACCTCTATTGTCCTCTGATGGCGCTGTCTGCGCAGACAGCGCCGAGGGGGAGGTTCATCTCCCCCCGAGCTTGCTCAGCCGCCGCGCTTGATGGTGTTCATCTCACGCTCGAGCCAGGTGAGCGCCTGGTCGATCGTCTCGCCGCCTTGCGAGATGCGGGCGACGACCTTGGTGTTCAGCGCCTGCGTATAGGCCTGCACCGCGAATTCCGCCGGCGCCGGCGCGAAGGCCACCGATGTCTGCGACTGGTGGTGCGGCTTGAGCGGGTAGTTGAACACCGTGCCGACCGGCGGGCCTTCCGTCGCCCAGATGGCGAAGTCGTTCATGCTCAGGAACGGCGGGATGTCGTAGCCACTGCTGGTCGTCGTCTGGGCTTCCGCCTGGGGCCGCTCGGACAGGTGCTCGAGCAGCGCCTTGGCCGAGTTCTTGTTCCGCGAGAAGTTCCAGATGCCCCAGAAGTAGGGGAGGTAGGGCGTGAAGCGGCCTTCCGGGCCGGCCGGCGGCGGCACCGTCCAGCACTGCGCGGCGACCGCCGGCTGGTCACGCTTGGCGACCGCCCAGGCCGATGGCGGGTTGAACACCAGCGCCGAGCGGCCGGAGATCAGCGCGCGGTTATTCGACGCATCGTCCCAGGCCCAGACGTCGTTGGGCAGGAACCGCGCGAGGCGCACCATGTATTCGATTGCCGTGCGCAGCTTGGCATTGCCGCGCACCGTGACGTTGCCGCGTGCGTCCATCACGCTCGCGCCGTAGCCGGCGAACACCGCGCCGACCAAGTCGACGGCGTCGGTGAAGCTGCCCATCGGGATGCCGAAGGGGAAGCCGGCCGCATGGCACTTCTCGGCGGCCATGAGGAAGGTGTCCCAGGTCCAGTTCTCGGCACCCGGGCCGCGCTGGTTCGAAGCGGGCCACATCGCGCGGATGTCGATGCCGGCATGCTGCTGCAGCAGGTCGAAGCGTACGCAGGCAGGCTTCATCTGGGTGCCCGAGACGGCCGGGATCGCGACCCAGCGGTTGCGCACCTTGCCCAGGTATTCGGCCGCCGGCGTCACCGGGCCGTACTTCGCGATCAGCCGGCCCATCACGTCGTCCACCGGCTCCAGCAGCTCGGCCTTCGAGGCGGGCTCCCAGGTGGGGAAGCTCAGCAGGTCATGGCCGGACCGGCTTTGCGCCTGCGCGGCTATGGTCAGCAGGTTCTGGTTGCCGACAGAGGTGATGAAGTCGATCTGGACCTCGACGCGGTTGGCCTGGCCCCATTCGGCGCAGAGCCGGCGGAGGACGTCGTTCCCGACCGGAACCCAATGGTCCCAGAAGCCGCAGCGGAGCGTCCCGCCGGTGCCCTGCGCATGCACCATCGGCGCGGAAAGCGCACCGGCGGCCATGACGCCGGCTCCCGATCGGAGAACATTGCGACGAGAAACGCCGTTGCCGGCCCTGATGGACATTGTCAGTTCCTCCATTTGGGGCGTTTTCGCCCGCATTCCCTCCGCGGAGGTTAGGCAGGGCTTTGCGCGCAACGCAATCCCGCTCCGATGAGATTGCACAACAACCCGCACAGAGGCAGCTTGCCAATATGGACCTGCACAATTTCGATGCACTCGTCATCGGCGCCGGCATCGCCGGGGCCACCGCCGCCGCGCATCTTGCGCCGAACCGCCGCGTAGCGCTGCTGGAGGCGGAGGAGAGTGCCGGCTACCACACCACCGGCCGTTCGGCCGCCATATGGATCCTGAACTACGGCCCGCCGGATGTGCGCGCGCTGTCCGGCGCCTCCCGCGCTTTCTTCGAGGCGCCGCCGGAGGGATTCCCGCCGCTCGCGCGGGCTCGGGCCATCCTCTCCCTCGCGCCGCAGGGGCAGGAGGCGCTGCTTGCCGCCATGGTTGCTGGCGGGATCGGGATGCAGGCGCTCGCGATCGAGGAGGCCGCGTCGCTGGTGCCGCCGCTGCGCCCCGGCTACGCGGTCGCCGCCGCAATCGAGCGCGACGCATTCGACATCGACGTGGCCGCGCTGCACCAGGGATTCCTCCGCGCGGCGCAGGCGAATGGCGGCCAGCTCGCGCTGCGCAGCCGCGCCGGGCGCATTTGGCACGAAGGTGGCCTGTGGCACGCGGAGACCAGCACGGGTTCGATCTTCGCCGCCCCCATCCTGGTCAACGCCGCCGGCGCCTGGGGCGACGAGGTCGCCGCCATCGCGGAGGTTGCCCCGGTCGGCCTGCAGCCGAAGCGCCGCACCGCGCTCATCATCGATCCCGGCCCTTATGATTGCGCCGACTGGCCGCTGGTCGGCGACGCAGGGCACAGCTGGTACCTGCGCCCCGAAGCGCGCCGGAAGCTGATGCTCTCGCCGGCGGACGAGACCGACAGTCCCGCCTGCGACGCGCGGCCGGAGGAGATCGACATCGCCATCGCCATCGACCGCATGCAGCAGGCGCTCGACATCCCGGTGACGCGCGTGGAGCACAGCTGGGCCGGGCTGCGCACCTTCACCCGCGACGGCTCGCTCGCCATCGGGCCCGGCGACGCACCGGGATTCTTCTGGATGTGCGGGCAGGGCGGCTATGGCATGCAGACGGCCCCCGCGGCCGGCGCGCTGCTCGCCCATATCATCGATGGCACCGACCCCGGCGCGCTGGCCGCCATCATCCCCGCGGTCGACCCGCGCCGCTTCGAGGCCTCCCGATGACCCTGCCCGATTTCGACGACGTCCAGGCCGCCGCCGCGCGCCTCGCTCCGCACATCATCCGCACGCCGCTGCTGCGCCACCCGCTGCTCGACGCGCTGACGTCAGGGACCATCCTGGTCAAGCCGGAATGCCTCCAGCGCACCGGCAGCTTCAAGCTGCGCGGCGCCACCAACGCCGCGCTGCTGATGCCGCCCCAGGCGCGGCGCGGCGGCATCGCCACCCATTCTTCCGGCAATCATGGCCAGGCCTGCGCGGCCGCCGCCCACGCGCTCGGCATGCCCGCCACCATCGCGATGCCGTCGGACGCGCCGTCCATCAAGGTCGAGAGCACGCGCCGCTGGGGGGCGGAGATCATCCCCTTCGACCGCCTCAACACCGACCGCGAGGCGCTGGTCGAACGCATCGCCGCCGAGCGCGGCGCGGCCGTCATTCCGCCCTTCGACCACCCCCATGTCATAGCGGGACAGGGCACCATGGCGCTGGAACTGATCGAGGATGCCGCCGCGCTCGGCCTGACCCTCGATGCTCTGGCCGTCTGCACCGGCGGGGGCGGGCTGATCGCGGGTTCCGTGCTCTCGGCCAAGGCGCTCATCCCCGGCGCCGAGGTATGGGCCGTGGAGCCGGAGGGCTGGGACGACACGCGTGCCTCGCTCGAAGCCGGGCATCGCATCCCTGCCGACGGCAAGGGCTCCACCTTCTGCGACGCGCTGCTCTCGAAGCAGCCGGGCGCGATCACCTTCGCGATCAACGCGCAGCACCTGGCGGGCGGCGTTGTCGTCACGGAAGCCGAGGTGCTGGCGGCAATGCGCTTCGCATTCCTCAACCTCAAGATCGTGGCCGAACCAGGCGGCGCGGTCGCTCTGGCCGCCATCCTCGCCGGCAAGGTCGTGACGCAGGGACGCGTCGTCGGCCTGGTCATCAGCGGCGGCAACGTGGACCCCGCGGTCTTCGCGCGCGCGCTGGCCGCGTGATCCGCCTCGGCCTGCGCAATCGGCCCTACCTGCTGGTCGCCGCCGCGGTCGGGCTCGCCTTCGGCGTGGTTGCGCATGCCGTCGCCGCGGACCTGCCCGCGTCGATCCTGCTGGGGTGGTGCGCCGCCGCCGTGGCGCACATGGCGGCGACGGGCTTCGGCATGCTGCGCGCATCGCCCGACAGTATCCGCCGCCGCGCCGAACAGCTCGACGAAGGGGAGGCGGCCGTGCTCGGCGGCAGCCTCGCGGCCGCGATCGCCTCGCTCGGAGGGATCATCTGGTTCCTGGTGCTGCACACCAGCAGTGGCGGCGTCATCGGCATCGTGCTGCCGATCGCGACGATCCTGATCTCCTGGTCCTTCGTCCAGATGCTGTTCGCGGTGCGCTACGCCCATGAGTACTGGCAGCAGGATGGCGGCCTGAAATTCCCCGGTGAGGAACCGCCCGACTTCCCGGACTTCCTCTACTTCGCGCTCACCATCGGCATGACCTTCCAGACCTCCGACGTGGCGATCACCGCGCGCAACATCCGCCGCCTGGCGCTGCTGCACGCCCTGGTGTCCTTCCTGTTCAACGTGGTCATCGTCGCGATGACGGTAAACCTCGCCTCGGGCCTGGTGGAATGATCTGCGGCCATGAGGAATGAGCGCTGGCGCTAGGGCGCGACCTCAAGCGCCGGCCGACGCCTACGGCGGCTGGGCTCGCCGCACCTGCGGCGTTCGCCCATACGGCTCGCGGCCCGCCGAACTGGCCGGGCACAAAGACGAAATCACGGCCGCCTTATCGATTCCACCACGCGCTCGAAGGCCGGCAGCAGCCGCGTGAACTCGCCCGCCGGCGCTTCCGCCAGCACACGCAAGGTGCCGCCGCGCTCGAAGAACAACACCCATTGCCGCAGCCGCCGCGGCCCCGACCGCGCCTCGGTCACCACCGCCTCCGTCCCCCCCAGGCGCAGGCTGCCGGTACCCTCGATGCGCACGCCCGGCACCACGCCGACCAACGCCGCCTCCGCCGCACGACGCCGGTCCGCCGGCGGTGGCGTCGCGGCGAGCGAGGTCGCGATCGTCAGCCGAGGCGCCGCCGCATCGCCCAGGCCCGCACCCTGCGGCAGCAACACCGCGGCCGCACCCCCCACCGCCTGGACAAACCGCAGCGGCGCCACCTCATCGAACGCAAACGGCAGCGCCGCCCGCGCCGCCGCCAGGTCCACCGGCCGCACCACCAGCGTCAGCAACGACGCCTCGATCGCCGCCACATCCCCCGCCGGCACCGGTCCACGCGGCACCAACACCGTCACCAACGCCGTCAGATCCTCGCCCGGCGCCACCAGCAACCAGACCGCACTCGCCCCCCGCCGCCCCCGCACCAACACAGCCTCACGCCCGCCCGCCCGAACCTCCCGAACCACGGCGTCCGTCAGCCCCTGCCGCTGCGGCGCAACCGAGGCCCGAGCATAGGCCAGCGACATCACCGGCTGCTCCGCCAACAAAATCCGCGCGCCCGTCCGTGCCTCCGCAAACCCCGCAAACGCCAGCGACGGAAAAAACCCCGCCGGCGGCACTAACCCCAACGGACTGCCCGCCGGAAACAACGGCTGCGCGAATGCGGGGAGGGTGAGGAGGAGGAGAAGGAAGACAGCAAGGCCAGGGGCTCTGCCCCTGGACC
>JAZKFA010000381.1:8867-13672 GCA_040386655.1 Pseudomonadota bacterium | reverse complement strand
CAACCGGCAATTCCGACTCCGACCCACGCGATGGGGCAGGGCGCGGCCGCCCAACCACCGGCAATTCTGATTCCGACCCGCGCGATGCCGCCGGTCGCGGCCGGCCCACCACCGGCTACTCGGACTCCGACCCCAATGACGGCGCGGGGCGCGGCCGGAGGCGATGACCCCGCACCGCATCGCCGCGCGCGACGGCCTGGTTCTCTACGCCGAGGAATGGCGCCCGCCACGGGGCGCGGCACCGCGCTCTCCGGTGCTGTGCCTGCCGGGCGTCTGCCGCACGGGCGGTGACTTCCGCCGCATCGCGGAGCGCCATTCGCGCACCCGCCGCGTGGTCACGCTCGACTATGCCGGGCGCGGTGGCAGCGAGCGCGCTGTCGACGCCGCCCGATACCAGCCCGAATGGGCCATCCGGGACGTGCTGGACGTGATGGCCGCACTCCATCTGGACCGCCCAGTGGTGATCGGGACCAGCTTCGGTGGCCTCATCGCCATGGCCATCGCGGTGGTGCGCCCGGGTGTGCTGAGCGGCGTCGTGCTGAACGATATCGGCCCCGAGATCGGCGATGCCGGGCACGCCTTCGTGCTGGATTTTCTTCGCCGCGACCCCGCCGCCGAAAGCCTCGACGTCTGCGAGGCGCTGCTGCGTACCGCCCTGCCAGCCATGCCCGAGCTCGACGAGGCCGGCTGGCGCGAATTCACCGACCTCACCTACGAGAAGGGCAAAGACGGCCGCTATCACCCGCGCTGGGACACCAGGATCGTGGACCAGTCCGTCGGTGCCGGTGCGGGCCCCCGCCCTGACCTGTGGGGCTTTTTCGGCGCACTCGCGCACCTGCCGCTGATGCTGCTCTGGGGCGAGGTCAGCAACATCCTGCTGCCCCAGACGGTCGCACGCATGCGGAAGCAGCGACCGGACATGACCGTGGTGACGGTCAAGGGCACAGGCCACGCGCCGACCCTGACGGAGTCCGCCTCCATCGCCGGCATCGACGCCTTCGTCGCGGCCATTCCATGAGCCTGGCCGCGCGTATCGCGAGCCTGGGGGGCATCGGGCACATCCGGCCGGCGCCGGGCACCTGGGGCTCCGCGGTGGTGCTACCCTGCGCCTGGCTGGGGCCGGTGCCTTGCCTGGTACTCAGTGTGGCGGTGTTCGCGCTGGGACTCTGGGCGCTTAATCGCCTGCCGACGGAGGCAGCGGCCGACCCGGGCTGGATCGTTATCGACGAAGCGGCGGGGCAATTGCTCGCCCTGGCAGCGCTGTCCTCTGCCGGCATCATCGGCGTTGCGCTCGCCTTTGCCCTGTTCCGGCTCTTCGACATCACCAAGCCGGGACTGGTGGGGTGGGCGGACCGCCGGCACGGCGCCTTCGGCGTTATGCTTGATGATGTGGTCGCGGGCGCGAATGCCGCCGCGATCCTCATCATCGTCCAGATTTTGGTACCGGGGGTTCTCGCCTGATGCTCGACCAGGCCATGCGCACGGAGGCGACGACCCTGCTCGAAGCCCTGCAACGGGCCGGGCTATGGGTGACGACGGCGGAATCCTGCACCGGTGGGATGATCGCGGCCGCACTGACCGCCATCCCCGGGAGTTCCGCGGCGATCGGCGAGGCCTATGTCACCTACTCGAATGCCGCCAAGCAGCGGCTCCTCGGCGTGCCGGAGGCGCTGCTTGCTGCGCATGGAGCGGTCAGCGAGCCGGTTGCGCGTGCCATGGTGGAAGGTGCGTTGGCACGCGCGGGGGCGGACCTCGCGCTCGCCTGCACGGGCATCGCAGGGCCGGGGGGTGCGGTGCCGGGCAAGCCGGTCGGCACTGTCTACATCGCCGCACAGCGCCGTGGCGCTCCGGCACAGGTATTGCTAAATACGTTTTCCGGAGACCGCGACGCGATACGGGCGGCCACCGTCCTGGCAACCCTGCGATTGGGTCTCATCCAGCTCTCGGATGGGTGATCGCCGGGTGCAAACTTGTGCTCAGCCCGATGCAATCTATTTGTGCGTCGCCCGCCTCAAATATGCGATACGTGGTTGTCGGAGATTGTGATGCGCATTCGGTCCCTCGTGTTTGGCGGCATCGCCCTGGCGCTGATCGGCGGGGGCACGAAGCTCTACCTCGACCATGCTGCCGCCCTGGGCCAGTCCGCACCGGCGCCGGGTGCGCAGTCCACGCCCGCCGCACCGCCGCGCATCCCCGTCAGCACGGAGGCCGCCCAGATCGGCGCGGTGCCGATCGAGATCATCGCCAACGGCATCGTCACACCGGAGGTCGTTCTCACCATTCGCCCGCGCGTCGATGGCCAGATCACCCAGGTGCATGTGCGCGAGGGCAACCTCGTGCGCCGCGGCGACCGGCTGTTCACGCTCGACAGCCGCTTCAACCAGGCGATCCTGGCGCAGCAGGAAGCCCAGCTTTCACGCGACCGCGCCCTGCTCGCGCGGGCGCAGGCCGACGCCGTGCGCTACCAGTCCCTCCGCGGCGAGGGCTTCGCGGCGCAGCAGCGCTTCGAGCAGGCGCAGGCCGATGCCGCCGCCGCCGCCGCTACGGTGCGCGCCGATGAGGCGCTGATCCAGCAGACACGGCTCAACATCGAGTTCGCGACGATCGTGGCCGAGGCCGATGGCCGGCTGGGCACGCTGCCCCTGCAGGTCGGCAGCTTCATGCGCCTGGCCGAGAACGTCTCGCTCGGTTCCATCACCCGCATGGACCCGATCCTTGTGCAGTTCTCCGTCCCCGAGCGCTGGCTGCCCGAGATCCAGGCCGCGATGCGCAACAACTCCGCCATGGTGACCGCCCGTGCGGAATCGGCCGGCGCGCAACCCGCCACCGGCGAGCTGGTCTTCGTCGACAGCACCGTCGACACCGCGACCGGGACCATCATGCTCAAGGCCCGGTTCGAGAATGCGGATTTCCGCCTCTGGCCCGGGCAGTACGTGCAGGTCGCGATGGTACCGCGCGCCGAGGACAATGCGACGACCATCCCCAGTGCCGCGCTGCAGACCGGCCAGACCGGGCGCTACATCTTCGTCCTGACCGCCGAGGGCACTGCCCGCCGCCGCCCGATGGAGCTGGTGCGCATCATCGGCGACCGTGCCGTCGTGCGGGGCGAGCTCGCCGCCGGCGAGCGCGTCATCGTCGAAGGTGCCCAACGCGTGACCGATGGCAGCCGCGCCGTCGAGCGCAACGCGCCCCAGCGCGTGACGAGCCTGCGTTGACCGCCTTCGACCGTTTGCCGAGGACAGCCCGATGAACCTCTCCGAGCTCTGCATCCGCCGGCCGGTCATGACGAGCCTGCTCTGCATCGCGGCGGTGGTCGCGGGCATCATCGCCTATACGCGCCTGCCGGTGGCCGCCATTCCGCGCGTCGACTTCCCCGTCATCACCGTCTTCGCGAACTTCCCCGGCGCCAGCCCGGAAACGATGGCGACCTCGGTCGCGCTGCCGCTGGAACGCGAATTCTCGACCATCGCTGGCATCGACACGATGTCCTCGGTCAATGGCCAGGACACCACGCAGATCACGCTGCAATTCGTCCTCTCGCGCAATATCGACAGCGCGGCGCAGGATGTGCAGGCAGCGCTGACGCGCGCACAGCGACGCTTGCCCATCGAGATGACGACGCCGCCTTCCTACCGTAAGGTGAACCCGGCCGATGCGCCGGTGGTGCTGCTGACGCTGCGGGGTGGCGACACGCCGCTGTACCGGCTCAACGACATCGCCAGCACCATCATCGGGCCGGCCATCTCGCGCATCCAGGGCGTGGCGCAGGTGCAGACCTTCGGCGAACAGCTCTACGCGGTGCGCGTGCGCATTGACCCCGATCGCATCGCGGCGATGGGCCTAGCCTTCGACACGGTGCAGCAGTCGATCGCGCAGGCCAACTCCAACGCACCGGTCGGGCTGCTCAACGGCACCCGGCAGCAGCTCACGCTCAGTGCCAACGACCAGCCGCAGGATGCCGAGGCCTTCGGCCGCCTCGTCATCGCCGGGCGCGCCAACGCACCGATCCGGCTGAACGAGGTGGCGGACGTCGCCAACGGCGTGCAGAACCAGCGCATCGCCTCCTGGCGGGACGGGCAGCGGGCGCTCGTCCTCGCCGTGCTCCGCCAGCCCGATGCGAATACCGTCGACGTCGTGGATGGCGTGCGTGCCTCGCTGCCGGCGCTGCAGCAGGCGCTGCCGCCGGGCGCCCAACTCGACGTCATGCTCGACCGCAGCCTGTCCATCCGAGCCGCCGTGCACGACGTGCAGGAAAGCCTGGTCATCGCCATCGGGCTGGTGGTGCTGGTCTGCTTCCTGTTCCTCCGCCGCGTCTCCGCGACGCTGATCCCCTCGATCACGGTGCCGATCAGCCTGTGCGTGACCTTCGGGCTGATGTACGCGCTGGGCTACGGCATCGATAACGTCACGCTGCTGGGCCTGACCATCGCCGTCGGCCTGGTCGTCGACGATGCCATCGTCGTGCTCGAGGCGATCATGCGCCATATCGAGGAAGGGATGGCGCCGCTGCAGGCCGCTATCCGCGGATCGCGTGAGATCGGCTTCACGGTCCTGTCCATTACCGTGTCGCTGGTCGCCGTGTTCCTGCCGATCCTGCTGATGGGCGGCGTCGTGGGGCGCGTGTTCAATGCCTTCGCCGCGACCGTGTGCCTTTCGGTCATCGCGTCCTGTTTTGTCTCGCTCACGCTCACGCCGCTGATGGCCTCGCGCCTCAAGGGCACGCACACCAAGCCGGGTCCGATCGAGCGCGTGCTCGAAGCCGGCTTCGTGGGCGTCGAGCGCAGCTATGCCTGGGTGCTGGACCG
>JAZKFA010000381.1:6746-8857 GCA_040386655.1 Pseudomonadota bacterium | reverse complement strand
CCCGGACGCCGGGGAGGGGCGCTGGCTGTTCTATGTGGCGGACAGCCTCAACGAGGCCACCTCCGGTATCGGTGTTCGCGGTGGCGTCGCGCCCCACGGCCGAGGGGAGCTGCGCTTCAAGCTCGTCGTCTGGATCGTCTTCTTCGCCTCGCTCGGGGCCTGCGCCTGGATGGCGGTGGTCATCCCCAAGGGCTTCTTCCCGGTCGAGGATACCGGCATCCTGATCATGAACACCGAGGGCCCACGCGGCGCCTCCATCGACGCCATGGCGGAGCTTCAGGGGCGGGTTGCCGAGATCGTCGGCCGCTCATCGCATGTCGTGAGTGTCGTCTCGACCATTGGCGCCGTCGGCGGCTCGGCCTCGATCAACCAGGGCCGCATGTTCGTCACGCTCAAGCCGCTGGGACAGCGGCCCGACATTACCACGGCAATCCAGCAATTGCGCCGCGAGACGTCGCAGGTGCCTGGCATGCGGGTCTTCATCCAGCCGATCCAGAACCTGAATTTCGGCGCCCGGCAATCGCGGACGCAATACGTCTACACATTGCAGGGCCTGCGGCTGGACGAGCTGTATGACTGGGCGCCGCGCCTGGAAGCGGCACTCGCGCGCCTGCCGCAGCTCCAGGACGTGAACACCGACCTGCAGGTGGACAGCCCCGTGGTGCTGGTCAACGTGGACCGCGACCGCGCGACCGCACTTGGCGTTTCGATCGACCAGGTGCGCCAGGCGCTCTACTCCGCCTTCGGCGCGCGCCAGATCAGCACCATCTACGGTCAGGCCAACGCCTATCCCGTCATCCTTGAGGCCCTGCCCGAGGATCAGCGCGACGAGACGGGGTTGGCGAAACTGTACCTGCGCTCCGTCCGCGGCGGGCTCGTGCCGCTCTCGGCGGTGGCCACCATCGAGCGGCGTTCCGGCCCGCTGACCGTCGGGCACCAGGGTCAGCTGCCGGCCGTGACCATCGGCTTCAACACCGCGCCCGGCGTCGCCCTGGGCGATGCGGTCAACGCGATCCGCCTCATCGAGCGCGAGGTCGGCATGCCGCCCACCATCGTCACTGGCTTTACGGGGTCCGCGCAGGTCTTCCAGCAGGCGCTCGCGGGGCAGGGCATGCTGATCCTGGCCGCCGTGCTGATCGTCTACGTGGTGCTCGGCGTCCTGTACGAGAGCCTGATCCACCCGCTGACCATCCTGTCTGGCCTGCCTGGTGCCGCCCTGGGCGCGTTTGCCACGCTTTGGCTGTTCAACCTCGACCTGTCGGTCATCGCGGTGATCGGCGTGCTGCTGCTGATCGGGCTGGTGAAGAAGAACGCCATCATGATCGTGGATGTGGCGTTGCAGCGACAACGCGCCGGCGTGCCCGCCCATACCGCGGTGCGGGATGCCTGCGTGCTGCGGTTCCGCCCCATCCTGATGACGACGCTCGCGGCCGCGGCCGGCGCGCTGCCGATCGCGGCGGGCTGGGGTGCGGCGGCCGAGCTGCGCCAGCCCTTGGGCCTTGCGGTCGTTGGCGGCCTTGCCGTCAGCCAGGTGCTGACGCTGTTCATCACGCCGGTACTGTATCTGGGCTTCGATGGGCTCGCGCGCGTGTTCAGCCGCAACCCCGTGCCAGCGAACGTCGCGCCGGCCGAATAGTCAAACGAACCCGGCCCGCCGCAGAGGCGACGGGCCGGCATCATTCACCAGCGGCGATAGCCGCGCCCATAGCCGTAGCCGTAGTAGCGTGGCGCCGGCGCAGCGTAGTAGCCGCCATGGTGACGCGGCCCGTAATACCCGCCCGCATAGGGCGCAGGCGCGACCACGCAGGCGGAAAGCCCAATGCCGGCGAAGGCGAGAACGGCAAGCCTGATCACTGTGTTGCGCATCTTCGGTCTCCTCGGCCAGACCTGCTGGCCACCATCGACATAAACACCCGTCGCATGGCCGCAGGATGGTTCACAAAAGGCAGCGCTGCCGTAATTGCGCCTATCGCGCGGTCGTGTCCGGGCGGCGGAACCGCAGATCCATCCCCTTCGCCCGCCAAGCGGCTTCGATGATTTCGATGTCGATCAGCCCCGCCGGCTCCGCCCGCCGCGGTGCATTGGCGATGCGTGCAGCGCCGGTCTCAGAC
>JAZKFA010000381.1:0-6736 GCA_040386655.1 Pseudomonadota bacterium | reverse complement strand
TGACCATAGGGTGAACAGCCGGCGCAGCTCGACGATCGGCTCGGCATGGTCGTCGACGCGCAGGTTGATGTCGGGGAAGTCTTCGGTGGTGGTCAGCACCATCGCGGCCGATTGCTTGCCGCGCCGGTCCCCGCCCGCGGCATCGCCGGCCTCCATGGCGCGCAGCATGCGCTCCGCGAGCGGCAGGCCCACCGACGCCTCGAAGGCGGCCGCCGTCGCGGCGAGCACCTCCGGCCCGGCCAGCATGTTGCCGGCGAAGCTGGCACCTGGGCGGCCGGCATCGCCGCACCATTCGACGCAGTTAGCCCCGGTCCACGCCGCGCTCCGTCCCTGCGCGTCGATGGCGTGCAGCTGGCGCAGGCTACGCCCCTCATCGCCCGCGAGTGCGCTGCGCAGCGCCGCCTCGGCCGACAGGCCGCGCTCCATCGCATCCAGCACGGCCGGTCCCAGATAGCGGTTGGTGATGGACTGGGTGCTCACCGCGCCCACGCCTGCGCGCACATGCGGGCAACTCGCCCCGACGGCGAGGTTGCACGTCGCCACAGCCACGGCGAAAGCCCCCGTCTCGGGGTCATGGGCACAGATGGACCAAGTCATGGGATCATTCCTCGTTGCGCGGCGGACGAAGCCGCGCCAGTTATGCCGGCAAAGCACCGGGGGATTCCATCCATGAACATCACCGCCACGCGCCGTGCCCTTGCCGGCCTCGCGCTCGCCGCCGCCATGCCCCGCGCGGCCCGCGCGCAAGCCACCTGGCCAGACCGGCCGACGCGGTTGATCGTGCCCTTCGGTGCCGGTGGTGCCGTGGATACCCTCTCCCGCACTGTCGCCAACCTGTTCAGCCAGCACGCGAACGGCCAGACCCTCGTCGTCGAGAACCGCGGCGGCGCGGGCGGCGGCATCGCCGGCCAGGCGACCGCCACGGCGCGCCCGGACGGCGCGACGCTGATGATGGCCGACCTTGGTGCCAACGCCATCGGACGCGAGCTGCAGCCGAGCCTCAGCTACGACCCGATGCGCGCCTTCGCACCGATCTGCCATCTGGTGAACCTGCCCATCGTGCTGATCGTGAAGGCAGGCCTGCCGGTCAACGACCTTGCCGGCTTCATCGCCTACGCCAAGGCGCAGCCCCGCCCGATGGTCTACGCCCATCCGGGGATAGGCCATGCCAGCCACCTTGCGCAGGAGCTGCTGCTGCGCCGCGCCGAGGTGCAGATGACGCCTGTGCCCTACCGCAGCGGCGCCGAGGTCATGCGCAGCCTCATCCAGGGCGAGACCGAAAGCGCCTTCCCCACCGTCTCCACCGCGCTTCCGTTCATCCGTGACAACCGCGTCAAGGCCATCGCCGTGGGCTCCACCACCGCAGTCGCACTGCTGCCCGGCATTCCCACCGTGGCGGCCACCTATGCCGGCTTCGAAGCGAACGTCTGGCATGGCATCGTCGGCCCCGCCGGGCTGCCGGCGGAGATCGTCGCCAGCGCCAACCGCATCTTCAACGCGATCGTCGCCATGCCGGAATTCCGCCGCCAGGTGGAAAACACCCAGGCTGCCCAAGTCATCGGTGGCACGCCCGAAGCCTTCGCCCAGCACATCCAGGCGGAATACGACCGCTGGGTGCCTCTGATCCGGGCCGGCGGCATGCGGGCGGAGTGATGCCCTCGGAGCAGCAGGCGGCTTGCCTCAAGCCGCCAGGTAGTTCTTCCAGACCGGGCGCTGCTTGCCCAGGATGGTGCCGATCGCCCCGATCAGGCCCGGCTGCTTCTTGTACATGAGGCTGTACTTCACCGCGTTCGGATCGTCCCATTTAAAGAAATCGTTGAACTCCGCGACCGTGTAGAACTTGAATCCGGTCGGGTTTTTGGCGTCGTTCCAGGGATCCAGCACCGCGACCTGGTCGGTGCCGGTGTTGGCGCCGATGAGGCAGATGGCGTGGCCGCCGGTGAGGGCGCCGGCCGCGTTGCGAAAGCCGCGGCGGACGTAGCAGGGACCCCGGATGGCCAGGACGGCAAGCAGGGCGTCGGCGGTCCAGGTCTTGTTCGCAGGCAGGTCGACGCTCGCGAAATTCTCGTTCGTCATCAGTTCATTGTAGCGCGCGCCCATGGGCTTAACGTTTTCCTGGCCGCCGGCATATTGGGCCGGCACCCCGAGCCGCGGGCCCGCCTCCCAGAAATAGCTGCACATGCAGGTCGAGGCATACCAGCAGCCATTCTCCTCGCTATGCGTGGGATGGCCGGGAAGGTGGCCTCCGATCCTGAGCTGGCCGATATAGGGCACGTCGAGCAAAACGAACGCCATGGCTGGAAGTCCTCCGAGATCGAACCGTGTGCGCTCTCAATCGCACAACGATACGAGTACGTACAGAAAAAACTGCACGCTCGGGAGGCTCAGGATCCTTACCCTTCCAGCACCTGCCGGAGCCGAGCCAACGCCTCCTCCCGCCCCAAAGCGACAAGGACGGCATCGACGGGCGGGCTTGTGGTGCTGCCGGTGAGGGCGGCGCGCAGCGGCTGCGCGACAGCGCCGAGCTTCACCCCCTGGGTTTCCGCGTAGACGCGAAGCGCTGCTTCGAGTGCGGGCTTCTCCCACGGCGTTTCGGCGAAGGTCGCCGCAAGTGCCGCGAGGTGCGTGCGGGCCTCGGCCGTGAGCAGCGCCGCCGCCTTGGGATCGATCGTAGGGGCGCCGTCGATGAGCACGAAGCCGATCCCGGCGGTGAGGTCGAGCAGCGTCTTGGCGCGCTCCTTCAGCGTCGGCATCAGAGAGGCGAGGCGCGCCGGTCCTTGCGCGCTGGCGGGCGGGCCCGTGCGAGCGAGCACGGCGGCGACCAGGCGCGCATCATCGGCCTGCCGCAGGTACTGCCCGTTGAGGTGGGTGAGCTTGGCATAGTCCATGCGCGACGCGCTGCGCCCGACATCGGCGAGGTCGAACAGCTCGATGGCACGCGCGCGCGGGACGAATTCCTCGTCGCCATGGCCCCAGCCGAGGCGGAGCAGGTAGTTGCACACGGCCTCGGGCAGGAAGCCCTGGCTCTCGAACTCGCCGACACCGACGGCGCCGTGCCGCTTGGATAGCTTCGCACCGTCGGCGCCGTGGATAAGCGGGATGTGCGCGAAGGCCGGGCGCGCCCAGCCCATGGCGTCGTAGACCATGCATTGGCGGAAGGTGTTGGTCAGGTGGTCGTCGCCGCGGATGACGTGGGTGATGGCCATGTCGTGGTCATCGACGACGACGGCGTGCAGGTAGGTAGGCGACCCGTCCGAGCGCAGGATGATCATGTCGTCGAGCTCGGTATGCGCGACGCGGACCTCGCCCTGGACCAGGTCGCGGACCACGGTCTCGCCGCCGCGCGGGGCCTTGATGCGGATCACCGGGGCAACGCCCTCGGGCGGTGTGGCGCCGCCGATCCAGCGGGAGCCATCATAGCGGAAGGGGCGCTTGTCAGCCTCGGCAGCGGCGCGCTGGGCGGCGAGCTCCTCCGCGGTGTCGTAGGCGAGATAGGCTGCGCCGAGGCCGAGGAGTTCGCGCGCGACCTCGGTATGGCGCGCTTCGCGCGTGCTCTGGAAGACCGGCGGTTCGTCCGGGGAAAGCTCCAGCCATTCGAGGCTGCGCAGGATCTGCGTGACGGCTTCGGGCGTGCTGCGCACCTTGTCCGTATCCTCGATGCGCAGCAGGTACTGCCCGCCGTGGTGGCGCGCAAAGAGGTAGTTGAACAGCGCGGTGCGGGCGCCGCCGATGTGCAGGAAGCCGGTGGGGGAGGGCGCGAAGCGCGTGCGGACGGTCATGGCGCGGCAATAGCGCATTTTGCCGCATCGCGGGAATCCGCCGCGGTGGGCTTTTGTTCCGCCTTAGGCACGTCCACACTGCACGTGGAGGTTGCACCCTGTCCTTCGCCGACACCAATGCTGGTTTGGCCGCCCCGGCTTGGCCGCGGCGCCTTGCGCGCGCAGGTCTGGACGTGTTCGCACGCCAGGGCGATGCGCTCGCGCCTTGGCTGGCGGTCGCAATGGGCGCAGGCATCCTCGGCTATTTCGCCCTGGGTGAGGAGCCCTCGGCTGCCTGGCGTTGGTGCGTTCCGCCGCTGATGCTTGCCGCGCTGGTCGCGGCGCGAAGGCACGGGATCGCGGGCTGGGCGTTGGGGCTGGTCGCGGCGGCGGCACTGGGTTTCGCGGCGGCGTCCTGGCATGCCGAGCACGCCGCCCCCGCGCTCGAGCTGCCGCGCAACGCGGTGATGGTCACCGGCATCGTGCAGTCGGTCGAGATCCTGCCGGAGGGACGGCGTTTGGTGCTCGCCGAGGCGCGCATCGGGGAGGGTGCGGTGCTGCCGCGCCTGGTGCGCGTGCGGATGCGGGCCAGTGATCCGGCGCGGCCCATGCCGGGGGATACGCTCACGGCGCGGACCATCCTGCGCGCGCCGCCGCCGCCGGCATTCCCGGGCGCATGGGATTTCCAGCGCAGCGCCTGGTTCTCCGGGCTTGGTGCCTCAGGCTCCGCGCTCGGGGTGGTGAGTGTCACGCCGGGGCAGGGGGCGGCGCCGCCGTTGGCCGGGACGCGCGCGTCGATCGAAGCGCGTGTCACCGCGGAAATCCCGGGTCCCGCGGGCACCATCGCGGCGGCGTTGCTGACGGGGTCGCAGGGCGCGATCCCGGGCCCCGCGATGCAGGCGATGCGCGATTCCGGGCTGGCGCATCTGCTCTCGGTGTCCGGACTGCACATCGCGATCGTCATGGGGTGCAGCTTCGCGGTGCTGCGGCTGCTGATCGCCGCGATCCCGGCGCTGGGGCTGCGCACGGATGGGCGACGCTGGCCGGCACTGGGCGCGCTGGTCGCTGGTGGCGCCTACCTGGTGCTCACGGGCTTCCAGGTGCCGATGCAGCGGAGCTTCGCGATGGCGGCGCTGGTCACCCTCGGCGTGGTGCTGGGCCGCCGCGCGCTGTCGCCCCGCGTGCTGGCCTTCGCCGCCGCCGTGGTGATGCTGGTGCAGCCGGAGGCGCTGACGGGCCCGAGCTTCCAGATGAGCTTCGCCGCCGTGCTCGCGTTGATCGCGGGGTTCGAGGCGCTGCGCCCGATGTTACCGCAGGCTCAGGCGGGGCAGGGCGTGCTGCGCGGCACTCTGCGCCGGTCGATGCTCGCGCTGCTGGCGCTGCTGCTGACGAGCCTGCTGGCGGGTGCGGCGACCACACCCTTCGGGCTGCATCACTTCGGCCGGGTGCAGCTGTACGGGATGGCGGCCAATGCGCTGGCGGTGCCCTTGACCTCGGTGCTCGTGATGCCGGCGGGATTGCTGGCTCTGGCCTTGATGCCGCTGGGGCTCGACACGCTGCCGCTAGCCGCGATGGGCTGGGGCGCGGAGGCCACGCTCGCCATTGCGGAGGCGGTGGCCGCATGGCCAGGCGCTGCGCTGCCGATGCGGCCAATCCCCGCGGAGGGGCTGGCGGTCTCGACCTTCGGCTTCCTGCTGCTGTGCCTCTGGCGGGGTTCGGGGCGGCTTGCCGGCGTGCCGATCATCGCCGCGGGCTTGGCGGCGGGGCTGGTGATCCGGCCACCCGATATCCTCGTTTCCGCCGATGCGCGGATGATCCTGCTGCGCACGGAGGATGGCGCCTTCCTGCAGCGCCTGTCCGGCGGCAGCAACTTCACGCGCGACGCTTTCCTGCGCGGGTCCGGGCGAACCGTGGCCGCACCCGTCGCCGCGGAGACGGTGGCACCGGGGCTGTCCTGCACGGCCGAGTCCTGCCGGTTCGCTCCGGACGTCAGCGGCCCTGCGGCCGTGCTGGTTCGCGGCGGCGAATCAGCGGTGCATTGCGGCGCAGTCGCCGTGCTGGTCTCGGCCGAGCCGGTGCGCCCGCGTTGCCGTGCGAGCCAGGTGGTGGACCGGTTCAGCGTGTGGCGCGACGGAGCGCACGCGATCTGGCTCGATGCCGGCGGCGCGGTGGTCTTGTCCGACCGCGCGTACCGGGGGCGCCGCCCTTGGGTGCCGCCGCCGCCGGCGCCTCGCGTGCTGGACGCGCAGCTACCGGCCTTGCCGAGTGAGTGAGCGGCGTACGTCGCCGCAAATGCCGCGCGTCGGTATGCGAGCAAGCCGACGTGGAGAGCGCTCGCCGCCGCGCCGGAACCAACCGCCCCGCTTACTGGTAGCGGCGAAGCAGCCCGATCAGCCGGCCCTGAACACGCACGCGATCCGGCCCGAAGATCCGCGTCTCGTAGCGAGGGTTCGCGGCCTCGAGAGCGATGGAATTGCCGCGCCGGCGAAGCCGCTTCAGCGTGACCTCGTGCTCATCGACCAGTGCGACCACAATCGACCCGTTCTCGGCCACGTCGTCGCGCCGGATGATGATGGTATCGCCATCGAGAATGCCGGCATCGACCATGGAATCACCGGCGACTTCCAGTGCGTAGTGCTCGCCATTGCCGAGTAGCGCGGCGGGGACCTCCACCGACGTGCCCTGGTCGCGCAGCGCCTCGATCGGCAAGCCGGCGGCGATGCGGCCATACAGCGGCAGGTGGACCGCGGCCGCCTCATTGGCGGATTTCTGCACGCCGGAGAGGTTGGGCGCAAAATTCCCGCGGATGACGTTGGGGGCAAACTGCGCCTCGGCCTCCGCCGCGCGGGCCTTCGGTGCCATCGTCTCGGGCAGGCGGATCACTTCCAGGGCGCGGGCGCGATGCGCGCGGCGGCGTAGGAATTGGCGTTCTTCGAGCGCCGTGATCAGGCGGTGGATGCCCGATTTCGACTTCAGCT
>JAZKFA010000380.1:0-4296 GCA_040386655.1 Pseudomonadota bacterium | reverse complement strand
CGTTCCGCGTCGGCTACATCGACTACGTCCCGCATCCGGCTTTCCTGGAGACGGCGGCGGAAGACCCGGCGCTGGAGATCGTGCGCATCGCGGCCGACCAGCCGGAGGACGCGATCCGCGCGGCCCTTGCGGAGTGCGACGGCTATTATGTCATGGCCTCGCGCGATGAGCTGGCGAAGCCCTTCCACGTGACCGATGCGCTGCTCGCCACCCTGCCGCGCCTGCTCATCGCCGCGAGCTACGGCGCCGGCTACGACACCATCGACCCCGATGCGGGGACGCGCGCGGGCGTGCTCATCGTGAACCAGGCCGGCGGCAATGCGGAAGCCGTGGCCGAGCACGCCGTGGGCATGATGCTGGGTCTGCTGAAGCGCTTCCCTGAATGCCACGCCGCGATGCGGGATGGGCAAGCGGCGAACCGCGCCGCCTTCATGGGCCGCGACATTCTTGGCAAGACGGTGGGCCTGTTCGGCCTGGGCAATGTCGGCACCCGCGTGGCGGAAATCCTGCGCCTGGCCTTCCGCTGTCGCATTCTCGCCTGCGATCCCTACCTCGATGCCGCGACCATGGCGTCGCGCGGTGCGGAGAAGATGGAGAAGGCGGAGATGCTGGCCACCGCCGACGTCATCAGCGTGCACTGCCCGCTGACCGCGGAGACGCGCGGCATGATGGATGCCGAGGCCTTCGCCATGATGAGGCCCGGCGCGGTCTTCGTGACCACCGCGCGCGGTTCGATCCATGACGAGGCGGCGCTCGAGGCCGCTCTCGCGTCCGGCCACATCGCCGCCGCCGGGCTCGACGTGTGGGAGCAGGAGCCGCCTCCGGCCTCGCACCCGTTGCTGCACCACCCGCGCGTGATCGCGACGCAACACACGGCCGGTGTGACGCATGAAAGCCGCAAGCTGATCACCTCGATCGCGGCGCAGGCGTTTTCCGATGTGGCTGCGGGCCGGATGCCGCCGCGCATCATCAACCCGGCCGTCATCCCGGAGTTCCAGGCGCGCTACAAGGCGGCGCGCGGCCGCCCGATCGGGTGAGCCGGGGCGCCGCGCCTCAGCGCGGCAGGCCCTCGATGAAATACTCGTAGTTGTCGGCGTTGCTCGACGCGCGCTGCCAATCCGTCTTGGCCAGCAGGCGCGCCGCGCGCGGCTGGTAGACATGGTCCATGGTGCGGGCGGCCAGGTGCGAGAATTCATGCACCAGGATGCCGAAGCGCGAATCCTGGCCCTCCGTGCGGGCGCGGAAGAAGGGTGGGCAGACGCCGACCGTCTGCACGGCGGGGCGCATGTAGCCCATCTGCCCGCGCGAGCAGGTCTTCATGTCGTTGCAGTGCAGCGTGTAGGTGTTGCGCTGTTCCATGCGCGTCAGTGTCTGGGTCAGCACCTGCCGCATCACCTTGGGCGGCGTGTCGCCAAACCACAGGCGCACATGTGTGTGGCTTGGGGCGGCAGCGAGGAAGCGGAGCCCCTCGCGGATGCGGGCGCGGGCGGTGGTATGCGCCTCGTTCACCATCGCGGCCTGTTCGGGCGAGCATTGCGGGCCGGGCGAGGTCGCGGCGCGGGCGACCATGTCGGCGGAGGCAACAGGAATGACGTCGCTGTAGCCGGCGGCACAGGCACCCAACGTTGCCGTCACGAGCAGGCCGAGGGAGGAACGCGCGAGCCGCATGCACATCATCCTGGAAATCGAGGCAGACTGGATGATGCCGCAACGAAGCCAGGTGGGCCAGTATCCGTTTGTCCCAGCTGACGCATGGCCCGCGGCGGCGCAGGGGCGCATACTACGGCACCGGGGAAGGAGATGATCATGGCCGATGGCATGACCGAGACACCGCTCGTCACGCGCAGCGATGCGGCGGGGATCGCAATGCTCACGCTGAACCACCCGGCGGCGCGGAACAGCCTGTCGCGCACGATGATCGCGGCGCTGCATTCGTCGCTCGACGCCATCGCCGCTGACCCGACTGTCCGCGTCATCCTGCTCGCCGCGGAGGGGCCGGCCTTCTGCGCGGGGCACGACCTGCGCGAGGTCACCGCGCACCGCGCCGACACCGATGCGGGCGCGGCCTTCTTCGCCGCGACCATGGAGGACTGCGCCGCGCTCATGCAGGCCATCGTGCATCATCGCCTGCCGGTGATTGCGGCGGTGGAGGGTGTCGCGACTGCGGCGGGCTGCCAGATCGTGGCGTCATGCGACCTGGCCATCGCTGGCGCCCAGGCGCGCTTCTGCACGCCGGGCGTCGACATCGGCCTGTTCTGCTCGACGCCGGCCGTCGCACTCTCCCGCGCCGTCGCGCGCAAGCCGGCGATGGAGATGCTGCTGACCGGCGCGATGATCGGCGCCGCGGAGGCGCGGCGCATCGGGTTGGTCAATCGCGTGGTGCCCGCAGGCGGCGCGGTTGCGGAGGCCACGGCACTCGCGGCCGGCATCGCGGCGCGGTCCGCGATGGCGGTGCAGCTTGGCAAGCGGGCCTTCAATGCCCAGGCCGGCGCGCCGCTGAGCGAGGCCTACCGGCTGGCCTCGGCGGCGATGGTGGAGAACATGCTGGCGGCGGATGCGGCGGAGGGGATCGGCGCCTTCCTCGAGAAGCGCCGGCCGCGCTGGCAAGATCGCTAAACGGAGCAAGATCCATGGTCGACTACACGACGGGACTGGAGCGCGGCCCGGCCAATCACCAGCCGCTGACGCCGCTGCTGTTTCTGGAACGCGCGGCGACGGTTTACCCCGACCACATCGCTGTGGCCCATGGCGCGCTGCGGCGCGACTATCGAAGCTTGCGCTCGCGCTGCGTGAAGCTTGCCTCGGCACTCTCGGCGCGCGGTATCGGGCGCGGCGACACGGTGGCGGCCCTGCTGCCGAACATCCCGGAGATGCTGGAAGCCCACTACGGCGTGCCCATGGCGGGCGCGGTGCTGAACGCCATCAACATCCGTCTCGACGCCGCGACCATCGCCTACATCCTCGACCATGGCGAGGCGCGCGCCGTTATCGTCGACACCGAGTTCATGCCGGTGCTTCGCGCGGTCCTCGCGCAGTGCAAGGCGACGCCAGTGGTCATCGAGGTGGACGACGCGATGGCACCCGAATCCGCACGCGGCGCGACGCTGGGCGGGATCGGCTACGAGGCGCTGCTGGATGAAGGCGACGAGGCTTTCGCCTGGCTGATGCCCCAGGATGAGTGGGACGCCATCGCGCTGAACTACACCTCGGGGACCACCGGCCGTCCGAAGGGCGTGGTGTACCACCATCGCGGTGCGCAGCTGCTCGCGACCGGCAACGTGCTCTCGGCGGGCATGGGCAAGCACCCCGTCTACCTGTGGACGCTGCCGATGTTCCACTGCAATGGCTGGTGCTTTCCCTGGACCGTTTGCGCGGTCGCGGGCACCCAGGTCTGCCTGCGCGCGGTCCGCGGTGCGACACTGTGGCAGCTCATGGCGGACCACAGCGTCACCCACATGTGCGGCGCCCCGATCGTGATGGCGACGATGCTGGCGACACCCGAGGCGGAGCAACGCGCCCTGGCGTCACCGCCGCAGTTCATCACCGCCGGCGCGCCGCCGCCCGAGGCGGTGCTGGCCGCGATGCGCGCGGCCGGCTTCTCCGTCTGCCACGTCTATGGCCTGACCGAATGCTACGGCCCGTCCGTCGTCAATGAATGGCACGCGGAATGGGATGCGAGGCCCGGCGCCGAGCAGGCCGCGCTGATGGCGCGCCAAGGCGTGCGCTATCTCGCACTCGAGGGCCTCCACGTGATGGACGACGCCATGCGCCCCGTGCCCGCCGATGGCGCGACGCTCGGCGAGGTGATGATGCGCGGCAATGTGATCATGAAGGGCTACCTCAAGGACGCCGCCGCGACCGAGGCCGCCTTCGCCGGCGGTTGGTTCCACACCGGCGACCTGGCCGTGAAATACCCCGATGGCTACATCCAGCTGAAGGACCGCTCCAAGGACATCATCATCTCCGGCGGGGAGAATATCAGCTCCATCGAGGTTGAGGACGCCCTCTACAAGCACCCCGCCGTGGCGGTCGTGGGCGTGGTCGCGAAGCCAGACGCGAAATGGGGCGAGACGCCCCTCGCCTTCGTCGAACTCAAGCCCGGTGCACAAGCGACGGAGGCGGAGCTCATCGCCTTCGCCAAGCAGCATCTGGCGGGCTACAAGGTGCCGCGCGCGATCGTCTTCGCCGAGATCCCGAAGACATCGACCGGCAAGATCCAGAAGCACCTCCTGCGCAGCCAAGCCCGGGGGGACTGACCGCGGAGCGACCATGACCCAGACCCTCGACGCCGTGCTT
>JAZKFA010000379.1:11469-26573 GCA_040386655.1 Pseudomonadota bacterium | reverse complement strand
CGGCCAGATGGCGTCGATCGGGTTGGCGTCGAGCGGGACCAGCGTGGCGCCGGCGGCCTCGAAGCGCGCCAGCGCCGGCTCGGCGTAGAGCCAGGGATCGAAGCCGATGCGCTGCCCGGCCGCATGCGCACGCAGGTATTCGGCGGGCGGCTCCTCCGTGAGGTGGCGACGCTCCCACAGCGCAGCGTCGGTCTGCTGCGTGACCTGGAGGGTGTAGCGCCCATCGGTGAAGACCGCGGCGCGGTCGCGCAGCACGATCGCCATCCCCGCACTGCCGGTGAAGCCGGTGAGCCACGCGAGGCGCTCGGCCGAGGCGGGCACGTATTCGCCCAGATGCTCATCGGCGCGCGGGATGAGCATGCCGTCCAGGCCGGCGGCGGCGAGTGCTGAGCGGAGGGCGGCGAGACGTTGTTCGGCGGTCACGGCGGATGGCGTCCTCACGAGGTGTTACCAAATATTCGCATGGTTCCACAGGAAGCCATGCATTCAGCGTTGGTCTCGATTGCTGCAATGCCGCATCGTCCGGCTCGTAAGCGTACCTACATTCCCTCTGCGGCCAATGCCCCGGCGCCGAGGTGGTGATCACCATCCGGCGCGGACGGGGCATCCCGCAACTGAGGAACTTCTACCATGGACGCCCGCCTCACCCAGAGTGAGCTGACTGCCCTCCGCCCCACCATCGGCATGCGCGACGCCGCCGAGCGCGAAGCGCTGCGTGTCGCCGCCACGAACCAGGGCGACGCCCTGTTCGCCCGCAAGCTTGGCCTTGGCCTGCGCACGGTGGCGACCGCGATCGCAACGCTCGCCCGCGCCGTCGCGAGCTTTCCGGCCAAGCGCCGCGCCTATTCCGACCTGCTTGCGCTGAGCCCGCGTGAGCTGGCCGATATCGGCCTGACCCGCGCGGACATCCCTCGCGTGTTCGATCCGGACTTTGCGGTGGCGAAGCGCAAGCCGGTGGCGCTGCGCTCCGGCCGGCCGCAGCTGGCTTGATGCACGGCGGCGGAGGGGCTCGTCCCTTCCGCCGCGACGCATGGCTGCCCCGCGCAGCCATTGCTTCCCTCGGCGCCGCGCGATCCTGCCCTATGCGGGAATGACACGCAGCGCCTGGATCGTGATCTTCGCCGCCGCCCTGTCGGTGAGCCTTGCCCTCGGCATCCGCCAGACCTTCGGCCTGTTCCTGCTGCCGCTCGGCGTCGAGCATGGCGTGACGGCGACAGCCATTGGCCTGTCCGTCGCGACCCATAACCTGCTCTGGGGGCTGGCCCAGCCCTTCACGGGCGCGATGGCGGACAAGTTCGGCGCCGGGCGCATCGCGCTGATCGGGGCGGGCTTCTACGCAGCCGGGCTGACGCTGGTCGCCGCCTGGCCCTCCGCCATCACGGTGTTCTTCGGTATCGGCATCCTGACCGGCCTCGGCGTCGCCTGCGCGGGTGCGGGCACGGTTCTGTCGGCCGTCGCCCGCGCGGTGCCGCCGGAGCAGCGGGGCAATGCGATGGGCCTGGCCTCCGCGGGCGGGTCCTTCGGCCAGGCGGCGATGGTCCCGCTCGCCATGGGCAGCATCAACGCCTTCGGCACGCAGACGGCGCTGATGATCCTGTGTGCCACGCTCACGCTGGCCTTCATCGCCGCACCACGCCTCGAATGGCGCCCGTCGCTGCGCGTGGGTCCGCCGCCGGTGGGCCTGTCCGGGCTGCCGGCGCTGGCGCGGACCGCCTTCGCCGACAAGGGCTTCGCGCTGCTGACGCTCGGCTTCTTCGCCTGCGGCTTCCAGCTGGCCTTCCTGACGACCCACCTGCCGGCGCACCTGGCCCTGTGTGGCCTGCCCGCCTCCCTGGGTGCCACCGCGCTGATGCTGGTGGGGCTGTTCAACATCCCCGGCTCCTGGGTGTGCGGGCGGCTCGCGGGCATCGTCCGGCCCGAACGCGCGCTGGGGTCCATCTACCTGATCCGCACCGTGGCGATCGCGGTCTTCGCCAGCACCACGCCGACGGAATGGGGGACGATGGTCTTCGCCGCCGTCATGGGCTCCGTCTGGCTGGGGACGATCCCGCTGACCTCGGCGGCGATCGCCAAGCGCTTCGGCGTCGCCGACCTCGGGGCGCTGTATGGGCTGTGTTTCTTCTCGCACCAGGTCGGCGGGTTCCTGGGTGCGGGCACCGGCGCGATCCTGGTGGATGTGAGCGGCAGCTACGCGGCGTTCTGGCCCGTGATGGTCATCGTGGGGCTGGGGGCCGTGGCGGTGAACTGGACCATCCGCGCACCCGCCCGTGCCGTGGCGGCCTGAGCGGCTCAGACGTACTTCAACCAGCCCACCGCGCGCTTCACCAGCGCACTCGTCAGCTTCGGGGTGTAGAAATCCCCCGCCGCGCGCTTGCCCATCTCAGCCAGCGTCGGATAGGGCAGCACCATCCCCGCCAGCGCCGACAGGGGCAGCTTGCGCCCGATCATCAGCCCATAGGTGCCCGCCATCTCCCCCGCCCCGGGTGCGAGGATCGAGGCACCCAGCAGCACCCCCTTCTTGCCCACCACCAGCTTGACCAGGCCACCCTCGACACCCTCCGCCACCGCGCGGTCATTCTCGGCCAGAGGCCAGCGCAGCAGGGTCAGCCCCTCATAGCCCGCCGCGCGCGCCTCCGCCTCGGTCAAGCCGATCTGGGCGATCTCCGGGTCGGTGTAGGTCACCCGCGGCAGGGCCGCGTAGTCCACCTTCGCCGGGAGCTTGAAGATCATCCGCCGCGCGAGGATGCCCGCATGCTGGCTCGCCACATGGGTGAAGGCGCGCGGGCCGATGCCGGCGGGGTCCGCGATGTCCCCGCAGGCAAAGACCCGGCGATTGCTCACGCTGCGCAGCCCCGCATCGGTGGTGATGCCGCGCGGGCTCGCATCCACCTGCCCCACCACCAGGTCGAGTGCCGCCAGCCGCGGCGCCCGCCCGGTGGCCAGCAGCAGGTGCGAGGCCGCCACCTTGCTGCCATCGCCGAGCATCACCGCAATCCCCGCGCCTTCCCGCGCGACGGCGTCCACCTTCACGCCCTCATGGAATTCCACCCCGTCGCGCTCCAGCGCGTCGCGCAGGCCGGACACCATCTCGGGATCCTCGCGGCTCGCGATGGAGGATGCGGCCTCGATCACGCTGACACGGCAGCCCAGCCTTGCATGGGCCTGCGCCATCTCCAGCCCGATCGGGCCGCCGCCGATGATGGCCAGGTGCTCGGGCGCCTCCTCGAGCTCGAACAGGGTCTCGTTGGTGAGGTAGCGCACCTCGCCCAGGCCGGGGATCGGTGGGATGATGGCGGCACTCCCGGCCGCGATGACGCAGCGGCGGAAGCGGATGCGGCGGTGGCCCGCCTCCACCTCGTCAGGCGCGATGAAATGGGCGGAGGCCTCGATCACGTCGATTCCCATGCCGCGGAACCGGGCGGCGCTGTCATTGGGCTCGATGCGCGCGATGGCGCCCTTCACATGCGCACGCACGCCCGCCCAATCGATCTCGGGCGCGGAGACCTTCACCCCGAACCGGTGCGCACCGCGCGCCTGGGCGGCGGCATGGCCGGCCGCGAGCATCGCCTTGGACGGGACGCAGCCGTAGTTCAGGCAATCCCCGCCCATCTTGCCGCGCTCGATCAGCACGACCTTCAGGCCGAGCCCGGCAGAGATGGCCGCGACGGAGAGCCCGGCCGCGCCGGCACCGATGACGACGACATCGACGAGATCGGACATGAACCCTCCCAAACAAAAAGACGGGGGAAAAGAATTTCCCCCGGACCCCCAATCTTTTCTTTTTATCACTTGGCTCCCGGGTGCCCAAGGTTGACGCGGATGGGGCGCGCTCCCTATACGTCCGGGCCTTGCGCCGGTGCCCCCTGGGGCGCGGCCAGGTATTCAGGAGATTGCGTCGTGAAGCGTACCTACCAGCCGTCCAAACTCGTCCGGAAGCGCCGCCACGGCTTCCGCGCCCGCCTGTCCACCGTGGGCGGCCGCAACATCCTGGCCAATCGCCGGTCCAAGGGCCGCAAGAAACTCTCCGCCTGAGCAGGCGACGGCCGGACATGCCCCATGGCGCCACGGCCCACACGCTTGAAACGTCGGCGGGAATTTCTTCGCGTCGCCGCCAAGGGTAAGCGCGCGGCCCGTCCCGGGCTGGTGCTGCAGGCCCTGCCGGCGGAGTCCGGCGAAACACGAATCGGCTTCACCGTCACCAAGAAGGTCGGCAACGCCGTGGTGCGCAACCGCGCCAAGCGCCGGCTGCGCGAAGCTGCGCGCCTGGCCATCCCCGCCCTGCTTGCCGAAGGCGCCATGGCGCCCGGCTGGGACCTGGTGCTGATCGGCCGCGACGCGACCGGCAAGCGAGACTTCGCCACCCTGCAAGGCGACCTCCGCGGTGCGCTGCGCCAAGCGGGCGTGACCCGATGAGCGACGTGCTCGGCCAGGTCGACCGCGGCGCCGCGATGGTGCTCAAGGGCTGCGTGCACACCTACCGCTACACGCTGCGCGGCATCATCGGTCCGCACTGCCGGTTCGAGCCGCATTGCTCCGCCTATGCGGTGGAAGCCCTGACCGAACACGGCGCGCTCCGCGGCACCTACCTCACCGCGCGGCGCATCCTGCGCTGCCACCCCTGGCACCCGGGCGGCTATGACCCGGTGCCGAACCCCTCGTCGCCGAAAGGCTGATCCGCCCGCCATGGACCAAAAGAACCTCATTCTGGCGATCGCGCTCTCGATCGGCATCCTGCTGACCTTCAACCTGCTGGTGAAGCCGAACGTGCCGGTTCCCACCGCGCAGGCGCCGCAATCCCAGCCGGTCCCCACACCCGCCACGCCGGCCGTGCCCCCCGCCGCCGGTCAGGTGGTCACCGCGACCCCGGGCGACGCCACGGCCCCCGCCGCCCCGCGTGGGCCGGCGCCGCGCATCGCCGTGCAGGGCCCCCGCGTACAGGGCAGCCTGAACCTGCGCGGTGCCATGCTCGATACGCTGGAACTCACCGGCTACCGCGAGACGCTCGCGCCCAATTCGCCGCTGGTGCAGCTGTTCGCACCGCGCGACTCGACGGCGGGATACTTCGCCCAGTGGGGCTGGAGCGCGGCCGGCGACGGCCGCACCCGCGTCCCCGATGGCAATACCGAATGGACCGCGAGCGCTCAGCGTCTCGCGCCCGGCAGCCCGGTGACGCTCACCTGGGACAATGGCCAGGGCCAAGTCTTCTCGATCGCGCTGGCGTTGGACGAGAACTACATGGTCTCTGTCACGCAGAGCGTGCGCAACACCGGAGTTGAGGCCGTCACGGTGCTGCCCTGGGCACGCATCCGCCGCGAACAGACCCCCGAGCTTGCTGGCTTCTACATCCTCCATGAGGGCTTCGTCGGCGTGCTCGACGGCCGTCTGCAGGAATGGAGCTATTCCTCGGCCAAGTCCGAGGCGGGCAAGCGCCCCGGAAACCCCGCTTTCGAGGTGACATCCTCCGCCGGTGGCTGGGCGGGGATCACGGACAAGTACTGGCTGACCGCGCTGATCCCCGCGCGCGACACCCCGATGCGCACCGCCTTCCGCCACGTCTCCGAAGGCGGGCGCGACCGCTGGCAGGCCGACCTCGCCGCCGCCGCACCGCTGGAGGTCGCCGCGGGCGCGAGTGCCGAGATCGCGACGCGGCTGTTCGCCGGTGCCAAGGAAGTCGCGACACTGGACCGCTACGAGCGCACCGGCATCACCGATTTCGACAAGGCGGTGGATTTCGGCTGGTTCTACTTCCTGACCAAGCCCTTCTTCTACGCCATCGACTTCCTGTTCGAGCTGTTCGGCAATTTCGGCGTCGCCATCCTGGTCTTCACGCTGTGCATCAAGATCTTGTTCTTCCCGCTGCAGAACAAGGCCTATCACTCCATGGCCAAGATGAAGCTCCTTGGCCCCAAGATGACCGAGATCAAGGAACGCAACGTCGACGACCCGCGCAAGGCGCAGGCCGAGATGATGCAGCTGTACAAGACGGAGAAGATCAATCCGGTCTCCGGCTGCCTGCCGATCCTGATCCAGATCCCCGTCTTCTTCGCGCTCTACAAGGTGCTGTTCGTCACCATCGAGATGCGCCAGGCGCCTTTCGTGGGCTGGATCCGCGATCTTTCGGCGCCGGACCCCACCAACCTGTTCAACCTGTTCGGGCTGCTGCCCTTCGACCCCATGCAGCTATCCGCCTTCCTGCACCTGCCGGCCTGGGCCCTGTTCATGGGCGTGACCATGTATGTGCAGCAGAAGCTGAACCCGCAGCCGACCGACCCGATCCAGGCCAAGCTGTTCACCTACATGCCGATCCTGTTCACCTTCATGCTCGCCTCGATGCCGGCGGGCCTGGTGGTCTACTGGACCTGGAACAACCTGCTCTCGATCGCGCAGCAAGCTTGGATCACGCGGCAGGAACGGGCGGAACGGATGGCGGCGCGCAAGACGCTCGCTTTGGCCAAGAAGGGGTGAGTGCTCCTCTTCCCGCCGGCGGGCTCTCCGAAGCGCGCGACGATGGCGAGCGCGCGGCCCTGATCGAGGCCGGGCGACTGTTGTTCGCCCGCCCCTGTACCTTCTTCTACGCGGCGCAGAAGCTCGACCAGCTGCCTCCGACGGACAAGCTGGAGGTCGCCTTCTGCGGTCGGTCGAACGTGGGGAAGTCCTCGCTGGTTAATGCGCTGACCGGGCAGAATGCGCTCGCACGTGTCTCCAACACGCCGGGACGCACGCGGCAGCTGAACTTCTTCGACCTGGGCGAGCGCATGACGCTGGTCGACATGCCCGGCTATGGCTACGCGCAGGCGGCCAAAAGCGTGAAGGCGGATTGGCAGGGGTTGATGTTCGGCTTTCTGCGCGGCCGTCCGACGCTGCGCCGAGTGTTCCTTCTCCTCGATGCCCGGGTCGAGACCAAGGCCGCCGACAACGCCGCGATGCGCCTACTCGACGAGGCCGCCGTCACCTTCCAGATCGTCATCACCAAGGCCGACGACACCAAGCCCGCGCGCCTGGCCGCCCGCCAAGCCGAGGCGCAGGAAATCGCGCGCAAGCACATCGCCGCCCATCCGCTGGTGCTGACGACCAGCAGCGAGACCGGCGCCGGCATGCCGGAACTGCGCGCGGAGATCGCCGCCCTGCTCGGCTGAGGCCGGGCGGTCGAAAGGGGTGCAGGGAATGCCCATCTCCATCATCCCATGAGTTCGCCCCGCCCCCTCGCCGACCGTGTCCGCCCGACCACCCTCGATGAGGTGGTGGGCCAGGCGCACCTTCTCGGCCCCGGCGCGCCGCTCGGGCGCATGGTGGCCGCCCAGGCCGTCACCTCCATCATTCTGTGGGGGCCGCCGGGGACGGGGAAGACGACCATCGCGCGGCTGCTGGCGCAGCAGAGCGGGCGGCACTTCGTCGCCATCTCGGCCATCCAGAGCGGCGTCGCCGAACTCCGCCGCGTCTTCGAGGATGCGCGCAAGGCGCGCGCGGCCGGCACCGGTACCCTGCTGTTCTGCGACGAGATCCACCGCTTCAACCGCGCCCAGCAGGATGGCTTCCTACCCGTCGTGGAGGACGGCACCGTCGTGCTGGTGGGCGCCACCACGGAAAACCCGTCCTTCGAGCTGAACGGCGCGCTGCTGTCGCGCTGCCAGGTCCTGGTGCTGAAGAAGCTGGACGAGGTCGCACTCGACCAGCTCCTCACCCGCGCGGAGGCCGAGGAAGGCCGCCCCCTGCCCCTGGAGCCCGAAGCCCGGGCCGCGATGATCGACCTCGCCGGCGGCGATGGACGCTACCTGCTCAACATGGCCGAGCTGGTGTTCAGCGCCGGGGAAGAAGCGCCGCTCGGCCTTGAGGCCATGGGCCAGCTGCTGCAGCGGCGCATGCCCACGCACGACAAGGCCGGCGACGGCCATTACGACCTGCTGAGCTGCTTCCACAAATCCCTGCGCGGGTCCGACGTGCAGGCGGCACTCTACTACGCCGCGCGCATGATGGTCGCCGGGGAGGCCGGAGAGACGGTCTTCCGCCGCCTCGCCTGCGCCGCCGCCGAGGATATCGGCATGGCCGACCCGCAGGCGGTCCAGCAGGTCATCACCGCCTGGGACGCCTACCTCCGCATCGGCTGGCCGGAGGGCAAGCTGTTCATGGCGCAGGCGATCACCTACGTGGCGACCGCGCCGAAATCCAACGCCTCCTACATGGGCTTCGCCGCCGCACTCGAGGCCGCCGAGCGCACCGCGCACCTGCCGCCGCCACTGTCCATCCTGAACGCGCCGACACGGATGATGAAGCAACTCGGCTACCACGCGGGCTACCGCTACGACCACAACGAGCCGGACGCCTACGCAGGGCAGGAATTCTTCCCCGAGAAGCTCGGGCCGCAGGAGTTCTACGTGCCCAATGAGCGTGGGTTCGAGAGGGATGTGAAGAAGCGGCTGGAGTACTGGGCGGCGCTCAAGGAGAAGCGGAAGAAGTAAGGCCGGTGAAAGGAATTTCCCCGGACCCCTTTCTTTTGTTTTTGGCTATGGGATGCGCGGGCAGGCCCGTCGTCATTCCCGCCGCCCAACTCGGCCGTCCGGTTAATTGCTTAGGCGCTAAGAGCCCGCGCTTCCGGGGCGCGCGCTTTGCGCGCACTGCGAGGCCGAATGGCCGAACGCCGGCAGTCCGGCGAAAGGCGCGGAGCGCGCGCCCGCCGCTTGAGGGCACACAAAATGCCGATGCGCACTATCAGCGCATCGGCGGCGGGTAGTGGAGGCCGCCGCGGTTCCACAGGTTGTTGATGCCCCGCTGGATGCCGAGCGGGGTGATGTTGCGCTCCCACATCTCCGAGAAATTGCCCACCTGGCGGACGATCTGCACCGCCCAGTCATTGTTCACGCCCAGCTGACGGCCAAGCTCGCCGGTGCGGCCAAGGAAGCGCTGCACATCCGGGTTCGTGCTGTCGTTGAAGGTGCCGAGATTGGCTGACGTGATGCCCAGCTCCTCCGCCGTCAGCTGCGCGAACAGGGACCAACGCACGATGTCGAAGAAGCGCTGGTCGCCCTTGCGCACCACCGGGCCCAGCGGCTCCTTCGAGATGATCTCGGGCAGCAGCAAATAGCGATCCGCATTCGCCCCTTCGCCAGCGCGGAAGGAAGCGAGCGAGGAGGCGTCGTTCGTGTAGACGTCGCAACGGCCGGAGCGGAAAGCGTTGCGCAGCTCCTCGACATTGTCGATCACGACAGGGGTGAAGCGCATCCGGTTGGTGCGGAAATAATCGGCGAGGTTCAGCTCGGTTGTCGTGCCAGGCTGCACGCAGACGGTTGCGCCATCCAGGCGCGTGGCGGTCGTCACGCCGGAATCGCGGCGCACCAGGAAGCCCTGGCCGTCATAGAAATTCACCCCCGCGAAGCTGAGGCCCAGCGATGCCTCGCGGCCCAGCGTCCAGGTCGTGCTGCGCACCAGGATGTCGATCTCGCCCGACTGCAGCATGGTGAAGCGCTGCTGCGTGCTGGCGGGCACGAAGCGCACCTTGGTCGCATCGCCGAGCAGGCCAGCGGCCACCGCGCGGCAGGTATCGACGTCGATGCCCCGCCACTCGCCGCGGCTGTCGGGTGCCGAGAAACCGGGGGTGGAGGGTGCCACGCCACAGATGACCGCGCCGCGCGCGCGGATGGCCGCGATGGTGTCCGCCGGCGCTGGCGTCTGAGCCGCGGCGGGAAGCGACGCGGCCAGCAGCGCAAGCGCTCCGGTGGCGACATGGAACAGGCGGTTCATCGGCAATCCTTCTCCCTTGGTTGCAGGCGGTGGCTGCGCGCCATCCTTGTTGTCCGGCGGGCGGCAGTCTCGGCGGGCGCACGCGCGGCTGTCCAGCACCATCGGACGAAATCCGGGCCCCATGCCGCTCGCATTGCCCGATTTTTAGGCGCCAGCGCGGAAGAACTGCCTTGCGGATAAACCCCGATCGACGCGAGGATGCCGGCAACAAGAAACAGGGGAGACGGTTCATGCAGGGCATCACCCGCCGCGCAGCACTTCTGGGCACGCTTGCCGCCCCGGCCATCATCGAGCGCGCCGGCGCACAGAGCACCTTCGACTGGCGCCGCTTCCGTGGCGAGCGCATCGAGGTCTCGGTCCAGACCTCCCCGCGCGGCGCCCTGCTGCAACAGCACAACCGGGAATTCGAGGAACTGACCGGCATCCGCGCCGGGGTCGAGGTGGTGCCCGAACAGCAGCACCGCCAGAAGATCATCATCGAATACGCCTCGGGCCGGCCTTCCTTCGACGTGGGCGAGGTCAGCCTGCACGTGAACAAGCGCCAGGTCGGCCGTGCGCGCTGGAACACGGATATTCGCGCACTGATCGCCGACCGCACCCTGACGGCGCCCGATTTCGACTTCGATGATTTCGGCGCGGGCATGCGCACCTACGCGACCCAGGCCGATGGCCGGATGGACACGCTGCCGGCCTTCGCCGACTACTTCATCCTCTACTACAACAAGGAATTGCTCGCCGCGAAGAACGTCGCCGTGCCCACGACATGGGACGAGATGTTCGATGGCGCGAAGCGCATCGAGGACCGGGCGCGGCAGGTCTATGGCCATGTCGGCCGCGGCGTGAAGAACGCGAATGTGGTGCTGTGGTCCTCGTTCCTGCTCGGTACCCGCCAGCGCGACATGATCAATGCCGAGCGCCAGCTCATCACCGACACCGACGACGCGATCTGGGCCACCACGCAGTACCAGCGCTTCCTGCGCGATGCGTCGCCGCCCGGCTCCATCGGCTTCAACTGGAACGAGTGCCAGACCACCTTCATGCAGGGCCGTGCCGCGATGTGGGTGGATGGCATCGGCTTCGCCGCCCCGCTCGAGAATCCGCAACGCTCGCGTGTCGCCGGCAAAGTCGGTTATGCGCTGGTGCCCCGCGGGCCCGCCAACCATCACTGCGCGCTGTTCGGCGCCGGCTACGGCATCCCCGAGGCGAGCACGAAGAAGGGCCCCGCCTGGTTCTACCTGCAATGGGCGCTGGGCAAGCAGATGCAGATCCGCATGCTCGCCGCCGGCGCCGGCGTCCCCGCCCGCAGCAGCGCCTTCCGCGACGAGGCGGCGATCACCGGCAGCCCCTTCCCGCGCGAATTCTTCACCACGCTCGCGGCATCCGCGCCCATCGCCCGCGCCGGACTGCCGGAGATCCTCCCGGTGACGGAGTTCCGTGACACGATCGGCACCGCGCTCACCAACACCATCGGCGGCGCGGATCCGGCGACGGAAATGCGCGCCGCCACCGCCGCCTTCCGCCCGATCCTGGAGCGGAGCGAGCGCGAGACTTGAGCTCCGCCACCGCCCTCGAGCAAGCGGCGGCAACGACCGAACGGCGGCGGCGCAACTACGCGCGCCACTACATGTGGTTCGTGGTGCCGGCCGCCGTCGCGGTCCTCGGCACCATCCTGTTTCCATGGGTGTTCACGCTGTATGTCAGCGCCTTCGATTGGCGCCTCGGCAGTCCGCGCGAATTCGTGGGCTTCGCGAACTACACCAAGCTGTTCACCGATGAGCGCTTCGGCTTCGCGCTGCTGCGCACGCTCTACTACACAGCGTTGTCGGTGGTCTTCCCGCTGATCCTGGGCCTCGCCGCCGCACTCATCTTCAACCAGAAATTCCCGCTCCGCGGCCTGGCGCGCACCATCTTCATCCTGCCCATGATGGCGACACCCGTTGCTGTGGCGCTGGTCTGGACGATGATGTTCCACCCGCAGCTCGGCGTGCTGAACTGGCTGCTGCAACAGGTCGGCATCCCGCCCAGCATGTGGGTCTATCACGCCGACAGCGTCATCCCGACGCTCGTGCTGGTGGAAGTCTGGCATTGGACGCCGCTGGTGATGCTGCTGCTGCTCGGCGGCCTCGCGGCCCTGCCCATCGACCCCTACGAGGCCGCGAAGATCGATGGCGCCACCCCGCTGCAGGTCTTCCGCTACATCACCCTGCCGCTACTCGCACCCTACCTGGTCGTCGCACTCATCATCCGAACCATCGACGCGCTGAAGGCCTTCGACACCATCTACGTCATCACCCAGGGCGGCCCCGGCAGTGCGTCCGAGACCATCAACATCTACCTCTATCTGCAGGCCTTCGCCTTCTACAACATGGGCTACGCGTCGGCCGTGGTGGTCGTCTTCTTCGCCCTGATCCTGACGCTCGCGGCGCTGCTCATGTGGACGCGCGAGAGGGTGAAGCCATGAAGCGCCTGCTCTCCCGCATCGGCTTCGCACTCTCGGTCCTGCTGCTGATCTCGCCGGCGATCCTGATCTTCCTGTGGATGCTTTCGCTCTCGCTGAAGAACGAGCTCGACAACACCGCCTTCCCGCCGGTCTTCATTCCCTCCCCGCCCACGCTCGACAACTACGCAGAGGTCTTCGCACGCAATGACTTCCTGCTCTACGCGTGGAACTCCGTCATCGTCAGCTTCTCGGCCACCTTCATCGCGCTCCTCCTCGGTGTGCCCGCCGGCTACGGCATTGCGAAGATGCGCGCCACGCGCCTCGCCGGCCTCATCCTCATCGCGCGCATTACGCCAGGCCTGTCCTACCTGATCCCGCTCTTCCTGATGTTCCAATGGCTGGGGCTGACCGGCACCCTCGCGCCCATCATCATCACCCACTTGGTCATCACCCTGCCCATCGTGGTCTGGGTCATGATCTCCTTCTTCGAAGGCCTGCCCGGCGAACTCGAGGAAGCGGCCCTCGTTGACGGTGCGACCATTTGGCAAGCCTTCCGACACGTCGCCATGCCCCTCGCACGACCCGGCATCACCGTCGCCTGCATCCTCAGCTTCATCTTTTCCTGGAACAACTTCATCTTCGCCGTCGTCCTGGCGGGGCGCGAAACGCGGACGCTGCCCGTCGCCGTGAACAACATGCTGACCTTCGAACAAATATCGTGGGGACCGCTCTCTGCGGCCGCCCTGCTCGTCACCGCGCCGGTTCTCCTCCTCACCCTGCTCGCGCAAAAGCAGATCGTCGCCGGGCTGACGGCGGGCGGAGTGAAGGGGGCGTAGGAGGAAGCAAGCAAGGCCAGGGGCTCTGCCCCTGGACCCGGCGGGGATCGTGTCGATCCTCGACCTCCATCTGTTGGTTCTTGGTTGTGGTGAGGAAGTTCTCGCCGGAGGCGCGTCTGGTTGGGGAGGGGCGCATGGAGCACCAGCGACACAGGAGCGCGCTTGATGCGCCCCTCCCCAACCAGACTCATTCAAGCAAGCACAGCCCTAACCAAACCCAGGACCTAACGCATGCCGGGGTCCGGGGATCCGCTCGATCCCCGGTGGGGGTCGAGGGGGCAGAGCCCCTCGCCTTGCTTCCTCTCCCTACTTCCCCAGCCACGCCCGCGCGTTGCCTTCCAGCAGCGTCTTTTGCGTGGCGAGGTCGGGCGTGGCGGCGGCGATCTCGGCGACGCCGGTTTCGGTGCCCATGTCGAAGGGGTAGTCGGTGCCGAAGATGATGCGGTCCGGGCCGACGTCCTTGAGGAGAAACTGCAGGGCGCCGGTGGCGTGGGTGATGCTGTCGTAGAGGAGCTTGTTGAGGCTCTCGGAGGGGTGACCCTTGAGGCGCACGTGCGGTTCCTTGCGCACGTTCCAGCCATGGATGAAGCGCCCTGCCTGGTAGGGCGTGAAGCCGCCGCCGTGGGAGAGAACGAAGCGGATGTCGGGGTGTCGCTCGATGACGCCGCCGAAGACGAGTGAGGCCGCGGCGATGGTGGTCTCGAGCGGGTTTCCGATGAGGTTGGTGAGGTAATAGTCGTGCATGCGCTGGGCGCCGACGACGCGGTGCGGGTGGACAAGGACGAACAGCTTATGCGCCTGCATCACCGCCCAGACCGGGTCGAGTGCGGGGTCGTCTAGGTTTCGGCCGGCGACGTTGGACCCGATGTGGACGCCGCGCAGCCCGTGCTGCGTGACGGCGCATTCGAGTGTGGCCGCGGCGCGGGTCGGGTCCTGCAGCGCGACGCTGGCGAGGCCGATGAACTTCTCCGGGTATTCCCGGCAGAGCGCGCCGATGGCGGCGTTCTGGATTTCAGTGACGGCATCTGCGGCGCCCGCCTCAGCCTCATAGAGGAACGTGTGCGGCACATTGCAGATGACGTGCATGTCCACGCCCTGCTTCGCCATGTCGGCGAAGCGGCGCTCGAGGTCCCAGGCGCCGCGCGGGAAGGGGTTCTGCTTCACGCCGAGCAGTTCGAGCGCGCTGGACTCCGCATCCACGCGGGTGAGCTTGGGGGCCAGCGTGGGCACCTCGCGCGCGATGGTATTGATCATGTGCTCGGTGAAGATGTGGGTATGCGCGTCGATGACGGTCATGCGGGGCTCCTGTGCGCGTCCATTCAAGACGTGCCTGGGCGGGGCGGCAAGCGGGCGCCCCGTGCTTGACAGCCGGGTCGGGCGCCTGCCCCCATGGAGGCAAGCGAGCGCAACGGCGCCGGATGGGGAGTGAGGCGATGCGGCGTTGGTTGATGGCGTGCGCGCTGATGCTGGGTGGTGTTTCGGCTGCGCAAGCGCAGGCCTCCTACCCCGACCGCCCGATCCGCGTGGTGATGCCGCTGGCCGCGGGCAGCGCGGTCGACGTGGTGTTCCGCATCGTGGCGGAGCCAGTGGAGCGCGCGCTGGGCCAGCGCCTGGTGATCGAGAACATGACCGGCGCATCGGGCATCGTGGGAATGCGCACGGGCGCGCGGGCGGCGCCGGATGGCTACACGCTGCTGGCGACGAACGACGCCGTGCTGACCATGCTGCCGAACCTGAACGCGCAGGCGGGGTATGACCCGCTGCGCGATTTCGCGCCGATCGGGCAGATCGTGCAGATCCGCTGGGCGATGGTCGCGCACCCGTCCTTTCCAGCGACAAATTTGGCGGAGGTGATCGCGCAGGCGCGCGCCAGGCCAGGTGCGATCGACTACGCCTCGGGCGGTGCGGGCAGCCCGCAGCACGTGGCAATGGAGATGTTCCTCCAGCGCGCGGGGGTGCGGATGAACCACATCTCCTATCGGGGCGCGACGCCGGCGCTGACGGGCGTGGTGGCCGGCAATGTCGCACTCGGCTTCTTCGGGCTGCCGACGCCGAACGGCTTCATCCGCGAGGGGCGCCTGCGCCTGATCGCG
>JAZKFA010000379.1:7042-11459 GCA_040386655.1 Pseudomonadota bacterium | reverse complement strand
GCGGGCCGCTCGCGCGAGGCAATTCCGGAGAGCCCCACCATCGCGGAGGCCGGGCTGCCGGGCTTCGCCTTCTACACCTGGGCTGCGCTGCTGGCGCCGGCCGGCACGCCGGCGCCGATCGTCGCGCGCCTGAACGGTGCACTGCGCGAGGCGCTCGCCCAACCCGCCATCCGCGAACGGCTGGAGGGGCTGGGCTACGGCATCGTCGGCAATACGCCCGAGGCCTTCGCGAACACGCTCGCGGCCGAGCACGCCAGCATGGCGGCGCTGATCCGCGACGCCGGGATCCGGATGGAGTGATGGCGATGATGCAATCCACACGCCGCGCGCTTCTGGCCCTGCCGCTCGCGGCACCCGCGCTCGCGCAGGGCTGGCCGAGCCGCCCGGTGCGCCTCGTCCTTCCGCTGGTCCCGGGCGGAACCACGGACCTGATCGCGCGCGTGATTGCCGAACCGCTCGGCCGCGCGCTCGGCCAGCCGGTGGTGGTGGAAAACCGCGCCGGTGCGAATGGCTGGATCGCCAATGACGCCGTCATGCGCGAGCGCCCCGACGGCCACACGCTGATCGTGAACAACGTCTCGACCCACGCCATCAACTCCGCCATGGCCGGGCCGGAGCGGCCGCTGACACCCGCGCGCGGCCTTACCCCCATCACCAACCTCATCGAGGCGCCGCAGCTCCTGCTCACGCCGTCGACCGTGCCGGCGAACAGCCTGGCGGAATTCGTGGCCCTCGCCCGCGCATCGCCAAACCCGCTGGTCTTCGCCTCGGCGGGCGTGGGGTCCTACCAGCACATCGACCTCGAGACCTTTGCCCGCCGCGCGGGCATCACGCTCACGCACCTGGCCCTGCGTGGTGCCGGAGAGATGGTCCCGGTCATGCTGCGCGGCGATGCGCAGATCAGCGAGTTCAACGTCGTCTCCGCGCTGCCGCATATCCAGTCCGGGCGCCTGCGCGCCCTCGCCGTGGTCTCGCGCGAGCGGCTGCCGCAGCTGCCGGATACGCCGACCACGCTGGAGGCCGGCTTTCCCGACCTCACCACCACCCTCTGGAACGGCTTGTTCGCGCCGGCGGGCACGCCCGCCGAGATCATCGCGACCCTCCACGCCCACACCACGCGCGCGCTGCGGGAGCCGGCGATCCTCAGCAATCTCGAAGGCCAGGGACTGCGCGTGACGCCGAGTGCCTCGCCCGCCGAGTTCGCCGACTACGTCGCGCGCGACGTCGCACGCTGGACGGCGCTGACGCGGGAATTCGGCATCACCGTGAACTAGTGCCGGTGGCCGGACACCTCGGCCGCCGCATCCCGCGCCAGCCCCAGGCCGAGCGGCACGGCCAGGATTGCCACGAACCCCGCCACCCAGAACGCCACCGAGAAATCCGCGAGAATCGCGGCCTCCCGCCCCGCCAGCGCCGTGCTCACGCTGAGTGCACCGCTGGCCAGTACCACGCCCAGCGCGCCCGGCAGCTGCTGCGCGGTGCCGTAGAAGGATGTGCCGGCGGAGAGCCGCTCGGGCGGAAGATCCGCGAAGGCCAGCGTGTTGTAGGCGGTGAACTGCAGCGACCGCGACAGACCGCCCATCGCGAGCACCAGGAAGATTGCGACCCCCGGCCAGGCCGGCGTGAACAGCGCACCGACGCCCAGCCCCATGGCCGCGACCAAACCATTGCCGATCAGCACGTTGCGGAAGCCGAACTGGCGCAGCAGCGGCCTTGCCAGCGGCTTCATCGAGAAGGCCCCCAGCGCCGTCGCGAAGGAGACCAAGCCACTTTGTGTCGCGCTCCAGCCGAAGCCGATCTGCAGGGTCAGCGCGAGCAGGAAGGGCGAGGCGCCGGCCGCGATGCGGAACACCGTCCCCGCCACCGCCGCCACCTGGAAGGTCGGCACGCGCAGCAGGGTGAGGTCGATCGCCGGCTGCGTCACGCGGCGCAGATGCCAGATCGTGGCGACACCGAGCACCGCGCTCACGACCAGCGCAACCTGCCAGCCGTAGTCGGGCAGGATGTGGCGCCCCGCCGTCTCGATGCCGATCATGCCGGTGGCGAGCGTCGCACCGACCAGCAGCAGGCCCACCGCGTCCAGCTTGGGCGGCGGCCCCTGCTCGGGGCGGGGGATCAGGCGCCAGGCCGCGATCAGCCCGATGATGCCGACGGGGATGTTGATCCAGAACACCCACCGCCAGGACAGCGCATCGGTGAGCAAGCCCCCCAGCGGCGGTCCGATCACCGGCCCCAGCACCGCCGGCGTGGTGAGCCAGGCGGTGGCCGTCAGCAGCTGGTCCTTGCGCACGCCGCGCAGCAGCAGCAATCGCCCGACGGGGATCATCATCGCACCGCCCAACCCCTGGAGGATGCGCGCGGCGACCAGCTGCGAGAAACTTCCGGCAGCGCCGCACAGGATCGAGGATCCCACGAACAGCACGATCGCCATGAGAAAGATGCGCTTGGCGCCGAACCGGTCCGCGACCCAGCCCGAAGCCGGGATGAAGACGGTCAGCGAGACAAGGTAGGCGGTCACCGCGGCACTCATATGCGCGGGCTCGGCGCCGAACTCGCGCGCCATGGCCGGCAGGGCGGTATTCACCGCCGAGCCGTCGAGATTCTGCATGAACAAGGCACTGGCCACGATCGCGGCGGTCAGCCGCGGGTCGCCGCGTGCGATCATCGGATCAGCATCACACCCACGAGCGCGAGCCCCGCGATGAACAGGCTGCTGCCGATGCCCAACGCCATCGGCCGCACACCCCGCGCCTTGAGCGCGCGCAGGTCGGTCGACAGGCCCAGGGCAGCAACCGAGGCCGCCATCATCAGCGGCACCAGGAAGCGGCTCGCCTCGGTCGCCTGGCGCGGCACGAGCCCCGTGCTGCCGATCACGACCAGGGCCAGGAAGCCGAAGGCGAACCACGGCACTGGCGCCTTGACCGTCCCCGCACCGGCCCCGCGCGAGACCCACCAGCCCAGCGCGAGCAGTGCGGGGGCGAGCAGGAACACGCGCGCCAGCTTCATCACCGTGCCGCTCTGGGTCGCGACCTCGCCGCCGGCGGCCGCGGCCCCCACGGCCTGCACCACCTCATGCACCGACGCCCCGGCCCACAGCCCATAGGCCGCCGCATCGAAGCCCACCGGCCCCGCGAGGCCAGGCAGGATCAGCATCGCGGCCGTGCCGCACAGTGTGATGACCGCGAGCGCATAGGTCACGTCCTCGCCCTTGCCGCGCACCACCTGGTTGGCGGCGACGATCGCGGAGGCGCCGCAGATCGCCGTCCCCATGCCGATCAGCTGCGACAGGGCGCGGTCCACGCCGAGCACGCCGCCCAGCCACACCGTGAAGGGCAGCGTGAGGGCGACGACGGCCAGGGCAAGTGCCAGCGCCCCCGGTCCGAGCGCCACAAGCTGCGGCAGCGTCACCTGCAGGCCCAGCAGCACGATCGCCGCGCGCAGCACCGGGCGCACCGCATAGGCGATGCCGGGGACCAGCGCCGGCATCGGCCCCGTGGCCGCACGGACAGCGATGCCGACGACCAGCGCAACGACGACGGGGTTGAGCGCAGCGATGCCGGTCTGCGCGCGAAAGATGATGGCCGCCGCGGCGATGCCGAAGGAGAGCAGCAGGCCCGGCGCGAGGCCCCGGTACCGGTCCATGCGGGAAGCGGGCGCCGCGGCGCCGGAAGGTGCAGCCATGATGGTGGGGACGAGTCCTCGATGCCGGAAGACGCTCGCCCCGGGGCCGGGCCGCGTCAACCCGCCGGGGCGCGATAATCATTCGGCGGATTGCGCTTCCGTCATCGCCGCGTCCATGATCGCGTCCAGCCAAGACATGCCCGGCGCCGGGCGCAGAAGGAGTGCCCCTGCCATGACCGCCACCCGCCGTGCCGTCCTCGGCGCCGCTCTCGCCACCCCCTTCATATCAGTGGCCCAGGCGCAGACCACGGTCGAATGGGTGGCGGGCTCGCTCGGCGGTGGCTGGTACACCATGGCGGCCGGCGTCTCCGCCCTGGTCCGCGACGAGAACACGGACCTGCAGATCCGCGTCGTCCCCGGCGGGGGCCTGGCCAATTCCACCCGCGTCAACAACGCGACGTCGATGATGGGCTGGGGCATCGACGCCTTCGCCGCCGCCGCCGCCCGCGGCGAGGACCCCTACACCGCAAAGCATGAACGCCTGCGCAGCCTGGGCACCGGCTACTCGCCGACCGAGCACAATTTCCTCCGCGCCGCGAACGCCACGGGCGCCGCCGACATGCGCGCCATCCTGACCCAGCGTGGGCTTCGCATCGGCGCGCCGCAGCGCAGCTCGACCGACGAGATGACGCTTCGCCGCATCCTGCGCTTCCTCGACACCTCGCCCGAGAAGATCAACGCCGAGGGCGGGCGCTACCTGATGGGCAGCTACAACGACATCGCGGCCGCCTTCTCC
>JAZKFA010000379.1:5234-7032 GCA_040386655.1 Pseudomonadota bacterium | reverse complement strand
TTATCTCTACTGCGCGCTTGCCAAGCCCGCCGCGATCCTGACGGAGATCTCGCAGGGCCGCCGTGCCGCGCAGCTCGTGGCCTTCCCGCAGGATGTGCGCACGCATCTGCAGACCACCTACGCCTACAGCCAGGGCGTGCTGCCCGCGGGGACCTATCCGCAACTCCAGACGGCGGACGTGCCGGTGACCACGATGGACACCGTCATCATGGTGCATGACACGCTGCCCGACGACATCGCCTACCGCGTCACGCGCACGCTGATCCGCAACAAGGGCCAGCGCCTGGTCACCATCCACCCGAGCATGGGCGCCTGGGACCCGGCCGCGGCCTGGCGCTACACCGGGCTGCCGCTGCACCCCGGCGCCGCGCGCGCCTTCCGCGAGGCCGGGGTCATGCCCGCGGCCTGAGGCGTGCGGACACTCGACACGCCGCTCCGCGTCGCCATCCTGTCGCTGATGGCGGCGGCGGCGGCCGTGCATTTGTATTTCGGCGGCACCGGGTTCCCCGAGCCGATCCGCATGCGCGGCTTCCACCTGCTCGTCTTCGTCCCGCCGCTGTTCCTGCTCTATCCCGCACGCGCAAAGTCCCCGCAGCACCGGCCGTCCCTGCTCGACTGGGCCTGGGCGCTCGCCGCTGCGGCACCGCACGCCTGGGTGCTGTGGAACGCGGATGCGGTCAGCGACCGGATGGAATATGTCGATCCCTTCTCGCCCCTGATGATGGCGCTGGGGATCACCTGCATCATCACCCTGCTGGAGGCGACGCGGCGCGCGGTGGAACCCGGCCTCGCCTGGATGGTCGCCGGCAGCCTCGCCTACATGTGGTGGGGCCATAACCTGCCGGGCGTGCTGAACAGCCGCATCTTCACCCCCGCCGAGATCATCGAATCCGCGTGGCTGGTCCCCACCGCCGGCGGCGTCTACGGCCCGCTGACGGGGATTGTCGCCACCACCATCGCGGTGTTCATCATCTTCGGGTCCTTCATGCAGGGGAGTGGGACGGGGCGGCTGTTCCAGAATCTCGGCGCCGTCGCGGCCGGTCGCTACACCGGCGGGCCGGCGAAGGTCGCGGTCGTGACCTCCGGACTGTTCGGGACGATGAGCGGATCCTCCGTCTCCAACGTCATCACGACCGGTGCGATGACCATCCCGCTGATGATACGCATCGGCTACCGCCCGGCTGTCGCGGCGGGGATCGAGAGCGCGGCCTCGGTCGGCGGCGCGCTGATGCCGCCGGTGATGGGGGCGGCCGCCTTCGTCATGGCCGAGATCACCAACATCGCCTATGGCCAGATCCTGGTCGCCGCCGCGCTGGGCGCGGTTCTGTACTACTACGCCATCCTCGCGGCGGTGCATTTCGAAGCCAAGCGGTTGGGGATGAAGCCCATGGCGACCGCCGACATCCCCGCCGCACGCGAAGTGCTGGCCGACCTGCACCTGGTCATTCCCATCGCCCTGCTGGTCTGGCTGATGACGGAGCGATGGTCGGGAAATTTCGCCGCCTTCTGCTCGACCATGGCGATGATCGCGGTCGCGATGCTGTTCCGCCGCACGCGAATGTCGCCGCGCGCCATCTTCGACAGCCTGGCCAATGCCGGGCTGACGATGGCCCCGCTTGCCGTGTCCATCGCGGGTGCAGGCATCGTGGTCTCGGCGCTGACAGCCACGGGCATGGTCGTGGCCTTCGGCGGCATCATCAAGGAGATGGCCGGCGGGCAGCTCTGGCTGCTACTGGTGCTGCTGGCCGCCACCGTACTGGTGCTCGGGCTCGGGCTGCCGACGACGCCCTCCTACATC
>JAZKFA010000379.1:0-5224 GCA_040386655.1 Pseudomonadota bacterium | reverse complement strand
GGATCTGCTCCCCGCCCACATGTTCCTGTTCTACTTCGCGGTGATCGCGGATGCGACGCCGCCGGTCGCCGCCGCTGCCTTCGCTGCCGCCGCCATCGCCAAGGCGAGCCCGACCATGAGCAGCGTGCACGCGACGCGCTTCGGCATCGCGGGCTTCACCGTCGGCTTCGCCTTCATCTACGATCCCGGGATCATGATGCGCGGCAGCCTCGCCGAGATCATCTCGGCCTTCATGCTGCAGATCGCGGCCCTTACGCTGCTGACCAGCGCCTATGCCGGCTATCTCCTCGCGCCGATGAGCGCCCTGGTGAGAGTGGCACTCGCGGCGGCGGGGCTGGTCGCGGCCTTCGGCCACATCCTGCATGATGGCGTGCGCCTCGCGATCGGCATCGGCATGCTGGTCCTGGTGGCGACCTGGCAGACGCTTCGGCCGGCGACACGACGCACCGCCTGACTTCCACGCGCCATCCACACCTCAACGAGGGGAACCCCCGATGCTTCGCCATCTCATCGCCGCAGGGCTGCTCGCACTCACCACCGGGGCCGCAATCGCCCAGCCCGTTGCCGCCGGCCCTACCCTTGCCACGGTGCGCGCGCGCGACGTCCTCGCCTGCGGCGGACATCCCGGCGCGCCAGGCTTCGGGGTCATGGACAGCCGAGGCGTTTACCGCGGCCTGGACGCGGATTTCTGCCGAGCCGTCGCCGCTGCCGCGCTGGGCGATGGGGAGAAGGTGCGGTTCACCATCCTCACCTCCCAGGCGCGGCTGCCCGCGCTGCAATCGGGCCAGATCGACATGCTCGCGCGCACCACCACCTGGACGCAGACGCGCGACACCGCGAACGGGCTGAACTTCACCGCCGTGAACTTCTACGACGGCCAAGGCTTCCTGGTCCGCCGCGCCGCCAATGTGCAGCGCGCGGCCCAGCTGGAGGGCGCGACCATCTGCGTCACCTCGGGGACCACCAACGAGCTGAACCTCGCGGACTGGTCGCGCAGCAACAACATCCGCATCAGCCCCATTGTGTTCGAGCAGAATGACGAGACGCGGCTCGCCTACCTGTCCGGCCGTTGCGACGCCTTCTCGACCGATGCCTCGCAGCTCGCCGGCATCCGCTCGACCGCGCAGGTCCCCGGCGACCACATCGTCCTGCCCGACATCATCAGCAAGGAACCGCTCGCCCCCGCCGTGCGCCACGGCGACGATCAATGGTTCGACATCGTGCGCTGGACGCTGTTCGCGCTGATCGAGGCGGAAGAGCTCGGCATCACGCAGGCCAATGCGGAGGCGATGCTGGCCAGCCCCAACCCGAACATTCGCCGCCTGCTCGGCGCCTCTGGCGACCATGGGCCGATCATGGGGCTCGACCGCCGCTGGGCCTACAACGCGATCCGTGCGGTGGGCAATTACGGCGAGATCTATGACCGCCATTTCGGCCCGCAGACCGCCATCGCCTTGCCGCGCGGGCTGAACAACCTGTGGACCCGCGGCGGGCTGATGTACGCCATGCCCATCCGCTGAGGGCCGAGCAGGGGAGCAACCTGTTGCCGTCACCATCCGAACGTCGCTAGATACGCAGACGCAAGGAGTTTGGTGATGGCATTCCCTCCCCTGCCCGCGATGACCTTCGCGCAGCTGACGGACTATCTCCATGGCGAGATGGTGGTGAACGCCCTCTCCTCAGATGCGCGGCTCATCCGGCGATGCAATGAGGCGGGGGCAGCGACGCTGAAGATGGCCTTCGCGCTCAGCCAGGCCCTGCCGCTGTCCCTTCGTGCGCCGGTTACGGTCGGCCCCGCGATGGGGGCGGAGGTGTCGGGCACCGCCGCGGCGATGCTGCTGTGGTACGACAAGGTCGCGGCCGGCCGGGACTGGGATCACAAGGGCCGCCTCAAGCCGAACAACGCCTGGATCGATGATGGCGCGCGCAGCTTCCGCTTCGACATCTGGTCGAACCTTCATTACGGCTTCGTCGGCCGCGCCGTGGCCTTCTCCGCTTGGACGCTGAGATCCGGCGCCGGTGCCGCGCAGGTGAAGGACAAGACGGTGCCGGATGGCTACTGGGACCGCCGCTTCAAGAAGGTCGGCGACGTGGATGTCTTCTCCGCCTTCGACGACCCCGACGACCAGGCCGCGATCATGATCGGCGCCGATCTCTATGATGCGAAGGGCCCCGTCGTGACCGTCGCCGAGCTGCGCGCCATGGTGCGCGCCCGCGCATCGACACTCGCGACGAAGCCAGCGAAGACCCCTTGATCGGGAAAATCGCCCTCCCTACCTGCTGATGGCTGGCGGTGCCCTGATGGGGCCGCCGGCCCGGAGCCCAAGGCCCGGGTTGCCCGCATGGGGACCCATAAGCCCGGCACCGGTCCCGCACATCGGACCTTGCTACAGCAGGAGGTTCTTCATGAACGCCATCGACTTTTCCCCCCTTCTCCGCTCGGCCATCGGCTTTGACCGCCTGACGAGCCTGATGGAATCCGCCCGCGGTGCGGCGGACAATGCCGGCTACCCGCCCTACAACATCGAGCGCACCGGCCAGGACGGCTATGTGCTGACCATGGCGGTCGCGGGTTTCGGCCCCGATGACATTACCATCACCGCGGTCGAGAACACGCTGACCATCGCCGGCCGCGCGCAGGAGCAGGCGGACCAGCAGGGCCGCTTCCTGCACCGTGGCATCGCCGCGCGTGCCTTCGAGCGCCGCTTCGTGCTCGCCGATCACATCCTGATCGAGGGTGCGTCGCTGGTGAACGGGCTGCTGCACGTGACGCTGAAGCGCCAGGTGCCCGAGGCGCTGAAGCCGCGCCGCATCCCTGTCCAGGCGGGTGCGCCGGCCCGGCCGCAGGTCGAGGGCCAGTCGGCCGAGGGTCAGCCTGAGGCGCAGCCGCAGATCGCGGCATGACCCGACGTGTCTGAACCGGCCCCGGGGGAGCACTCCCCGGGGGCCACCTACTACAGATTGAGCGCCGAAAACCGGTTATCCAGGTGCTCGATCTGGAGCCATGCCATGTCCGGACCGGACGGCTTGTAGACCGCGAAGGTCTTGAGCATCCCCAGCGTCGCCGCACTTTCGAGCGGACCGATAAAACTGCAATCCTCATCGCCGAAATGCGGCTGCGCGATCCAGTGCGCGAGCTGCGCCGCGGTGATCCCGAAGAACCCCGCATGCGGATTGCCCGCGCGACGATGCACGATGGTCCGCGCCAGGGCGGGCTGCATCAGGCACGCCTCGTCCGGCAATGCGGTCTCATAGGGTTCGAGCAGCCCGCGCCGCAGATCGCCGTCGATGAAGGTCTTCAGCGTGTTGCCGCGCGGGTTCCACTCGAAGCGGTTGGGCAGCAGCACCCGGGAAGCGCCGAAATGCTCGGTGAAGGCGCGGATCTTGTCGAAGAAGTACGGATCTCCGACGCGCAGGTCGTCCTCGGAATAGCAGAACAGGTCGTAGTCGCCGCGGCGATCCGCCATCAGACGATGCGCGGCGAAGCCGAGCTTTCGCGGGTCGGCGGGTTTCGCGTCCATCAGCGTGGCACCGAGTGCCGCCGCATCCGCCGCGGGCAGCAGGTGATTTTCGCCCGCGACCAGCACCACGATGTCCAGCGTGATCGGTGCGGCGAGCGGGTCATAGCGACGCGCGGCAACGTTGAGCGATTGCGCCGGCCCGAAATGCCCGCGGTAGGCGCCGAGCACACCGCGCACTACCTGCGCGCGCTGCTCCCGCCGCCGCTCATCGGTCGAGGAGTGGCGCGAATTCTCCTCCGCGCGGAAGAAATGCGCGATGACCAGGAGAACGCGCATCAGCCCATCAGCGCCCGACCGCGTAGCCCTGCATGCCGCGCGGATTGGCACCGGCGAAGATCTGCCCATCCGCCTCCCGCCGCACGCCGCTGAGCCGACCTTCCGACCACTCGCCGCCCACATCGACCAGGTGTCCGCGCGCGCGCAGCGCGGTGGCCACATCCGGCGCGTAGCGGCCTTCGATCACCAGCTTCCCGGGCTTGGCGACGCGCGGCCAGAAGCTCGACGGCCAGTGCTCGGAATGGAAGGCGGGCAGGTCGATCGCCTGCTGGATGTTGAGCTTGTGGTTGACCATGCGGGCGAACATCAGCGGCGACCACTGGTCTTGCTGCTCGCCGCCCGGCGTGCCGAATGCCATCCAGGGCTTGCCGTCCTTGAGCGCCATCGACGGCGAGAGCGTCGTGCGCGGCCGCTTGCCCGGCTTGAGCCCGTTGGGCAGCGATTCATCGAGCCAGAACATCTGCCCGCGAATGCCCAGGCAGAAGCCGAGGCCCGGGATGGCGGGCGAGGATTGCAGCCAACCGGCCGATGGCGTGGCGCTGACCATGTTGCCCCAGCGGTCGATCACATCGACATGGCAGGTGTCCGCACCCGAGACGCCCATTCGCGACACCGTGGGTTCGCCCACGCCCGGCGCGAGACGGCCGGCGCGAGAGGCGGCGTCATGATCCACCCATGGGCTGCGGCCATCAATGGTGCCGGGGCGCAGTTCGAGGCTGGCGCGGTCCGTGACCAGCTTGCGGCGCTCGGCGTTGTACGCCTCCGACAGCAGCGTCGTCATGGGCACGTCGGTGAAGTCGGGGTCGCCGTAGAAGGCCTCGCGGTCGGCGAAGGCGAGCTTGGCGCATTCGACAACGGTGTGGACCAGCTCCTCGCCCACCGGGTCCATGGCGGCGATGTCGAAGCCGGCCAGCAGCGCGATCTGCTGGAGGAAGGCGGGGCCCTGGCTCCAGGGGCCGCATTTGAGGATCGTGTGGCCCTGGTATTCATAGGCCAGCGGCGCCTCGATGGGCGCCTTCCACTGCGCCATGTCCTGCGCCGTGATCAGCCCGGTGTGGCGGCGGCCGGAGGCGTCGAGAGCGGCGAAGGAACGGGCGTACTTCTCCACCTCCTCGGCCACGAAGCCGCGGTACCAGGCGTCGCGCGCGGCATCGATCTGGCGTTCGCGGCTGCCGCCCGCCGCCTCGGCCTCGCGCAGGACGCGCTCGTAGGTGTCGGCAAGCGTGGGGTTCGCGTAGAGGCAGCCCGCCTGCGGCCCGCCATCGCGCAGCCAGATCGCCGCCGAGCTGGTCCATTCCGCCTGGAACAGCGGCGTGACGTTGGCGATGGCGGTCACCACGCGGGGCACCATGTGCGCGCCGTTCCGGGCATAGCCGATCGCGAATTCGAGGATGTCGCGCAGGCCCCAGGTGCCCCAGTCGCGAAGC
>JAZKFA010000378.1:0-8336 GCA_040386655.1 Pseudomonadota bacterium | reverse complement strand
CCGGCGGAACAGCGGATCCGACAGGGGCGCAAGCAGGCTGCCATGGCCCTGGGCCCGCCGTGCCGATGCCTCGGGCAGCAGCAGCACGGCGAAGGCACCGATGACCAGCACCACGCTTACGATGATCGGCACGACGCCCAGGCCCCATTGCCCGACCAGCACGCCCGCCAGTGCGGATGCCGCGATGAAGGCTACGCTGCCGATGCTGCGTACGCGCCCATAGTCGAAGGCGCCGTTGCGCGCGGCCGCGACGGTGAGCGATTCACTCAGCGGCACCAGCGGCCCCATCGCGGCGTTGTAGAGAATGCTCAGCGCGATCAGCACGAAGATGACGCCGGCCATCCCGGTGGGGACCATGGCGAAGCCCAGCTGCATGGTGGCCGCGAAGATCGCGCAGATCGCCAGCACCCGGCGCATGCCCCGCTTGTCCGCCACCTGCCCCAGCAAGGGCCCGGCAATCAGACGCGCGAAGCTGCCGGCGAACAGCACCGCCGCGACGCCCTGCGGCGTGAGGCCGGCGGAGGCCAGGAAGGGCGGGAAGAAGGGCAGCGTGGTGCCGATCGCCGCGAACATGGCGGAGAGCAACAGGGCGAAGCGCGCGGCGATCATCGTCACGCGCGCGACACTGCCTTGGGCGGCAGGTGGTTGCAAAGCGCCCCCGCCCGGTTGCAATGCGAACGCACCCGTGCGACGCGTTCCTCCATATGCAAGACGGCGCCCCCCAATGAGCCACTACCAGATGTTCCAGCCGCGTGTTCGCGCCGTGCTTGGTCCCACGAACACCGGCAAGACGCACCTCGCGATCGAGCGGATGCTGGCGCATGCCTCCGGCATCATCGGCTTCCCGCTGCGCCTCCTCGCGCGCGAGAATTACGACCGCATGGTCGCCGCGAAGGGTGAAAAGAACGTCGCGCTGATCACCGGGGAGGAGAAGATCATCCCCCCCGAGGCGAAGTGGTTCGCCTGCACGGTGGAAGCCATGCCTCTCGACCGCCGCGCCGAGTTCGTGGCGGTCGATGAGATCCAGCTCTGCGCCGATCTGGATCGCGGCCATGTGTTTACCGACCGCCTGCTCAATGCGCGCGGCATGGTCGAGACCATGTTCATGGGCGCGGAGACCATCCGCCCGCTGCTGCAGCGCCTGGTGCCGGGGATCGAGTTCGAGGCCCGCCAGCGCCTGTCCCAGCTGACCTATGCCGGCCCCGCCAAGCTTTCGCGCCTGCCCACGCGCTCGGCCGTCGTCGCCTTCTCGGCCGCCGAGGTCTACGCCATCGCCGAAGCCATCCGCCGCCGCCGTGGCGGCTGCGCCGTCGTGATGGGCCGGCTCAGCCCGCGCACCCGCAACGCGCAGGTCGCGCTTTATCAGAACCGCGAAGTCGATTTCCTCGTCGCCACCGACGCGATCGGGATGGGGCTGAACATGGACGTCGACCATGTCGCCTTCGCGGCCATCCAGAAATTCGACGGCCACCGCGTGCGTGGGCTGGAACCGCAGGAGGCCGCGCAGATCGCCGGCCGTGCGGGCCGCGGCATGCGCGACGGCAGCTTCGGCGTGACCGGCGACTGCCCCCCGCTCGAGGAGGAGATGGTCCACAAGATCGAGGGTCATCAGTTCGAGGCGCTGGGCCAGCTGGCGTGGCGCAATTCGGAGCTCGACTTCGCTTCGCTCGACGCGTTACTCGGCTCGCTCGCGCTGCCGCCGCCCCAGGTGGGCCTGGCGCGCGGCAACGACGCGACGGACCACATGGTGCTCGACGCGCTCTCGCGCGATCCGGACGTCCGCAAGCTCGCCGAGGGGCGCAACCGCGTGCGCCTGCTGTGGGAAGCCTGCCAGGTGCCGGATTTCCGTAAGCTCGCCGATGACAGCCACACGAAGCTGGCCGCCAAGCTGTTCCAGCAGCTCGCGACCGATGGCGTGCTGGAACGCGGCTGGGTCGCGGCCTCGCTCGCGGGCCTCGGGCGTGTCGATGGCGACCTCGACACGCTGATGGCCCGCCTCGCCTCCATCCGCGTCTGGTCCTACATCGCCGCCCGCTCGGATTGGCTGAACGACGCCGCCGAGTTCCAGGCCGAGGCACGCAAGGCCGAGGACGCCGTGTCCGACGCGCTGCATGAGCGCCTGACCGCGCGCTTCGTGGACCGCCGCGCCGCGCATCTGATGCGCCGCCTCGACGACACCTCCGAGGAACTGCTCTCCGCCGTCACCCGCCACGGGCAAGTGGTCGTCGAGGGCCACGCCGTCGGACATGTCCGCGGCTTCGCCTTCGAGCCCGAGGCCGATGTGGGCGACGAGGAGCAGCGCAAGCTGGTGCTCCGCGCCGCGCGCCGCGCGCTGGTCAGCGAAATTCCCCGCCGCGTCACCGCGCTGGAGCAGGCCAAGGACGACGCCTTCGCGCTGACGCCGGGCAACCGCATCACCTGGACCTTCCACGCCGGCTTCAACACGCCCGTGGGCCTGGGCGACACCGCCGAGATCGCGCGGCTGCGCCCGGGTGCCGAGGCCTCCAAGCCGCAGGTTGAGGTGCTGACCACCGAATTTCTGGATGGGGCACAGAGAGAGCGCATACGCGTCCGCCTCGCCGCCTGGATCGAGAGCCATATCGGCCGCGAGCTGGCTGCCATCGCCAAGGTCGAGGCCAAGGCCGCCGAGGAAGGCGCACTGCGCGGTCCGGCCTTCGTGCTGCGCGAATCCCTAGGCCTCGCGCCCGGTGCGACAGAGCGGGACGTGACGTCGGACCTGCGGCAGAAGCTCAAGGCGATCGGCGTGCGCGCCGGCCGCTACGCGCTCTATCTGCCCGAGGTGCTCAAGCCCAAGCCGATGGCCCTGCGCGCCCAGCTCTGGGCCCTGCTGCGCAACATCGAGACGCCGGCCTTGCCGGGCGGCGGGCTCGTCGCCATCGCGCCGCCGGCTGACTGGCCGCCGGGTTTCGCCGAGGCGATGGGCTGGCTGCCGGCCGGGCAAATGATGCTGCGCCTGGACGTGGCGGAGCGCATCGCCGCCGAGCTGGGCTTCCTCACCCGCCGCGCGCCGGCGATGCTGCCGGGCGATCTCGCGAGCCGCCTCGGCCTCAAGGCCGACGCGCTACCCGCCGCGGTCGAGGCCATGGGTTTCCGCCTGATGCCCGGCGGTGAGCTGCCGGAGGGCGAGTATGGTCCCCCGACGCCCACCCGCATCGGCCTGCCGCGCCCCGAGCACACCCACCATCGTGGCCCGCGCCGCGATGCGCGCCCGCAGGGTGAGCGCCCCGCTGGCGAGCGCCCCGCCGGCGAGCGCACGCGCGGTCCCCGCCGAGACCGCACGCCGCGCGTCGCGGTCCCCGGCGAGGCGCCTCCCGCCGACGGCACCGCCCCCGCCGAGGGCGCAGCCCCCGCCGCCCCGCGCCCGCCGCGCCGCGAACCCCGCGTCTGGCAGATCCCACCGGCCCCCGAGCGGGCCGCCCGCCCCGAAGGCGAGCAGCGCCGCGACGATCGCGGCCCGCCGCGTCCCCCAGGCGCCGATCGCGGCCCGCGCCCGCCCGGTTCCGACCGCGGCCCCCGCCGCCCGCAGGATGACCGTGGCCCGCGCCGCCCGCGCGAGGATCGCGGCCCGCGCCCCGAACAGACCTTCGTGCTCAGCGCCGGCGCCGCGGAGGAGAGTCCCTTCGCCGTCCTCGCGCGCCTGAAGCTGCAGAAGGGGGAGTAGGCGCGCCGCGCGGGATGCCCTCTGCTTCCATGGATGCACAGCGCCTCGACCTCTGGCTCTGGTGCGCGCGGCTGCATCGCCACCGCGCCGACTGCGCCCGCTTTGTGGAAGCCGGCAACGTGCGCATCAACCGCGTCGCCACCGACAAGGCGCATGCCCGTGTCCGGCCGGGCGACGTCCTCACCCTCGCGGTCGGCCAGGGCGAGCGGGGCTCCATCCGCATCTGGCGCATCCTGGGCCTCGCCGCCCGCCGCGGCCCGCCCGAGGCCGCGCGCGCGCTCTACGAGGAGCTCACCGCCGGTCAGCCATGACGCGCGAAGCCTTGCCTGTTGCACCGCCGCAGGCCATCTAGCGCACACACGTCCCACCACTTCCGTCGTGTCGAGGAGCATGCGTCCGTGACCTACGTCGTCACCGAGAACTGCATCAAGTGCAAGTACATGGACTGCGTGGAGGTGTGTCCGGTGGACTGCTTCTATGTCGGCGAGAACATGCTGGTCATCCACCCCGACGAGTGCATCGACTGCGGCGTCTGCGAACCCGAATGCCCCGCCGAGGCGATCCTGCCCGACAGCGACGACAAGGCGACCCCCTGGGTCGAGCTGAACCGCGACTTCGCCGCGAGCTGGCCCAACATCACCCGCAAGGGCGAGGCGCCGGCCGATGCGGATGAGTGGAAGGACAAGCCCGACAAGAAGGCGTTGCTGAGCCCAAACCCCGGCAAGCCGTGATCGCGCGCCCGGCCGGGATGCCTTGAGGCGCCTGGCCAGGCAACCCACATTCCCTGACGGAGACGGCCGCCAATGCTCGGCCAGGCCGCCTGCCGTTCCGGGGGCGGTCCCGGGTGACGTGCGGTGAGTTTCGTGGTATATTTCAATTATATGGAGATGTTCAGCACATTTCGGGGCAGCGCCATCGGGTGCGAGCGCCGGCGAGCGGGAGATTCTGCGCTATGAAGGCTGGCAGCGCCGCGAAGGCCGCCAAACCTGCCGCCAAGCGGGCCAAGCCCGCGGTGAAGGCCAAGCCAAGCGAGGCCGAGCGCCGCGCCAAGGCCAAGGCCGTCGCCTCGCCGCGCAAGACAGCGCCCAAGCCAGCACCGGCCAAGGCCAAGCCGAAAGCCGCCGCCAAGCCCGCTGCCAAGGCGAAGGCCAGGCCGCCAGCGAAGCCAGCCGTGAAGGCCAAGGCCAAGGCCAAGCCCGCCCCTAAGCCCGCTGCCAAGGCGACGAGGCCAGCGGCGAAGGCAGCTCCTGCCAAGGTCAAGGCTGCGGCACCCCGCCCTGCCGCAAAGTCACCGCCAACCAAGGCCAAGCCCGCCCCGGCGCCTCGCGCCCAGGGCCTCAAGACTGCCGCCACCGCCAGCAAGCCGGCGGCGCCCGCCAAGCCTGCCCCAGCTAAAACAGCGGCCACCAAGCCGATTGCTCTCAAGCCTGCCGCCAGCCCGCCCACGCCCGTGCCCGCTGCTGTCGCCCCGCCTGCTATCGCCGCGCCTGCTATCGCCGCGCCTGCCGCCATCCCGCCTGCCGCGGCCAAGGCACCCGCCCCGGTCGCTCCGCCTGAAGCCCTCCGTCCGGCGCCTGTTGCGCCGGTGAGTTCACCCTCTCGTCCGGCGGCCCCGCCGGCGCCCATCCCGGCGCCCCGGGCCATGATGCCGCCAAAGGAAATTATGACGTCCAGCACCCCCCCTGACCGTCCGCCGCCGGCGGCGATTCCCAACCAGCGTCCCGGCGGCATGCCTGGGCGGCCGAACAATATCGGCGGTCCTCCCGGCCATATCACCGCCACCCGGATCCCTTCGCGCATGTCGGAAACCTTCAAAGCCGGCGACCATGTCGTCTACCCCACCCATGGCGTCGGCCAGGTGCAGGGGATCGAGTCCGTCGAAGTGGCGGGCTTCACCCTCAAGGTCATCGTCGTGACCTTCGAGGAGAACCGCATGACGCTGCGCGTGCCCGAGAACAAGGCATCCTCCTCGGGCCTGCGCAAGCTCGCCACCGCGGACAACCTCAAGGAAGCACTCGACACGCTGAAGGGCCGCGCGCGCATCAAGCGCACCATGTGGTCCCGCCGCGCGCAGGAATACGAAGCCAAGATCAACTCCGGTGACCTGGTCCAGGTGGCCGAGGTGGTGCGCGATCTCTACCGGAACGCCGGCCAGCCGGACCAGTCCTTCTCCGAGCGCCAGATCTACGAGCAGGCGCTCGACCGTCTCGCCTCCGAGGTCGGCGCGATCGAGAAGACCGACAAGGCGGCCACGCTCGAACGGCTCCAGGTCCACCTGAAAAGCTAAGCTTCCGAAACAAAATCGCCCGGAGGTTGCAACCTCCGGACGCGTGTCACGTTTTCCTGATGCTCAACAGGGAGACATGAAACATGCGACTCGTCCTAGCCACCGCCTTGGCCGCGCTCGTCGCCGCCCCGGCCATGGCACAGCAGCGCGGCCAGCAGCCCGAGGGCACCGACCTCATCGACCATGTGCGGACCGTGTCCGACCTAGCGCGCGTGTGCGATCCGCCCTGGCGCGGCGTGCCGCGGCTTGAGGCCATTGCCTACTGCCAGGGCTTCCTGACGGGCGCCGGCCAGTACCACACCCTTCTGCATCCGGCCGGGGCGCGGAACCGCCCGCTCTACTGCATGCCGACACCTGGCCCGACCGTCGCCGAGGGTGGGCTTGCCTTCGCCGCCTGGTCGCGCTCGAACCCGAGCTACGCCAATGAGCCGGCGCTGGATGGCGTGCTGCGCTGGGCGCAGGCGACCTACCCCTGCAATGCGCCGAACGCGCGAACCCCGGCTCGTGGAGGCCGCTCATGAAGACCCGTATGATGCGCTACGCCCTGCCGCTGGTCGCAGCACTTGGCCTGTCCGCATGCGCCGGGTTGAATGATACGCAGCAGCGCACGGCAACGGGCGCACTCGGCGGCGGTGTCGTCGGCGGCGTGCTCGGCTCCTTCAGCGGCAATGCCGGTTTGGGCGCACTGCTTGGCGCCGGTGTCGGCGGCGCGGGCGGCTACCTGTACGACCAGTCGCAACGGTCGAGCTATGGCGGCGGTGGGTACAGCAGCCGCGATCGCTACTACGACGATCGTCGCCGCCGGTATTGATCGGCCTGGCACGTGGCCGGTTCTTCGGCCGCGCTGCCTGGATGATGACGAAGCCCCCCGGGGAGCGATCCCCGGGGGTTTTGTTATTTGCAGCGGGCGCAAGGCGCGCATGGCCTCTGCCTCACGCCCGAACGGACGGCGCCGCAAGTCGTGGAGGCCGCTCCGGTGGCGCCAGGCGCAACGTCGAGCCCCAAGGGCCCCGCCCCTGGAAGGTTCCAAGAATAGTTCCACAAACGGCAGATGAGTGAAGCCGCCGTGGTCCAGTCACGCTCAAGACGCACCTCCGGTACGCGGCCGCCTGACCATACAAGCGCATGAAAAAACCCCCGGGGATTGCTCCCCGGGGGCTTTCCTCATTCGCGACTGGCGTCGCGCGAGACTTAGTCGCTGCTGCGCTGACCCATCAGCGAGAGCAGGAACTGGAAGATGTTGATGAAGTTCAGGTACAGGCCCAGCGCGTCCATCACGCTGCGCTTGCCGGCTTCATCGGAACCTTCCGCATAGGCGTATTCCACGTAGTCGCCCTTGATCCGCTGCAGGTCATAGGCGGTGAGCGCGGTGAACACGACCACGCCGATGACGCTGATGGCGAACTGCAGCGCCGGCGACTGCAGGAAGATGTTGACCAGGCCGGCGATCAGGATGCCGATCACGCCCATGATCATGATCGAGCCCATCTTCGACAGGTCCGCCTTGGTCGTGTAGCCGTACAGGCTGGCGGCCGCGAACATGGACGACGTGATGAAGAACGTGCTGGCGATCGACGTGCCGGTGTAGCGCAGGAAGATGTTGCTCAGGCTGGCGCCCATCGCCGCGGCGAAGGCCCAGAACAGCAGCTGCGTCGTGGTTTTCGACAGCTTGTTGATGCCGAAGCTGAGGACCAGCACGAAGGCGAGCGGCGAGAGCATCGCGACCCAGCCGAGAATGGTCGGCGAGACGGTGCGCGCTCCGGAAGCGGTGCGGCCGACCTGCCAGAACATCGCCTGGATCTCAGGAACGTTCGCCACGCCATAGGCCACGATGCCGGTCAGCAGGAGGCCGGAAGCCATCCAGTTGAACACGCGCAGCATGTAGGCGCGCAGCCCGGCATCGATGGCGACGGTATCGGCGGTCGCGGTGCGGCCCCAGGCCGAGCCATTCGCCGGGTAGCGATTGTCGGGTTGAAAAGCCATGGAACGAAAGATCCTCCCAAAGGGCGGAAAGCGGGGATGATTCCCCGGACGTGTAGAATATGGACACAAGGTAATCCGGGATCAACCCCCATAACATTATGTGCGCCCTCAGGTACCGGGCGCCCGCTCCGCAGGCTTGGCTCGCCGCATCAGCGGCGTTCGCGCATTCGCGCTCGCAGTCCGCTGCGCGGCCCGATACATCGCCCTCAATCGCCGGGCGCCCGCTCCGCAGGCTTGGCTCGCCGCATCAGCGGCGTTCGGCCATTCGGCCTCGCGGTCCGCGGCGCGGTCCGATACATCGCCCTCAATCGCCGGGCGCCCGCTCCGCGGGCTTGGCTCGCCGCATCAGCGGCGTTCGGCCATTCGGCCTCGCGGTCCGCGGCG
>JAZKFA010000377.1:19079-26824 GCA_040386655.1 Pseudomonadota bacterium | reverse complement strand
CCCGCGAAGGTCACGCTGCCCCCGCTCGGCCGCACCACGCCGGCGATGGCGCGCAGCGTGGAGGATTTCCCCGCCCCGTTGGACCCGATGATGCCGACGAACTCGCCCTCGCCCACCTGCAGGTCGATGCCGCGCACCGCCTCGATCCGGCCGTAGAAGACGCGAAGGTCCGCGACTTCCAGTATGGGCCGCGCGCTCATGCCGCGACCGGGGTGGCGTGGGCCAGCGACTGGCCAAAATACGCCTCGATCACCCGGGGATCCGCCTGCACGGCCGCGACCGTGCCAGCGGCGATGACCTCGCCATAGTCGAGCACGGTGACGCGGTCGGAAACGGCCATGATCATGTCCACGTGGTGCTCGACCAGGATCACCGTCATGCCGCGATCGGCGAGGCCCCGGATCAACGCGATGAGGTCCTCGATCTCGCCATGGGTCAGGCCGGCGGCGGGTTCGTCGAGCAGCAGCAGCTTCGGGCGCAACGCGAGCGCACGGGCGATCTCGAGGCGCCGCTGGTGTCCGAAGGGCAGGTTGCCGGCGGATTCATCGGCGAATTCCGATAGACCCACGAAATCCAGCAGCCGGTCAGCTTCGGCACGCGCGCTGCGTTCCTCGCGGTGGAAGCGCGGCAGGCGCAGCAGCGTCTCCAAGAAGCCCGCGCGGTAATGCCGGTGGCCGCCGACGAGGATGTTCTCGCGCACGCTCATCTCCGAAAACAGCTCGGTGTTCTGGAAGCTGCGCGCCACACCCAGGCGCGCGAGCGTGTAGGGCGCGGCGTCGCGCACCAGCTGGCCAAACAGCGTCACCTTCCCCTCGGTCGCCTTGTAGAAGCCCGAGACGACATTGAGCATAGAGGACTTGCCAGCACCGTTGGGGCCGATCAGCGCGTGCACGCTGCCCGAGCGCACCTCCATGCTCACGCCGTTCACCGCCGTCAGCCCGCCGAAGCGCAGCGTGATGCGGTCGGCGATCAGCGTCGCCTGCCCGACCTCGTCCGGCTTTGCAGTGATCGCCTCCAGCCCCGGTCCCCAATTCGGCCAGGCGCCGGTGGCACGTGGCCGTGCCTTGCTCGCCAGGCGCTTGCGCAGGGCGGCGGCGGACCCCACGATCCCCTTCGGCATCAAGAACAGCACGAGTGCGAGCAACACGCCGTACCCAAAGGTCTGCCACTCGCCGAGGCTCTGCAGCACCTGCGTCGCGCCGAACAGCACCGTCGTGCCGATGATCGGCCCCGCCATCGTCCCGGATCCGCCGAGGATCACCATCAGCAGCAGCTCGATCGAGGTGTTGAAGGTGAAGCTCTCGTAGTTCACGAACAGCGTCAGGTTGGCGAACAGCCCGCCGCCAAGCCCCGCGAATCCGGCCGAGATCGCGAAGGCCACGGTGCGCGTGGCAACGATGTTGATGCCCAGCGCGCGCGCGGCATTCTCGCTCTGCGCGGCCGCGCGCATCGCGCGGCCGTAACGGCTGTAGGCGATGGCGTATTGCGCCCAGACCGCAAGAAGCAGGAAGGCCAGGATCATGTAGTAGTAGTTGAAGCTCGTCCGCCGGACCGCCATCAGCGGCTCTCCGAACAGGGTCGGCCGCGGCAGGTTGGCGAGGCCCGAGGCACCGCCGGTGAACCCCACCCATTCGCGCAGGATGTTCACGAAGATCAGGCCGAAGGCGATGGTGATGACGCCAAGATAGACGCCGCGCACGCGCACCGACGGGAAGGCGAGCACGGCGCCCATCATCGCGGGGATGGCGACGGCGAGGACCATGCTCTCGGCGAAGGAGAAGCCGGCGCGCAGCGACAGCAGTGCCGCGACATGCGCGCCCAGACCGAACAGCGCCGCCTGCCCGAGCGAAACGAGCCCCGCAAGACCCACCAGCAGGTTCAGCCCGATGACCACGATGGCGAGGATCATCGCGCGCATCACCAGGCGCAGCTCGTAGCTGGTGGGGAAGCGCTCGCCGATCAGGTCGCCGAGCCAGGGGAAACCCGCGATCGTCAGGGCGAGAACGAGCAGCGCAATCCACCCCGTGATGCGCGCGCTCATACCTTCTGCACCTCACGCCGGCCGAACACGCCCTGCGGGAAGAGCAGCAGGATCAGGATCATGACGGAGAAACCAATGGCGTCGCGCGCGGCCGTCGAGAGGTAGGCTTCGACGAACTTCTCCAGCACGCCGTACATCAGCCCCATCATGACGACGCCGCGCGCATTGGCGATGCCGGCGATGATCGCGACGAGGAAGCCCTTCAGCCCCACCACCACGCCCATCGAGGAGGAGGCCTGCACGATGGGCGCGACCAGGAACCCGGCCAACGCGCCAATGCCGCCTGCCAGCGCGAAGGCCACCATGGTGATTCGATCGGCATCGATCCCGACCAGCCCGGCGGCCACGCGGTTGAACGCGACGGCGCGCATCGCCCGCCCGAGCATGGTGCGGCGATAGAAGGCCTCCAGCGCCAGCGTCATCGCCAGCAGCACCACCGGCAGGATCAACTCCTGAAGGTAGACGCCCGCGCCACCCAGGCGCACCGGCTGGTCCATCAGCGGCGTCGGCAGCGCGCGGCCGATGGCGCCATAGGTCGCCGTCGTCGAGCTCTCGATCATGGTGCCGACGGCGATGGTGGTCAGCATCCAGCCAATGGCGTTCGCGCCCTTGTTGAAGGGCCGCACGAAGACGCGCTCGATCACGGCACCCGCGAGCGCCGCGATCAGGATGGCACCACCCGCCGCGAGCAGCAGCGGCAGCCCCATCTCGCGCAGCACCACCGTCAGCACGCCGCCGAGCATGAAGACGTCCCCGAAGGTGAAGTTCACCGCCTTGGCGGCGCTCCACATCACGTAGAAACCTAGCGCGATCATGGCGTAGATCGCGCCGGCCGAGATGCCCGTGATCAGGTACTGGAGGACAGCTTCCACAGGCTAATTGGTGCGCCGCTGGCCGTAGGGGGACTGGTCCAGCGGGATCAGCGCGCCGTTGTGGAACACCAGCAGGCGGTAGGATGCCGGCAGGATCGCATCCATGCGCTCCTGCGTGCGCTCGAAGGCCGGCGCGTAGTTCGCGACGATGCCCTGGTAGTTCACCCGGAACATCGCGTCGCGCAGCGCCGTGCGGTCGTAGCGCCCGGCCAGACGCAACGCTTCCGCGATGATGTAGACGGCGTCATAGGCATTGGCCGTGCCGGACGGCATCAGCAGGTCCGCCGGGGAACGCACCTCGGGGAAGCGCTGTTGGATACGCGCGAGCACGCCCTGCGCGCGCTCTGGCAGCTGGCCCATCCAGGTGTAGGTGCCCGCGACGATCACGCCTTCGGCCAGCGGGCCCGCGGTCTGGGCGAACTGCACCCCGATGCCCCAGGCGGAGACGATCTGCGGCCGGTAGCCGAGCCGGTCCATCGAGCGCACGACGTTCGAAGCCTCGCGGTCCACGCCGTAGAAGATCACGGTGTCCACGCCGGCATCGCGCATGCGGATCAGCTGCGCGGTCATGTCGGTATCGGCGATGTTGAAGGTCTCGGTCGCGGCGAGCGGGATGTTGGCGGCGCGCATCGCCGCCGTCACGTCCGGCACCGCGCCCTGGCCCCAGCCAGTGCCCTCGTACATCAGCCCGATCTTGCCGCCGCGGCTGCGCGCCTGCGCGGCGGTGACCAGGAAGGGCGCGACCCAGCGATCCTTCATCGAGACGCGGAACATCCACTGGTTGCGCCCGTTCGGATGCTCGACCACGACGGTGCCGGCGGAGACGACGCCGACCCAGGGCAGGCCCATCTCGTCGAGCGGCTCGCGCAGCGCAATCGCGTTGGGCGTGCGGAAGCCGCCCATCATCACCACGCAATTGTCGCGCTCGCCGATGCGGCGCGCATTGTCCACGGCGCGGGCGGGCTCGCCCACATCATCATAGGCGACAAGGCGCAGCGGCTGCCCGAGCACGCCGCCGGCGGCGTTGATCTCACCGATCGCGGTCTCCACCGCAACGCGCAGCGCAAAGCCGCTATGGGCGAGTGGTCCGGTCAGTTCCCACGACGCGCCGATGCAGGGATTCGCCCGCTGCGCTGAGACCGGGGCGGCGAAGGCGAGGCTCGCGGCCGCGCCAAGGCCCAGTAGCGCGCGGCGTGCCGAGAAAAGAGGTCTACGCGACATCCTGTTCGTCTCCTTGTTTTCCGGGCCGCGTGGAATGCGGCGCATGCCACCAGCGAGCGTGACGGTAACGGAGCGCCGAAAGCGGCCGCAACGCATGCGAAGCCTCCGAATCACGCATTTAGCGCTCTGCACAACCGGCCCTGCCTGCAACCTCGGCGCCTGACCTTCGGTCTGCCTAACCAAAGGGCAATGTTCGCGCCGGAGCCTTCGAAAGGCGAAACTTTCCCGCTCCCTCCGGCGCCGCTCTCACGGAAACTCCGCTCGTTCCGCCAAGGGGAGATGACGGCATGAGTGTGAAGGGCATCGGCGCCTCGGTCCGGCGCAAGGAAGACCATCGCTTCATCAGCGGGCGCGGCAACTACGTGGCCGACATGATCAGGCCGAACATGGCGCACGGTGCCTTCCTGCGCTCCCCGCACGCGCATGCGCGGCTGCTCGGCATCGACATCGCCGCGGCCAGCGCCGCACCCGGCGTGCTCGGCATTATCACCGGCGCGGATCTCGCGGCCGCCGGCGTGGGCGGGCTGCCCTGCGGCTGGGGCATCAGCGGCACGGATGGGCAGCCGATGAAGGAGCCGCCGCATCCCGCACTCGCCATCGGCAAGGTGCGCTACGTCGGCGATGCCGTGGCCTTCGTCATCGCGGAGACCGCGCACCAGGCGCGCGATGCGGCGGAACTGATCGCCGTCACCTACGAACCCCTGCCCGCGGCCGTCGACCTCGCCACCACGACCGAGCCCGGCGCGCCGCAGATCTTCGACGACGTGCCCGGCAATCTCTGCTGCGACTGGTCCATCGGCGATGCGGCGGCGACAGATGCGGCCTTCGCCAAGGCCGCGCATGTGGCGAAGCTGAAGCTGGTGAACAATCGCCTGGTCGGCAACCCGATGGAACCGCGCGCCGCCATCGCGGAATACGAATCCACCACCGGGCAATACACGCTGTGGACCACCAGCCAGTTCCCGCATGTAGTGCGGCTGCTGATGGGCAATTTTGTGCTCAACATCCCCCAGCACAAGCTGCGCGTGGTAGCCCCCGATGTCGGCGGCGGCTTCGGTGTGAAGCAGTTCCACTATGCCGAGGAAGCGGTCGTCACCTTTGCCGCGAAACGCCTCGGGCGCGCGGTGAAATGGGTGTGCGACCGCTCCGAAGGCTTCATCAGCGACGCGCATGGCCGTGACCATGTGACGGAGGGCGCGCTGGCGCTGGATGCGGAGGGCCGCTTCCTCGGCATGAAGGTGCTGACGATCGGCAATATCGGCGCCTACATCTCCACCTTCGGGCCGAACATCCCCACCAATCTCTACGCGCCGCTGCTGGCCGGCGTGTACACGACGCCCGCAATCCACTGCCGGGTGAAGGTCGCCTTCACCAACACCGTCCCGGTCGACGCCTATCGCGGCGCGGGACGTCCGGAGGCGACCTTTGTGGTGGAGCGCCTGGTGGACATCGCGGCGACCCAAATGGGCATCGACAAGACCGAAATCCGCCGGCGCAACATGATCGCGCGCAGCGCCTTCCCCTACCAGACGCCCGTGATGATGAAGTACGATAGTGGCGACCCCGCCGGCTGCCTGGATCGCGCCCTGGTGCTGGCCGACCATGCCGGCTTCCCCGCGCGCCAGGCCATCGCGGAGCAGCAGGGCAAGCTGCGCGGCATCGGGCTTTCCACCTATATCGAGGCTTGCGGGCTGGCCCCTTCGCGCATTGCGGGTCAGCTCGGCGCCCGCGGTGGGCTGTATGAGAGTGCGACCGTGCGCGTGCACCCGACCGGCCATGTCACCGTGCTGATCGGCACGCACAGCCACGGCCAGGGGCATGAGACGACCTTTGCCCAGATCGTCGCCGAAAAGCTGGGGGTGCGCTTCGAGGATATCGACATCGTCTTCGGCGATACCGACCGCGTGCAGTTCGGCATGGGCACCTATGGCTCCCGTTCGCTCGTCGTCGGTGGCGCCGCACTCGCCAAGGCCGCCGACCGCGTGATCGCGAAGGGCCGCAAGATCGCCGCACACATGCTGGAGGCCGCGGAGGCCGACATCGAATTCACCGAGGGCCGCTTCACGGTCGCCGGCACCGATCGCGGCACCAGCTTCGCGGAAGTCGCGCTCACCGCATACGTCCCGCACAACTACCCTCTGGAAACGCTGGACCCGGGGCTGGAGGAGCAGGCCTTCCACGACCCCGTGAACTTCTCCTTCCCCGGCGGCGCGCATGTGGCCGAGGTGGAGATCGACCCCGACACCGGGGCGGTCACGCTCGTGAACTACATCGGCGTCGACGATGTCGGCACGGTCATCAACCCGATGATCGTGGAGGGCCAGCTGCATGGCGGCGTCACCCAGGGCATCGGGCAGGCGCTGCTGGAACACTGCGTCTACGACCCGGCGACAGGGCAGATGCTCACCGGCTCCTTCCAGGACTACTGCATGCCGCGCGCCGACAACCTGCCGAGCTTCGACATGCGCACCCACCCGGTGCCCTCCACCGACACGCCGATGGGCGTGAAGGGCTGCGGCGAGGTCGGCGCGATCGGCGCGCCGGCCGCGATCATCAATGCGGTGGTCGATGCGCTCGCCCCCTTCGGCATCACGCATATCGACATGCCCGCAACGCCCGCGCGCATCTGGAGCGCCATCCAGGCCGCGCGTTTGCCCATGGCGGCGGAATAGCATGCGCCAACTTGCTGAGGGGCCACACTGATGCGACACGCGAATACGAGGCCCGGAGCGCTGCCATGACGTATCGCATCGCCGTCGATACCGGCGGAACCTTCACCGACATGGTCGTCCTCGACCCTGCGGGCCGGCTGCACATTGGCAAGTCGCTCACCACGCCGGAGCGCATTTTCGAAGGCATGGCCGGCGCGCTCGCCGTCGTGGCAGGCGATCTCGGCCTGTCCGTGCAGGGGCTGCTCGCGGAGACGAGCATCCTGATCTACGGCACCACGCGTGCGACCAACGCGGTGGTGACCAAGCGCACCGCGCGCACCGCCTTCCTAACCACGCGCGGCTTCCGCGACACGCTGACCTTCAAGGAAGGCGGCAAGCACGGCCCGCACGATTACAGCTACGACTACCCGGACCCCTACATCCCCCGCCGCCTCTCCTTCGAGATTACCGAGCGCATCAGCGCCGAGGGCGAGGTGATCATCCCCTTCGATGAGGCTCAGGCGCGCGAGACGATCGCGACGCTGAAGGCGCGCAAGATCGAAGCCGTCGCCGTCTCCCTGCTCTGGTCCATCGCCGACCCCGCGCATGAGCTGCGCCTCGGCGCGTTGCTCACGGAGTTGATGCCGGGCGTGCCCTTCACCCTGTCGCATCAGCTGGTCCCCATCCTGCGCGAGTATCGCCGCGCTTCGGCCACCGCCATCGACGCCTCGCTCAAGCCGCTGATGCAGGCGCATCTGCGCGACATGGCCGATGACCTCCGCGCGGCGGGGTTTTCAGGCGACCTGCTGGTCAGCACCTCAGCCGGAGGCTGCCAAGCGGTGGAGGAGCTGATCGCGCGCCCGATCCACACGCTGAAATCCGGGCCCGCCATGGCACCGGTTGCTGGCCGCGCCGCCTGCGAGGTCGCGCCGCTGATCCAGGCGGCGGCGCGGGCCCTGG
>JAZKFA010000377.1:7827-19069 GCA_040386655.1 Pseudomonadota bacterium | reverse complement strand
CACCGGTGGGACCACCTTCGACGTCGCCCTCGTGCGCGATGGCGGGCTCGTCTACACGCGCGATTCCTGGCTCGGGCAGCGCTGGCTTGGCGACATCATCGGGACCTCCACCGTCGATGTGCGCTCCATCGGTGCCGGCGGCGGTTCCATCGCCTGGCTCGATGCCGGGGGCCTGCTGCGCGTCGGTCCACAATCGGCAGGATCGAACCCGGGGCCGGCCTGCTACGGGCGCGGCGGAGACCAGCCCACCGTCTCCGACGCGGCGCTGTACCTGGGCTACATCGACCCCGCCTTCTTCAATGGCGGGCGCCTCTCACTCGACCCGGCCGCCGCCGCCCGCGTCATCACGCGCCTGGCCGGCGAGATCGGGCGCACGCCGGACGAGACCGCGGCCGCCATCATGACCATCGCGAACGAGCTGATGATCAAGGCCATCGGCGAGATCACGGTCAATGAAGGCCTGAACCCGCGCGAGAGCGTCATCGTCGCCGGCGGTGGCGCTGCGGGCTTCAACATCATGCCCATCGCCCGTGAACTCGGCTGCGCAACGGTGATCCTCCCGCGCCTCGCCTCCGCGCTTTCGGCCTGCGGGATGCAGCACAGCGCCATCGTCTTCGAGGCGACGCGCAGCCGCTTCTCCGACACCACCGGCTTCGACATCGAGGGCGTGAACCGCGCGCTGTCCGAGATCGAGGACGAGCTTGCCGATTTCCGCCGCGGCCTCTCGGGCGCGGAGAATGCGGAGGCGAAGATCGAACTCGTCGTGGAAGCGCGCTACCGCGCTCAGGTCTGGGAACTCGACACCCGCCTGCCGCAGCCGCGCATTTCAGGCACGGCCGATGTCGCCGCCCTCGCGGAGGCCTTTCACCAGGCGCATGAGCGCGTCTACGCCGTACGCGACGAAGGTAGCCCCGTCGAGTTCGTGAACTGGAAGGGCCGCATGTCGATCAGCCTGTTTGCCCCACCGCCGCCGCCCGCCGAGGCCGCCACGTCGCACACCCCCACGCCCGACACGCACCGCCCATGCTACTTCACCGAGACCGGTCGCGCGCCGGTGCCGATCTACCGGGGCGACCGGCTGCACCCCGGCGCTGCCATCGCGGGGCCCGCCATCATCGCGGAACCCACGACCACCATCGTCGTCTACCCCGGCCTGTCCGCCACGCTGTCGGCGGCCGGCAACTACATCCTGCATTGCGCGTGAGGGGCTGACGATGACGACCCTGGACCCCGTCCTGCTCTCCGTCATGGCCAACCGGCTCGACGGCATCGTGCGCGAGATGACCAACACGCTGCTGCGCGCGGCGCGTTCGGCGGTAATTTCCTCCGCGCGCGATTTCTCCTGCTGCCTGGTCACCGGCGACGACCAGCTGCTCGCCCCGGCGGAGGGTCTGCCGGTGCATATCTTCGGCTGCCACATCCAGACCGCGAACATGCGCCGCTACCATGCGGGCGACCTCAGGCGCGGCGATGCCTATCTCGACAACGACCCCTATGGCGGCAACACCCACCCGGCCGACCACACCTTCATGGTGCCGGTCTTCTACGAAGGCGAACACCTCTTCACCGGGGTCGCCAAATGCCACATGGCCGACATCGGCAATTCGATCCCGTCGAGCTACTTCGTCATGGCGCGCGACGTCTACCACGAGGGCGCGCTGGTCTTCCCCGGCGTGCGCATCCAGCGCGATTTCCGCAACATCGAGGAGATTGTCCGCATGTGCCGTGCGCGCATCCGCGTGCCGGACCAATGGTATGGCGACTACCTCGCGGGGCTCGGCAGCGCGCGCGTCGCCGAGCGGCGGCTGGAGGAATTCTGTGCGAAGTACGGCGTCGCCACCGTCAAGCGCTTCACCGCCGACTGGTTCGACTATTCGGAACGCCGGATGCTCGACAACATTCGCCGCCTCCCACGCGCGAAGCTGGTGAACAAGGGCAAGTCGGACCCGCTGGAGGGCATCCTCCCGGGTGGGCTGGAACTCACCGTAAAGATCGAGATCGACCCCGACGAGGCGATGATCCATGTGGACCTGTCCGATAACCCGCCCTGCGTTGATGTCGGGCTGAACACCTCGCTGGGGGCCGCGACCTCGGCTGTCGTGGGGGCGATCTTCAACGCGCTCGACAAGGACCTGCCGCGCAACGCCGGCAGCTTCCGCCGCCTGCGCTTCACCTATGCGGAGGAGAGCGTCGTCGCAGCACCGAAATTCCCGCACTCCTGCTCCATGGGCACGACCAACGTGTCCGAGCGGCTGGTCAACATCACCCAATCCGCCTTCGCGCAACTCGGCGACGGACATGGCCTGGCCGAGGGCGGCACCGGGCTTGGTGCGGGCATGGCGGTCATCTCGGGCAAGGATCACCGTCGCCGCGACGCGCCCTTCGTGAACCGCATGATGCTGTCCACCAATGGCGGGCCCGCCTCGCCGGTCGCGGATGGCTGGGTGAACTACGCCATCCCGGTGATCGCGGGCCTGATGTACCGCGACAGCGTGGAGGTGGATGAGCTCAAGCACCCGATCCGCGTCAACAGCCTGGAGATCGTGCCAGACAGCTCCGGCGCCGGGCGCCAGCGCGGCGCGCCCGCCCAGCAGATCGAGCTCGCCGCCACCGGCAATGCCGTCACCGCGGTGATCTCCTGCGATGGCCAGCACGCGCCGCCGCGTGGCGTGGTCGGCGGCCACGACGGCACCGCGGGCAAGACCTGGCTGGTGGGGGCGAATGGCGATGCCGCGCGTCTGCCCAACGTGGTGCAGGTGACGCTGGAGAAGGGCCAGGCGCTGCGAGGGCGCGACAGCGCAGGCGGCGGCTATGGCAGCCCGCTCGAGCGCAGCACCGCGCGCGTGCTGCACGACGTTCTGGAGGGGTGGGAGAGCCGGGACAAGGCGGCGGCCGTCTACGGCGTGATCTTCACCGGCGCGATCGAGGATGAATCCCTCGCCGTGGACATCGCCGCGACGGAAGCGCGCCGAGCGGAACTCCGCGCATGAGCGAGCTGGTCAGCGACCCCGGCCGCATCCGCGACTTGAGCGCGGCGATGGCGCGCGGGGAACTCACCGCCGAGGCTCTGGTGCACCGCTGCCTCGACCGCATCGCGGAGGTGGATGGCGCGGTACAGGCCTGGCTCCACGTGCTGTCGGACGAAGCGATGGCCCAGGCGCGTGTCCTTGACGCCGAGCGCGACAAGCGCGGCCCCCTGCACGGCATCCCCGTCGCGGTGAAGGACGTGATCGACGTGCGCGGCCTGCCCACGCGCGCCTATAGCGCATCCCGCGACGGGATTGCACCGGCGACGGCGGACGCAACCGTGGTGGCCCATCTGCGCGCGGCGGGTGCGATCATCCTAGGCAAGGTCCACACGACGGAATACGCCTTCTTCGAGCCCGCACCGCCGACGCGCAACCCCTGGGACCTGGCGCGCACGCCGGGCGGGTCCTCGGCAGGGTCGGGGGCGGCGATTGCGTCCGGCACCGTGCCGCTGGCGCTCGGCACGCAGACCGCGGGCAGCGTCAACCGGCCGGCCGCCTATACCGGCACGGGTGCGTTCAAGCCCTCGACTCTCGCGATCGGCGGCGCTGGAATCGTTCCCTTCGCGCCAAGCTTCGACACGGTGGGTGCCTTCGGGGCGAGCGCGCAGGACGCGGCTTATCTGGCGGCCGGCTTCGCCGCGGACCATCTCGGACTGGGGCGCGCCGTCGCGGCGCCGGTGCGGATCCGCGTGCTCGATGACGCGATGATCGCGCGGATGACGCAGCCCGGAACCGCCGCGCGCGTCGCGGCCCTGGCCGCCAGCCTGGAGGCGGCAGGGCTAGCGGTCGAGCGCGCCGCCTCGCCCGTGCCCCTCGACGCCATCCTCGCCTGCCATCGCGTCGTGCTTGTGGCCGAGCTGGCACGCACCCATGCCCGCCTGCCGCGCGACAGGATCTCGCGGCGCCTGGGCGCCGATATCGAGCGTGGTCTCGCGATGCCGGAGGCCGAGTACAACGCCGCGCTGCGCCAGCTCGCCGCCTTCCGCCGCGACTTCTGGGCCGCCTTCGCACCCGGCGACCTGCTGCTGATGCCGGCCGCGCCGGACGTCGCGCCCGCCGACGGCACCACCGGCGATCCGTCCTTCGTCATCCCCACGACAGCGCTCGGCGGCCCCACGGCGACGCTGCGCGCGGGCGTGGCCGGGGATAGCGGCATGCCCGTCGGCGCGCTGCTATTCGCCGCACCCGGCGCAGATGCCCGCCTCGCCGCTTTCCTGTTCTCCGACACAGCGACGCGCCTTGATCTCTAGCCACCCCTTGCGGGCGGCACGCAGCTGTAACAGCCTCGCGACGAATTCGTCCCTCCGGAGAGACCCATGACCGACCGCCGTTCCCTCCTCACCCTGGCCGCGGGCTTCGCTGCGGCCGGGCTGGTGCCCGCGGCCATGGCCCGGCCACTGGACCAGGTGCTCTCGACCCGGCGCCTCCGTGCCGGCATCAACCCCACGCTGGTGCCCTTCGGCGTCTTCAACGAGCGCAATCAGATCGACGGCTTCGACGCCGACATCGCGCGCGAGATCGCCCGGCGGATGAACGTCGAGTTGGAGATCGTGCAGGTCGGCAGCCCCGACCGCATTCCCTTCCTGCAGTCCGACCGCATCGACATCGTCCTCGGCTCCATCACCCGCACCATCGAGCGCGCACTGGTCATCGACTACACACAGCCGCTGCACACGCAGTCCGTGGTGGTGCTGACGAAGGAGACGGGCACCGCGCGTCCCATCGCGCGCCTGGCCGACCTCAACGACCCCGCGGTGCGCCTGGTGCAGGTGCGCGGCACCGTCGGCATTCCCTGGATCGCGGCCAATGCACCGCGGGCGACGGTCACGCTGCTGGACAACTACCCCGACACCTTCCGCGCGATACAGCAGGGGCGGGCGGACGCCATGGTCGACGTGCTGGAAAGCGTCGTCATCCCCATGCGCAACGTGGCCGGCGTGCCGTGGAAGATCCTCGACGAGGTGATCGCGAGCACCTGGGTCGGCATCGGCGTGCAGAAGGGCAATTTCGCGCTGCGCGACCTGCTGAACCTCGTGCTGTTCGAGATGCATCGCGCCGGCTTCGTGAACACGGCGTGGGAGAAGTGGTTCGGCGCGCCGATGCGCACGCCGATCCCCTTCAACCCGATGTTCTGACGTGTCGCTGCAATACGGGCAGGTGCTGCACTACCTGCCCGACTTCCTGTGGGGTGCGGGGCTTTCGCTCTGGATCGCGGCGCTCGCCTTCGCGGGCGGCCTGCTGATCGGCCTCGTCGGGGCCGCGATCCTGACCTCCGCACCCTGGTGGGCGCGGCTGCCGGTGCTCGGCTACGTCCGCTTCTTCACCTATACGCCGCAGCTGGTGCAGATTTTCTTTCTGTTCTTCGCGCTGCCGGAATTCGGCGTGATCCTGCCGCCCATCGCGGCCGTGCTCATCGGCATGACGCTCAACGCCGGCGCCTACCTGACCGAGATCGAGCGCGCCGGCTTCGAATCCGTCCCCCGCGCGGAACTCGATGCCGCTGAGACGATCGGCTTCTCCCGCGTGCAGACGGTCTGGCACGTGATCGCGCCGCATGTGGTGCGCACGCTGTATCCGTCGCTATCGAACCACTACATCATCATGACGCTCGGTACCTCGATGGCCGCCATCTTTGGCGTGGAGGAGCTGACCGCGCGAGCACTCAACGCCAACGCCATCTCCTTCCGCTCCGTCGAGATCTTCTCGCTTGCGGCGCTAATCTACATCGCGCTGACCATCATCGCATCATTTCTGCTGTGGGGCCTGGGGCGGTGGATGTTCCGCATCCGTGCGAGGGTCTTCTGATGTCAGCCTGGGACATCATCGTGGCCGAGGCGCCGCGCTTTTTCACCTACTGGAACATGCTGTTCCTCGCGCAGGCGGTGGGGAATACCCTGATCGCCTCTGTGGTGGGATGCGGGATCGGCTACGCGCTGGGCTTCGTGCTCGCCGTGCTGCGGCTGCCGCAGGTGATGCCGCTATCGCCCGTGCGCGCGGCCGCCATCCTGTGGGTGGAGGCGTTCCGCCGCATCCCCTTCCTGGTCCTGCTGCTGCTGGTCTTCTTCCTTACCCAGGCGCTGCGGCTGGAAGCGCCGCTCTGGGCCATCGCCGTCGCCGCGGTGGCAATCCGCATGAGCGCGCTCGCTGCCGAGAACATCCGCGCGGGGCTCGACAGCGTGCGGCCGCAGCAATGGGAAGCCGCACTCACGATGAACCTCGCGCCGCTGGCCGCGTTGTTCCGCATCGTACTGCCGCAATCCTGGCGGGTGATCCTGCCGCCCTCGATCGTGCATGTGCTGAGCATGGTGAAGGAGACGTCGCTCGTCTCCCAAATCGGCTTCATCGAGCTGACGTTTGCCGCGAAGATGCTGACGCAGCGCGGCTTCTCCGCGATCCTGACCTACGGCACCGCGCTGGTGATGTACTTCCTGATTTCCTGGCTGCTCGCCTCGCTCGCGCGCGCGGCGGGGCGCCGGCTGACCGCGCGGCCTATAGTCCTGACGCCGTGAGTGCGGCGCGGAGTGCCGCGGCATCGGCCGCATCCACCGGTGGCTGCGGCGGGCGCACATGCGCCTCGGGGATGATGCCCAGCTCGCGCAGGCACCATTTTATGCGTGCCGTCGCGCGGCCGCCGGGCGGCGCGCCGTAGATCGCCTCGGCCAGCGGTTCGAGCATCTCATGCAGGGCACGCGCGGCGAGCAGGTCGTTGGCGCGCACGGCGGCGTCGAGTGCGATTATCTCGTCGGGCATGATGTCGGCCAACGAGACCAGGCTGCCATCGCTGCCATGGACCATGCAGGCCAGCAGATGCTCGTCGCCGCTCGCGCAGACCGCGACGTCCGGTCGCAGGCGCCTGGTCATGCGGCGCAGCGCGTCGTAGCCATCCACCTCCCACCCGCCTTCCTTGATGCCGACGACGGCGGGGATCTCCAGCAGTGCCGCCAGCGTCTCGGGCGTGAAGCCCATGCGGCCGGCGGCGTGATGCGCCTGGAACAGGAAGATCGGCATGTCCGGCACGGCATCCGCGATGGCCTGGTGATGCAGCAGCGACATGGCGGTGGTGTGGGCCAGCGCAAAGCTGTTGGGCAGGAACACCATGATGGCGTGGGCGCCGGCCACGCGCGCATCCTGCGCCTCGGCCGCGGCCTCCGCGCTGCTCTCGGCATTTACGCCGGCGACGATCAGGCGAGTGTCGCCGATGGTCGCGGCCGTGACCTCCACCGCCCGGCGCTTTTCGGCGCGGGAGATGACGTAGTTCTCCCCGGCATGGCCGTTGATGAGTGCGCCGGCGATGCCCGGCCGCAGCACGCAATGCGCGGTATGCGCGGCGTAGGCGTCCCAGTTGGGCGCGAAATCGGCGCGCATCGGCAGCACCGTCGAGGGATAAATGCCGCCGAACTTCATTGCAGAGCCCTCTGACTGTCGTGCGCGTCCGGGCCCGGCGCCGCTGTGCGAACGCTCAGCCGCTTCATCGGAAATAGCGGCAGCTCCGGCGCCTGGCCGAGGATCGCCTGGGCCAGGATCTTCCCCATGAAGGGGCCGCTGGTATAGCCAGAATGCACGGAGCCGATGGTCCAGGAATCGTCCACGCCATCGAGCGGGCCGATCACCGGCAGCGCATCGGCCGTCTCCGCCTCCAGCCCCAGCCAGGCGCGCAGCACGCGTGCGTCGCGCAGTGCGGGGACGGTGTGCGCGGCCAGGCGGATATTGCCCAGGAACGCCTCGGGGTTCACCGCGATCCCGCCCCGCGCGCGGTCGCCGATGCCCTGCCAGCCGCCACCGATCAACACGCTGCCATTGGCATATTGCTTCAGGCTGAGCAGCCCCGACGCCACGCCAAGCACCGTGCGCATCACCGGCGTCATGCGCTCCGTCACCACCAGCTGGTTGACCAGGACCTTGATGGGCAGCGAGACGCCCAGCCAGGCCGCCATGTCCTGCAGCCACACACCGCCCGCCAGCACCAGGCGTTTCGTGGAAACCGGGCCCGCCGCCGTATTCAGCTCGAAGCGCTCGGCGATGCCGCGCACCGGCGTGTTCTCCATCAGCGTCACGCCCGCGTTCAGCAGCGCGGGGCGGTAGGCGCGGCCGGTCAGGTAGGCGCTGGTGAATCCATCCATCGGGCAATGCCCGGCGAGCAGCACGCCATCGGCGAGGCCGGGTTCGATCGCCTGCGCTGCCGCGCCGGAGATCAGCTCGATCGGCGCACCGGCCGCACGGCGCGCGACGGCGCGTTCCTCCAGCATCGCCGCCTCGTGCGGGGTGAAGGCGACCGACAAGCCCGGGCAGGCGGTCGCCAGCACATCGCCGCCGTCGCACCATTCGGGCATGCGCATCCACCTCTCGTGCGCACGCAGTGCGTAGGGCACCAACGCCGCGCGCGTCATCTGCATGGTCAACGTGCCGGCATTGACGCCCGAGGCCTCGCGGCAGATCTCGCCACGGTCCAGCAGCACCACCTTCATTCCCCCGCGGGCGAGGAACAGCGCCGTGGTGCAGCCCATCACCCCCGCGCCGATGACCGCGCAATCGTAGGTCACAGCGGGGCCGGCGCGGGCACGGGGATATCGGCATAGGCGAAGTCGCCGATGATCGTGTCCATCGACACCGGGCGCAGCGGCGTGCGGCCCGTCGCGAACCCAACCGCCGCAACGGGCACACCGCGCCGCGCAGCCAGCAGGGCGGAGGCCGCCTCGCCGCACATGCGCCCCTGGCACGGGCCCATGCCGCAGCGGGTGAAATGCTTGAGCTGGTTCATCGTGCCCGCGCCCGCATCGGCGGCGTCCTCGATGGCGGCACGAGTCACGCCTTCGCAGCGGCAGACCTCCGTGTCCGGCGGGATGGCCGCGACCAAAGCGGGGCGCAGCGCCATCATGCCCGCCATGGCGGCGCCGGCACGGGCCGCACGTGCGAAGGCGGCCGGGTCAGGGCCGGCGGGGACCCTGCCGAGGTCGCGCAGCGCCGCGCGCGCGGCGAGCTGGCCGGAGAATGGCGCCGCTGCGGCGCCGCGAAGCCCGGAACCGTCGCCCGCCGAATAAAGACCGGGCACGGATGTCCGCCTCTCCGCATCCAGCACCGGCACCCAGCCGCCGAGTGTGGGATCATGGACATGCGCTGCGCGATAGGTCCGGCTCGCCTCCGTCGCCGGGACCAGCCCATGGCCGATGCACAGCGCGTCGGCCTCGATGATGCGTCCGTCGATGCGCACGGCATTGATCCGCCCCTCGCCCAACGCCTCCGTGACGCTTGCGCGGGAGAACACCGGCACACGGGCGGCCAGGATGCGCGCGCGCCACGCGAGGCCGCGCGCCAGCACATCCGGCCGCGCGGCAAGCCCTGCGAGCGCGCGGGCCCATTCGCCAGTGCTCGCGGCATCCACGATGGCCACGACCGTCCCGCCACCAGCGATGATCTTTGCCGCGACCGCGTAGAGCAGCGGCCCCTGCCCCGCGACCACGACGCGGCGCCCCGGCAGCACGCCCTGCGCCTTGAGCAGAATCGTCGCCGCCGCCAGGCCCAGCACGCCTGGCAGCGTCCAGCCGGGAAACGGGATGATCCGCTCATGCGTGCCGGTCGCGAGGATCAGCGCCCGCGCCGAGACCTCGGCACCGAGTGCGGAGACCACGAACGGCGCGTGGCCCTGTGCCACCAGTGGCCCGCCGCCAAGGCCCCAGACGCGCGCACCGGTGATCACCTCCGCCCCACTCTCCGCCAGTGCGGCGCGCAGCGCATCGCCCGCGCGCCGGTTGGCATCGTCAGGGCCGTCGAAGACCGGCTTGCGGTAGACCTGCCCACCGGGCGCCAGACTTTCCTCCAGCAGCACGGTGCGGGCACCGCCGCGCGCGGCCTCGGTCGCCGCTGCCATCCCCGCCGGGCCGCCACCGAGGATCGCGATGTCATGCATCATGTCACGACCATCCCGGCCGCGACGGGCGTCAAGCACGCCTGGACCAGGCGGCCATCGACGCGCACCAGGCATTGCTGGCAGACGCCCATGTGGCAGACGGCGACAAATTCCCGCACCTCCGCCGCGACCAGCGCGGCCGCGAGAGACTCACCGGGATGCGCGGCAACCTCGCGCCCGAAGGCAGTGATGGCGATGGGCGGGTTGCGTGTAAATCCTGTGCTGCGGAGCGACATGCCCCCGACCATAGCAATCGAGGCGCCGGCCGCCAGTCTCTCACCGTTGCGCGCGCTTGACGCGTCGGCGGCGCGCATCGACCATCGGCCATGGATTTCCTGTCGATCGAGGGCCTCACCGCCTCCTATGGCGGCAAGACGGATGTGCTGAGCGGCGTGTCGCTCTCCATCCCGCGCGGTGCGGTGGTGGGGCTGATCGGCCCATCAGGCTCAGGCAAGTCGACGGTGTTGCGGACGCTGGTGGGCCTGCTCAAGCCACGAGCCGGCACGGTGCGCCTGGGTGGGACGGAGGTCGACTATTCCAGCCGCGCCTCGATGCGTGCCGCGCGGGACCGCTTCGCCATCGTCTTCCAGCAATACAACCTGTTCCAGAACATGACGGCGCTGCGCAATGTCACCGTCGCACCGCGGCTGGTGAAGAAACGCCCGGCCTCGGAGGTGGAGACCGAGGGACGCGCGTTGCTCGCCCGCGTGGGCCTGGCCGCCAAGTTCGACGCCTACCCAGACGAGTTGTCCGGCGGTCAGCAGCAGCGCGTCGCCATCGCCCGCGCCCTCGCGCTGAAGCCCGAGATCCTGCTTCTGGACGAGGTTACCGCCGCGCTGGACCCCGAGCTAGTGGGCGAGGTGCTGGACACCATCCGCGCACTGCAGGCCGATGGCATGACCATGTTGATCGTCAGCCACGAGATGGCATTCATCCGAGAGGTCGCGTCCATGGTGGTCTTCATGGACCACGGTCGCGTGGTGGAGGTCGGGACGCCAACGCAGATCCTGGACGCCCCGAAATCCGACCGCCTGCGCGAGTTCTGCGCCCGCATCCTTCGCCACTGAAGGACGGCCCCAGGGCCGCCCTTCAGCCTGTGGTGCGAGCCGCTCAGCTTGCGCGGATTTCCACCTTGCGGAAGCGGATCACGCCGCGGTCGTTCACCGCACCGCCCGGCCCCGGAACGCCTGGACCATGCTGCAACGCAATCCGCCCATTGGCGAACTTGGAATCGCGCACCCCGTCCGCGGTCTTCTGACCGTTCAGCACGACGGTGAACGCATCGCCCGCGGCGGTGATCTCGTACACG
>JAZKFA010000377.1:0-7817 GCA_040386655.1 Pseudomonadota bacterium | reverse complement strand
CACGCTCCACCGCCCAGGCGCGCGTGGCATCGGGTCCACGGCGGCGAGGTCCACGATCGCGCCGGTGCCGTAGCGCGGCTCCGGCCGCTCGTCCCAGATGTTCACTTCGTACGCGTTGGCGGTCGAAATCGTCGTGGGGTTCGTGCAGCGAATGAAGATGCCGCTGTTTGTGCTGGCCTCGTAGTAGAATTCGACGCGGAGATGGAAGTCGCGGTAGTCCCGCGGCGTCACCAGGAAGCCATTGCCGCGATCGGAAACCATGGCGCCCTCCTCGACGCGCCAGTTGGCGTTGCCGACGAGATCCCAGCCGGTAAGGTCGCGGCCGTTGAACAGTGGCGTCAGGCCGGCGGCCTGGGCCAATGCCGGCCCCCGCGGAGCCGCGAGCAGGGTCGTTGCGGCCGTCGCGGCCATGAAGCTTCGACGTTTCATCAGGCGGTCCCCCAGGGCTTTTTTTCTGAAGGGTCAGCCTAGACGCAGCCCGTGCCATTCTTCAAGCGAGTCAAGCGCGACGCCGGCGGCTCACGCGTTGCGCGGCAGCGCCACCGCCTCATGCCGCTCGGCCGAGGTATCCGCGGCGTTGTAGATGTCCATCACCGCGCGGGCCTCTTCGGCCTTCACCAGCACGCCACGATCACGCGCGACCGCGTCGAGGAAGTGCAGGGTCTCCGCCGACATCGGGCCAGCATAGACATGGTCCACCGCCTCCCCCGGCATCGACGACAGCGGGTAGCGGATGCCGTGCGCCACCGTGTTCAGCGCCACTTCCTTGTGGCTGTCATCGACGGTGAGCGAGCCCTCCGTCCCGATGATCTCGATCCAGGTGTGCGAGTAGTTCGGGTAGCCCAGCGGCAGGATCCACCCCGCGCCCACGTTCACCGTGGTGCCGTCATCCATGGTGATCATCACCCACTGGTGGTCGAGTGTCTCGCTCGTCCGCTTCATGAACTTCCCCGACGCCTGGGAGAAGACGCGGATCGGCTTGCGCGGCGCGAGGCACCACATCAGGAAGTCGATGTCGTGCGTCGCCTCCATCGCAGCCGGCGATAGCTTTGTGCGGCCGGTCACCTTGCTGCCCAGCTCGCGCGTCACGTTGCGGCTGACCAGGCACGTCACGGGGTCGCCGATCATCCCTTCCTGGATGGCCTTGCGAACATAGGCGAAGCGCGGATTAAAGCGCTGCGAGTACCCGACCGACAGCTTGAGTCCGCGCGCGCGCGCGATGGCGATCAGCTCATCCGCCTCGGCCGTGGTCTGCGCGAGCGGCTTTTCCACCATCACGTGCTTCCCCGCGAGAAGCGCGTCTCGGGTGATCGGGAAATGCGTGCTCTCCGGCGTCGTGCAGACGTAGATCATCTCGATCTCTGGGTTGTCGAGCAGGCGGCGGTAGTCATCCACCGCGCCGGCGGCCTTGGTCTGGCGCGCGACCTCGGCCAGGCGGTCGGGGCGGATGTCGCACACATGCAGCGCGCGGGTCTGCGGATGGTCGCCCAGTGCGTTGGCGCGGATGCCGCCGACCCAACCCACGCCGATGATCCCGATGGTGACCTGCTTCATCGTCCTAGCCTTCCAGAATGTTCAGTTGCCGTGCGGCGAAGTGGTCAGGCGTGCAGGAACTCCAGCGACGCGCTGTCCTTCATGAAGGCGGCCGCCGTGGGCTCCGCGAAGACCTCGCCGGGTGCCGCGATGGCGGCGAGCTCCGGCGCGAGATAGCCACCAAGCCGGCGCCCCCAGGCGACGATCCGGGCGCCCTGCGCCAGCCGCTCCCTCTCATACGCCGCGAGCCCGGCCGCAATGTCGCTGCCATCGCCGAGCGCGCGCGCGAGCGCGATGATGTCGTCGGCCGCCTTGGTGACGCCGGCGCCCACATGCGGGCGCGCGACGAAGGCCGCATCGCCCACCAGCACGGCGCGGCCGCGCACCAGGCTGCGTGAATCGACGTCGTAGATCGGCTGGAAGAAGGGGCGCTCCGTCTGGCGTATCACCTCGCGGAATTGCGGGCACAGATCGCTCTCGGCGGCGGCGCGCATGGCGTCGATGATGGCGGGGCGGATCAGCGGCGGCGGGATGGACCAGGCATGCGTGACGCCCTGCGCATCGGTCAGCATCGCGTCGAGCTCGGCCTGATCGGCAGGGCGGTACCAGACGAAATTGTAGCGGCGGTGCCCGGCGCGCAGGTCGTTGCCGGCACCCGCGACGGGGTAGCCCACCATCTGGTGCTTGGGCGCGAGATAGAAGCCGAAGCGCGTGAGGAACTCATCCCCCAGGCGATCGGCCAGCGCATCCTCCGCCGTCAGCCCACGCCAGCCGACATAGCCGGCGTAGGTGGGCTCCGTGTCCGGCATCAGCAGGCCGCGCACGGTGGAGCGGAAGCCATCGGCCGCCACCAGCAGGTCGCCGGACTCGACGACGCCATTGGCGAAGCGGGCGCGCACGCCACCTTCGAACAGCTCGATATCGGCTAGGTCGTGGGAGACCCGGTAGTCGGCCTCGGGCACGCCGGTGCGGAGCATGTTGAACAGCCGCTCCCACGAAGTGACGGTCTGCGGATGCGCCCGCTCCCCGATCACGCGCCCCTCCGCATCGAAGGCCTGGCGCAGCGTGACCGGCACGCCCAGCGTCTCGTTCGGCTCCACCCCGACCCAGCGCAGCGAGGTCAGCAGCGCCTCATGCGTGACGATGCCGGTGCCGCGGCCCTCAAGCCCGCCGGTGCGCTCGAATATGGTCGCGTCCCAGCCGGCCAGGCGAAGCGCGCGCGCCGCGAACAGCCCGCCGATCGATCCGCCGATCACCAGGGCGCGGGGGCGCGCCCGGCCGTCGCTGCTCGCTCGTGTCACGTGCCGCCTCCCTGTCGCGCCATGCGGCGAGACTTTTATCACTTGATCAAACTATGACACCCGCTATGGTTCGGCAAGCGTTGGTGAAATGCGCGAGGAGGACATCATGGCCGAGACAATGGCTCCCGAGGTTGCCGCGCCGGCTGACTGGCCCGCTCCGATCCGCGAGGAATTCCTGCGCAACCAGCGCAATCCCTGCGTCGGCACCGACCTTCTCTCCGAGACCGATCGCGTGCGCGTCTGGCGCGTGCATGTCCGGCCCGGCGAACGCCTGCCCTTCCACTGCCACGTGCTCGATTATTTCTGGTGTGCGGTCACCTCCGGCCTTGCGCGATCGCACTTGCAGGATGGGCGCGTGATGGAGATCGAGGTCACCGCCGGCCAGGTCGTGCATTCGACCTATGGCGCGGGTGCGAACAAGGTCCATGACCTCGAGAATGTCGGCGACACGGACCTGATCTTCACCACCGTCGAATTCCTCGACAGCGTCAATCAGAAGCTGCCGCTGCCCAAGGGCGTCACGCCGCGCAACTGAGGCTCGCCTTCGTCCAGGGAAAAACAGGCAGGGAGAAACCAGCCATGACGTCGCGCCGCCTTCTGCTCGGGAGCCTCGCCGGACTCTCCATGCCCTCGATCGCCGCGGCGCAGGACCGCTATCCCAGCCGCCCTGTCCGGATCATCAACCCCTATGGTCCCGGCGGCGCGAGCGACATCATCTCCCGCCTTGTCGCGGAGCAGATGCGCGAGACGCTGGGGCAGCCCGTCGTGGTCGAGAACCGCCCCGGTGCCGGTGGCCTGATCGCGGCGGAACTCGTCGCGCGCGCACGGCCTGACGGGCACACCATCATGATCGGCAACACCACGACGAACGTGCTGACGCCACTCACCTTCCGCGGCCGGCTGCCGATCGACGTGTTCCAGGACATGGTTGCGATCACGCGACTCGCCGACTTGCCCGCGCTGTTCGCGGTCACCAAGGATTTTGGGCCGCGCACCCTGCGCGAAACCGTGGATTTCGCCCGCACGCGCCCCGGCGAGGTGAAGTACCCTACGCCGGGCGTCGCCACCTACGCGCATTTCGACATGGAGTTGCTGGCCAAGCGCAACGGGCTTGACCTCACCCACCTGCCGATGCCGCAGGGTGCGACGCCGATCCTCAACGCGCTGCTGCGCAACGACGCGCAGTTCATCACCCTGAATCCGGCAGCACTCCGGCCCGTGCTGGAAAGCGGCGCGGTGCTGCCCGTGGCAGTCACCTCCAACGACCGCATGGCCGAATTCCCGGATGTGCCGACCATGGCGCAGGCGGGCTTTCCGGGGATTGGCAGCATCTCCTGGGTCGCGATGTTCGCCCCTCGCGGCCTGCCGCCGGAGGTCATGGCGACGCTGCACACCGCGATCAACCAGGCGCTCCGCGCCGAGACCGTGCAGGCCTCCTTCCGCCGCCAGATGATCACCGTCGCACCCAGTGCCACCCCGGACGATGCGCGCACCTGGCTGCTCAGTGAGGTCGAGTACTGGCGCCGCCTGATCGCCGAGACCGGCATCGAGTTGGCCAGCTGATGAGCGCCACGCAAGCGGGACAGCCACCGCGCCGCGGCATCGGACTCGCGATCATCGGGGCCGGTCGCGTCGGGCGTTTCCGCGCCGCACTCGCGCGGCGCCACCCGATGGTCGAATGGATCGGCATCTGCGACGTGCGGGAGGATCGCGCCGCAGAAGTGGGCGCGCTGTGCGGCGCCGACCTCGTCTGCACCGACTGGCGCGCCCTGCTCGACCGCCCCGAGGTCACCGCGGTCATCGTCGCGACCGACGAGCACCTGCATGTGGAGCCTTCGCTGGTCGCCGCCGGGCGCGGCCTGTCGCTGATGATCGAGAAGCCGCTCGCCACGCGCCTGGAGGACTCCGCCCGCGTGCTGGCGGAGATCGAGCGCACCGGCGTCGATGCCGTGGTCGGCTACACGCAGCGCTTCCGCCGGCGCTGGATCTCGGCCAAGGAGCGCATCCGCACAGGCGCGCTGGGCGACGTCACCATGGTGACCACGCGCACGCTGATGAACCGCCTGGTCGCGCTCGATGCCTATCGCCGCGCGGGCGACCTCAGCACCGTCTCCCCCATGGTCGTCTCCGGCACGCACGCGCTCGACATCGCGCTGTGGATGCTCGACGGCAAGACCCCGGTCGAGGTCTATGCGCGCTCGGTCGACAAGGTGCTGGGACCGGCGGTGGGCGGCATCGATGGCACCTCGGGGCTGATCAGCTTCTCCGACGGCACGGTGTTCCAGCTCGGCATGTCCTGGGCGTTGCCGGTCGCCTGGCCGGGCGCGGTCTACAGCCTCGACGTCTCGGTCATCGGCACCAAGGGCGTGCTGACCATCGACGACACGCACCGCGACATCGTGCTCGCGACCGACGAGCCGCAGGCGGAGGGTTATGCGCCGGACCAGCGGCGGCTGGTCGATTTCCTCGGCAGCTACCCTGCCGGCGACATGGCCTTCGGCGAGCTCTGGGGTCCGATGCGCGAGGAGACGCTGAACTGGTTCGACCGGCTCTCGCTCGGCGTCGCCACGCCGCACGCGACCGCGGCCGAGGCGCATCGCTGCCTGATGATGACCAAGGCGCTCGACCTCTCCGCGCGGCTCGGCAAGGCCGTCTCCTGGCCGATCCCAGAGGAAGGATAAGCGGGGCTTAGCCGGCCATGACGGCCGGCGCGCCATCGAGGAAGGCCGTCACCTTGTCCGCGATCGCGGCATCGAGGTCGTCCGGCACCGGCAGGTCGAACACGAAGCGGCGCATACCGAGATAGAAGATCGCGGCGTGCAGGCCCCAGACCAGTTCCAGGTCACGGGCGGCCTGCAGCGTGTCCCCGGGCGGCGGCAGGCCCCGGTCCAGGCGGATTTCAGCGATGACGACAGCGAAGATCCGCTCGCGGATCGTGCGCAGGATGCGGGTGTTCAGGCCCACGCCCTTGAGGCCGGAGAACATGAACAGCCGGATCCACTCCGGCCGCAGCACCGTCCGTGCATAATCCTGGTAGAAATCCGTCAGGCGCGCGTTCAACGGCTGGTCGCGGGCGGCGATCATCGCGTCCCATTCGGGCTTCCAATTCGCGACGAAGACCTCCTGGTAGACACGCTCGATCAGCGCCTCCTTGGTCGGGAAGTAGCGGAAGATGAGGGGCTGCGTGACGCCCAGCCGCGCGGCCAGGTCGCGCGTCGTCGCCTCGAACCCGATTTCCGAGAACAGGGTGATCGCGGCGGCCACGATGGCCTTCTCCCGTGCCTCACCGTCCGAGCGGCGCTGCACCGGCGCGCTCGCCCGCGCGCGCAGCTTGCGCCGGGGTGCGGCGGAAGGCGTCGACGCAACACTGTCCTTGGAACTCAACGCCACGCTCCGTCGCCCGGATTCGGGCCATCACCCATGCCATCTCCTGGCCATCGCGTCACGCGACGGGCGGGCGCATCACTCCGCGCGGATGCCCACCCGACGGATCAGGTCGCCCAGGCGGATGAACTCGGCGGCGTTGCGCGCCTGGTAGACCTCGGGCGGCCCCGGCAGCGGGCGGGCGCCCAGCTCGGCCAGGCGCGCGGCCGCCTGCGGCTTCTCCAGCCCCGAGCGCAGCGCCTGGTTGGCGCGCGCGATAACCTCCGGCGGCGTGCCCCGCGGTGCGACCAGGCCAAACCAGGCCGTGACCTCATAGCCAGGCAGCGTCTCCGCGATCGCCGGGATGTCCGGTGCCGTCGGCCAGCGTTCGGTGGACGTCACGCCGATGGCCACCAGCGCGCCGGAGCGGACATGCGGCAGGATGGTCGGCAGGTTGTCGGTCCCGAAGTCGATCCGGCCCGGCAGCAGGTCCGTCATCATCGGCGCGCTGCCGCGGTAGGGGACGTGAGTCGCCTCGATCCCGGCCATCAGCCGGAACAGCTCCGCGGCCAAGTGCGTCGAGCCGCCAATGCTGGTCTCGCCATAGGAAAGCCGGCGTTGCTTCGCGAGCGCGATCAGGCCGGCGGTGTCGCGCACGCCAAGGCCGGGATGCGCGGCAATGAGGTTCGGAACCTCCGCGATCTGGCCAATTGGGAGGAAATCGATCAGCGGGTCGTAGCCGGCATTGCTGTACAAATGGGGGTTGATGGCGTTGGTGCCCGGCGAGCCCAGCAGCAGCGTGTAGCCATCCGCCGGGCTGCGCAGCACGGCCTGCGCGGCGATGTTGGACCCGGCACCGGGGCGGTTTTCCACAATGAAGGACTGGCCCAGCCCCTCCTGCAGGATCTGCGCCGCCATCCGGCCGAGCAGGTCCGTGGTGCCGCCGGCGGGGAAGCCTACCAGGATACGCACCGGCCGCTGCGGCCAGGCGCCCTGGGCGCGCGCGGCCGGCGCCAGGGATGCGCCGAGCGCCGCGACCAATGCGCGGCGCCGCCAAGGCGTAGCCGGCGGTGTCTGGCTCATGATGTCCTCCCTGACCTTTGCGTCGAGTCTAGCAAGGAAAGTGTCGCGCGACGCAATGGCCGCCCATCAGCGTATGGATCGCCGGAACCGCTGCATCACCCACCCGGCAACCTGCAGGTGACCGCTCCCATGCATCGTGCCAGAGTAGCAACGTTCCAACCCGTCGCATGGAGGTTGCCCGTGAATCCCTTTCGCCGCGGCATGGTCGCCGCAGCTCTGCTCCTTGCCCTGAGCCTGCCGGCGCATGCGCAGCGGGGGCCGGTCGCCGCGGCGCTGCTGCAATTCGAAGAAGCCGTGACCTGGGCGGCCGTCTCGCCGGATTGGCGCGGCATCCGGCCCGGCTGGCTGCAGCAGGTCGCCAATGTCGCTAACCCTGCCGAAGTCAGCGCGCTGCTGATGCAGCTGGAGGCCGCGATCACCTGGGAAGCCGTGGACCAGCGCTGGCGCGGCCGTCGCCCCGGCTGGCTGGCGGAGGCGCAGTCCGCCCGGTCCCCGGCCGAGGTGGCGCGGCTGCTTCTGGACCTCGAGGAGGCGACG
>JAZKFA010000376.1:7023-8130 GCA_040386655.1 Pseudomonadota bacterium | reverse complement strand
GGGGGCAGCGCCCCCTGGCCTTCCCGTGAAGATCCTCGAGGTGACGAATGTCGACTTCGCGTTGCGGCACTTTGTCTTGCCGGTGATGCGGGCGGCGCGGGCTCGGGGGCATGAGGTGGTGGGGGTTTGTGCGGAGGGTCCGTTGTTGGACACCGCGCGGGCGGAGGGGTTTCGGGTTGAGACGCCGCCGATGGCGCGCAGTCTCAACCCTGTGGCGCAGTGGCGCGCTTATCGGGCGTTGCTGGCGCTGTTCCGGGCGGAGCGTCCGGATCTGGTGCATGCGCATATGCCGATTTCGGGGTTTCTGGCGCGCATGGCGGCGTGGCGGGCGGGCGTGCCGCGGGTGGCTTACACGTGCCACGGGTTTCTGTTCAACCAGCCGGGGCCGTGGTGGCGGCGGGGGCTGTCCTATGGGCTGGAGTGGCTGGCGGGGCGCGTCACGCACGTGTTCCTGACCGTGAGTGCGGAGGAGGCCGGCGATGCGCGCCGGCTTGGCATTCATCGCGGCGCAGAGGCGGTGCTGAATGGGCGTGATCACGCGACGTTCAAGCCGGATGCGGAAGCGCGGGCGGCGGTGCGGGCGGAGCTTGGCGCGGGGTTGGGCGATTGCGTGGTCATCGCGGTGTCGCGGCTGGTGCGGCACAAGGGCTGGCCGGAATTGCTGCGCGCGATGGAGGCGGTGCCTGGTGCCACGCTGTGGGTCGTGGGCGAGCGGCTGGCCTCGGATCACGGACAATCGCTGGATGCGGATTTCGCCCGCGCGGAGTCGGTGCTGGGACTGCGGCTGAAGCGGCTGGGGTATCGGCACGATGTGGCTCGGCTGCTGGCGGGCGCGGATGTCTTCGCCCTGCCCTCGCATTTTGAGGGGCTGCCGATGTCGATCATCGAGGCGATGCTGACGGGGTTGCCGGTCGTCGCGACCGATGTGCGCGGCCCTCGCGAGCAGGTGGTGGACGGGGAGACCGGTTTGCTGGTGCCGCCGGCGCAGGATGCGCCGCTGGCGGCGGCCCTGGCGCGGCTGGCGGCGGACCCGGCACTGCGTGCGCGCATGGGCGAGGCCGGGCGGCATCGCGCTTGCAACGTATTCGACGAGGCGGTGGTGCTCAA
>JAZKFA010000376.1:0-7013 GCA_040386655.1 Pseudomonadota bacterium | reverse complement strand
CACCATGGATCGCCTGGGCTTGTGAAAAGGGGCTTTGTGGCATGAGCGATCTCCTCCCCGGCGGCATGCCGCTGGCCTCGCGCGACCTGGTCGGGCGCGCGCTGTCGCCCTTCCCACAATGGCCGGGCGATGCGCGACTCGCGCTGTCCTTCGTGGTCAATGTCGAGGAAGGGGCGGAGCTGTCCCTCGCCTCCGGCGATGAGCGCAACGAGGCCGTGTACGAGGTGAACCGCGAGGTGGTGGGCGCACCCGACCTGTGCATGGAAAGCCACTTCGCCTATGGCGCGCGCGTCGGCATCTGGCGCGTGATGGACGCCTTCGACGCGCATGGCGTGAAGGCCACCTTTTCCTCCTGCGGGCGCTGCATCGCGGCGACGCCCAGCCTCGCGGCTGAACCCGCGCGGCGCGGGCATGAGATCAGTGCGCATGGCTGGCGGTGGGAGAGCCACGCGAACATGGACGAAGCGCGCGAGCGGGCGGTGATCGCCGCGACCGTCGCCGCCATCGAGAAGGCCTGCGGCGAGCGGCCGGTCGGCTGGCACACGAAATCCTCCGCCTCGGTCAACACGCGGCGGCTGCTGATGGAGGAGGGCGGCTTCCTCTATGATTCCGACGCCTATGATGACGACGTCCCGCGCATGCTGCGCCACGAGCCGCGGCCGCACGTGATCCTGCCCTATGCCTTCGACACCAACGACATGCGCTTCGGCCCCGGCGGCGGCTTTGTCCAGGCGCGGGATTTCTCGGAATACTGCATCCGCGCGATCGAGCGGCTGCTGAAGGAGGGTGCGACGGCGCCCAAGATGCTGTCCATCGGGCTGCACCTGCGATTCATCGGGCGGCCCGCGCGCATCGGCGGGCTGGAGGCGATCCTGGAGCATGTCTCCAAGCGAAGCGGCATCTGGGTGGCGCGCCGGCGCGATATCGCCGCGCACTGGGCGACCCTGGGCTGAATCACAGATGAAGCTTTGGTCACCGGCATCAGGGGGTGAAACCAGCGCCGGTTCCCATTGTTTCGCCAATATCGTATGGCACATCTGCAAGGTACGGCGCGAGCGGTGCCGCAACGACCGGGCGCCATGCTGTGGGGAACCACGCCGGCCTTGACGCGTTGCACTTCGGGCCGAACTTGAGCGCGGCTACAGGATCGTCCGTAAGGAGAAAAATCACTATGCGTATCCCGACTGTCTTTGCCGCAATGGCCTTGATGCTTCCCGCCGCCGGCGCCTTCGCCCAGGGCGATGCGGATGCCGGCCAGCGCGTGTTCAACCAGTGCCGCGCCTGCCATACGATCGACGCCGGCGGCCGCAACGGCGTGGGCCCGAACCTCAATGGCGTGTTCAACCGTGCCGCTGGCACACGAGAGGGCTTCCGCTATTCCGCGAACATGCGTGAGCAGGCGGCCGCGGGCCTGACCTGGAACGAGGCGACGCTGACGCGCTACCTGACGAACCCCAAGGAAGTCCTGCCGCAGGGCACCATGTCATTCCCCGGTCTGCGCCAGCCGCAGCAGGTGACCGACGTGATCGCCTACCTGCAGCGCAACTCCACGCCCTGACGGAGAGACGCGATGGAAAGCTCAGCCTGGTTCAGCTTGCTGGGCTTCTTCGCGGCCAACTTCGCGGCCGCCAGCTCAGGGGCCTTCTTCAAGCCGGGCCCCTGGTACCTGGCGCTCGCGAAGCCCTGGTGGACACCGCCGAACTGGGTGTTCCCCGTGGTGTGGACCACCTTGTTCTGCCTGATCGCAATCGCAGGCTGGCGGGTGTGGCGGGATGAGGGTGGGTGGTCACCCGCGCTGACCGTCTATGCCATTCACCTCGGGCTCAACGCGGGCTGGTCTGCGATCTTCTTCGGCATGCGCCGCATCGGTCTCGCCCTGGCGGAGCTGGTCGTCTTCTGGTGCTCGATCGTCGTGATGATCGTGATGTTCTACGCGATCGACCCTCTCGCCGCGTGGCTGCTCGCGCCCTACCTGCTGTGGGTGACGATCGCGGGTTGCCTGAACTACTCGATCTGGCGGCTCAACGCGGCACCTGCGGCACGCAGTTCTCGGGATCCAAGGCGCGCATGACGTAGTCGCGCAGCTCCGGGCGGTATTCCTCCCAGAGCGCGCGCAGCGCCGGCAGCGGCGCCTCCGCCCAATCGATACGGAGGTCGACCAGCGCAAAGACTTCCTTCTCGACCACGAGCAGATGCGCGGAGCGGACGGCGCCGTGTTCGCCGCCAGCGGCTTCCCCGGCTTCCAGCGCGCGGAGCAGGCGCTCGGCGAGCAGCTCGCCGGCGCTGGCAAGGAAGGCATCCGCCATCGCCTGCGGGACGGTACTGCTTGCCAGGATGTTTCCAATCGCCACGATGTCCTTGCCATGCGCGACGCCGCGCTCGGGCTTCACCAGCGCGCCGTCGAAATGCGCGGTCGCACCGGTGGCGTCGATCACCGCAAGCTGGCGATAGCGGTGGTGCGGGGTCGAGCCGACCAGGGCGGCGACCGTCTCCTCCGCGTTGCAGCCGGAGCGCAGCAGGTCCAGCCCACGCGGGCCCAGGCGCGGGTCCGTGCGGTGCTGCGTGAGCACCCCACCCACGCCCGGCGCGCAGAAGGCGACACGCGCGCCGACGGCGATGCCCGATGTGGTGACGGCCGCGCCGAAGGCGCCGGTCTCGGCGCAGCGCGCGAGTAGGGAGAAGGTCATTCAGTAGCCTCGCGCAGGGTCATAGAGGTTGGGAAGACCTTCACCGCGGCGATGCCGGGCCATGGCGTCCGCGACATAGGCGGCGCGTTCGCGCCGGCTCGGCAAGCTCGCGCAGTGCGGCGTCACCGTCACCTTGGGGTGCGCCCACAGCGGGCTGGATGCGTCCAGCGGTTCGGGGTCGAAGACGTCGATCACGGCACCGGAGAGCTGCCCTGAATCAAGCGCCGCGATGACGTCCGGGATCACCGTCTGCATACCGCGTCCCGCGAGGATCAGCCCGGCGCCAGGTTTCGCCTGCGCGAGCAGTGGTGCCGCGACCAAGCCGCGCGTCGCCTCGGTCGCGGGCAGCAGCACGACCAGGATATCGGCCGCGGCGAGGAAGGTATTGCGCTGTGCATCGCCCACATAGCTGCGCACGCCGGGGACGGATTTTTCCGTGCGCGACCAGGCGATGACGGGGAAGCCGAGGCCCTGCAGCATCGCCGCCGCTCGGGTGCCCATCACGCCCAGTCCCATGATGCCGACCACGCGCTCGGGCGCGATGAAGTCCGGCTCGAAATAGTCCCATCGCGATTGCGCCTGCGCGATGGCGAGGCGGCGGGTGCCGCGCATCAGGCTCAGCGCCGCCCAGGCGACGTATTCGCCCATGCGCTGCGCGGCGCCCTCCACGCCCATGCGGACGAGCGGCACATGCGCGGGCAGGTCGGGGTCGGCGATGATGGCGTCCACTCCGGCGCCGGAGCCGAAGATCACGCGCAGGGAGGGCAGCTTCGCGAGCGCGCCGGGCTCGGGGTCCCAGACGAGGGCATGGGTGATGCGGGCGGGGTCAAGGGCCGGGTCGCCCCAGAGCGCGATCTCGAGCCCCGGTGCCACTGAGGCGAAGGCGGCCTGCCACTCCCCGAATGTCGCGGCGCCGCCGGATTTTACGACCAGCAACTCGGGCACCATCAGTCCATCCACATCGCGCATCGCGCGCACCCCCTCTGTTTGCCTGCCCTCCCCAGCGCGATTGAAGCCTGCCCCGGGCGCGGCGGGAAGAGCGCATGCCCTGAGGGGGGAATTCATCCCCGGCCGGTTTGCCTCTATGACGATGGCAACCGGAGGACTGCGCATGACCGAGACCGATCCCCTGCCGCTGGCCGGAATCCGCGTCGTCGAATTCTCGCACATGGTCATGGGGCCCACCTGCGGCCTGGTGCTGGCCGATCTCGGTGCCGAGGTGATCAAGGTGGAGCCGCCCGGCGGGGACCGCACGCGCAACCTCACCGCCTCCGGCGCGGGGTTCTTCGCGGCATTCGGCCGCAACAAGAAATCGGTGGTGCTGGACACCGAGGATGCCGCCGACCTCGATGCGCTGCTGCACCTCGTCGACGGCGCCGACGTGGTCATCGAGAATTTCCGGCCCGGCGGCCTGGACGCCAAGGGGCTGGGCTACGCGGCCTTGTCGGGGCGGAATCCGCGGCTGGTGTACTGCTCGCTCAAGGGCTACCTGCCCGGGCCCTATGAGAACCGCACCGCGCTGGATGAGGTGGTGCAGATGCAGTCGGGCCTGGCCTACATGACGGGACCGCCGGGGCGGCCGCTGCGCGCGGGGGCCTCGGTGAACGACATGATGGGCGGGATGTTCGGCGCCATCGCCATCCTGGCCGCGCTGCGCCAGCGCGAGGCGACGGGGAAGGGCCAGCATATCCAGTCCGGCCTGTTCGAGAATTCGGCCTTCCTGGTCTCGACCCACATGCTGCAGCAGGCGATCAGCGGCGTGGCTCCGCCGCCGATGCCGGGCGGCCGCCGCGCCTGGGGCGTCTACGATATTTTCGACAGCGCCGACGGCGTGCAGATCTTCGTGGGCGTCGTCACGGACCGGCAGTGGGAGGTGTTCACGCGCGCGCTCGGCGAGCCCGCGCTGGATGATCCGCGCTACGCCACCAACAACACCCGCGCCGCGCATCGCGAGATCCTGATCCCGCTAGTGGGCGAGCTGCTGCGCAAGCACTCCGTCGCCGCCATCGAGGCGATGTGCGAGAAGGCCGGCCTGCCCTTCTCCCGCATCAACACGCCGTGGGACCTGTTCGAGGACCCGCATCTGCAGGCCGGCGGCGGGCTATTGCCGGTCACCCTGCCGGATGGGCGCAGCGTGAAGGTGCCCGCCCTGCCGATCCAGTTCGGCGATACCCGGCTGGGCGTGCGCCACGACCTGCCCCGTGTCGGCGAGCACAATGAGGAAATCCTCGGCGCGCCCGCGCGTGACCGTCATTGAAGGAGAGCTGCGCATGAAACGCCGCCTGATCCTCGCCGCCTCCGCGGCCCTTGCCGCACCCCGCATCGCACGGGGCCAGGCCGCCTGGCCGGACCGGCCGATCCGCCTGATCGTCCCCTTCCCGCCGGGTGGCGGGACGGACATGGTCGCCCGCGAGCTCGGCACCCGCATGGCGGCCGCGACCGGCTGGACGATCGTCGCCGACAACCGCCCCGGTGCCGGGGGTGGCATCGGGCTGGACGCGGTCGCGAAATCGCCGGCGGATGGCTACACGATCGCGCTGGGGCAGACGTCGAACCTCGCGATCAACCCCGCGCTGTATCGCACCCTGCCCTATGATCCGCTGCGCGACTTCACGCCGATCGGGCTTGTAGCGCGGCAGCCGAACATCATTGTGGTTGCGCGCGCATCGCCGGTGCGCGACCTCGCGGGCCTGATTGCGCTCGCGCGGTCGCGGCCGGGGCAGTTGAGCGCGGGCCATCCCGGCAACGGCACGGTCGGTCACTTGCAGGGCGAGGTGCTGAACCGCCGCGCGGGCATCGACATCACCCAGGTGCCCTATCGCGGCGCCGGCGGCGTGGTGGCGGACCTGCTGGCCGGGCGCATCGACGTCTATTCGGCGAACCCTCTCTCGGTGAAAGGCGTGCTGGAATCGGGTGACGTGCGCGCCATCGCGGTCACCTCGGCCACGCGCGCCGCGGCCTTCCCGGACGTGCCCACGCTGACCGAGCAGGGCCTGCCGGTGGAGATCGTGAACTGGACGGGCCTGGTCGCACCCGCCCGGCTGCCGGCGCCGATCCTTGCTCGCTATGGCGAGGAGATGCGCAAGGCCCTGGCCGGCGACGAGATCCGCGCCCGCCTGGCCTCCGAAGGCAGCGAGCCGGTGGCCTCCTCACCGGAGGAGTTCCGCACGTTCCTTGAAGCCGAGGTCGCGAAATGGGGCGCGATCGTGCGGGAGGGAAATATCCGTTTGGATTGAATTGTGCCCTCACGCGTGTCGTGCCGAAGGCACGCCTTCCGCGTGACGCGCGCGCTCCGCGCGCTTGGAGAAGCCGATCTCAGGCGCTGGTCGCCACCACTGGCGCAAGCGCGCCGGTCATGGCCCAATGCGCGCAAGAATTGGGAGGATTGACCATGCCGCTCTACAGCCTTGACGGCGCCACGCCCGAGACACCGGGCGAGGGCCATTTCTGGGTGGCCCCGGATGCGCATGTCATCGGCAAGGTCGTGCTCGGCGAGAATGTCGGCATCTGGTTCGGCGCGGTGCTGCGGGGCGACAATGAGCCCATCACCGTGGGCGACGGTACCAACATCCAGGAAGGCGCGATGCTGCACGCCGACATGGGCTTTCCGTGCACCATCGGTGCGAACGTCACCGTCGGCCACCACGCCATCGTGCATGGCTGCACAGTGGGCGACGGCTCCCTGATCGGCATGGGTTCCACGGTGATGAACGGCGCAGTGATCGGCGCGAATTCGATCGTCGGCGCGAACGCGCTGGTGCCCGAGGGCAAGGTCTTCCCGGAGTATTCGCTCATCATCGGGTCGCCGGCCAAGGCGGTGCGCACGCTCGACGCCGAGACGATGGCGAAAGTCGCGGAATCATCGGCCGGCTACGTGCGCAACTGGAAGCGCTTCGCGGCCGGTCTCAAGCGCATCGATTGAAGGGAAGGAAACACGCCATGGATATCACTCTCGAACCCGGCCGGCCCAAGCCGATGCCCACGCCGGAAACCAGGCATTTCTGGGACGGCGCGAAGGACGGCAAGCTGCTGCTGCAACGCTGCGGCGACACCGGCCGCGCCTATTTCCCGCCGCGCCCCTTCAGCCCCTTCACCGGCACGCGCAACGTGAGCGTGTTCGAGGCGAGCGGGCGCGCGACGCTGCTCAGCTACGTCATCCATCACCGCCCGGTGCCCGGCTTCACGCCGCCCTACGCCATTGCCGTGGTCGAGCTCGAGGAAGGCCCGCGCATGATGACCAACATCGTGGGCTGCCCGCAAACGCCCGAGGCCCTGCCGCTCGACATGCCGCTCGAGGTCGTCTTCGTTCCGATGGACGACGCCATT
>JAZKFA010000375.1:7144-12519 GCA_040386655.1 Pseudomonadota bacterium | reverse complement strand
ACAAGCTGCGCGGCCTGTTCTTCGTCAACTCCTACGTCAAGCCGCAATACCTGACGCATGACCCCGAGCGCATCGCGTCCTACCGCGCGGACCCGCTGATTAGCCGGCCGATCGCGGTGAACATCCTGCTCGATCTCTATGCCGCCGCGGATCGCATCGTGGCCGATGCGCGCGCCATCACAATCCCGACGCAGATGCTGATCTCGGGCGCGGACTGGGTCGTGCACCACGGACCTCAGCACCGATTCTTCGAACGCCTGGGCACGCCGGTGAAGGAGCGCCACGTCCTGCCCGGCTTCTTCCACGACACGCTGGGCGAACGCGACCGCGCGAAGGCCCTCGGCCCGGCCAGGCGCTTCCTGCTCGAGCGATTCGCCGAGCCGCTGAACCGCCCCTCCCTGATTGAAGCCGACCGCATGGGCTTCACCCGCGATGAGGCCGATGCCCTGGCCTCGCCGCTGCCCGCGCTGTCGCCGCAGGGGCTGTACTGGTCCGCGACGCGCGCCGCGCTGCGGCTCGGCGGCTCACTGTCGGAGGGCATCGCGCTCGGCCACGAGACCGGCTTCGATTCCGGTTCCACGCTCGACTACGTCTATCGCAATGAGGCGCGCGGGGCCGGCCCCATCGGCCGGATGATGGACCGCAACTACCTGGACTCGCCAGGCTGGACGGGCATCCGCCAGCGCAAGCTGAACGTCGAGGAACTGGTCCGCGCCGCCATGGCGCGCCTGGTCGAACAGGGCTTGCCGATCCGCGTCATGGACATTGCCGCCGGCCATGGCCGCTACGTGCTGGAGGCGCTGCAGGGCGCGCCGCACCGCCCGGAGTCGATCCTGCTGCGCGATTACTCCGACATCAACGTCGCCGCGGGCAACCGCATGATCGCGGAGAAGGGGCTCTCCGACATCGCGCGCTTCATCCAGGCCGATGCCTTCGACCGCGACTCCCTCGCCGCCACGACGCCGGCGCCGACGCTCGGCATCGTCTCGGGCCTGTATGAGCTGTTCCCCGACAACGGCATGATCCGGAGGTCGCTGGCCGGGCTCGCGGACGTCATCACGCCCGGCGGCGCCCTGGTCTACACCGGCCAGCCCTGGCACCCGCAGCTGGAGCTGATCGCGCGCGCGCTCACCAGCCATCGCCAAGGCGAGGCATGGGTCATGCGCCGCCGCGTGCAAGCCGAGATGGACGAGCTCGTCGCCGAGGCCGGCTTCCGCAAGATCGAGCAGCGCATCGACCGTGAGGGCATCTTCACCGTCAGCCGCGCCGAGCGTCTGTGAACGAGGGCCGGCGCCCCTGGGGCCGCGCGGCGCTCTGGCTCGCCGGCCTCGGCCCCTTCTTCTTCGCCAGCTACGGCCTGGCGACGTACCTCGCGACCCAGCGCGCACAGGTTCCGGCCATCGTCTTCGAATGGGAAAGCGCGATTCCGCTCATCCCCTGGACCATCATTCCGTACTGGTCGATCGACATCCTCTACGGCATTTCCCTGTTCATCTGCGCCACACGGGCGGAGCTGGACACGCATGCAAAGCGCCTGCTCACGGCGCAGGTGCTGGCCGTCTCCTGCTGTATTGCGGCTCCGCTGCGCTTCACCTTCGAGCGCCCGCCGCTCGATGGGATTCCGGGGCAGCTCTTTGCCCTGCTCGGCGAATTCGACAAGCCGTTCAACCAGGCGCCGTCGCTGCATATCGCGCTGCTGGTGATCCTGTGGGTGCGCTTCGCCGCGCATGCCAGCGTGCCGTGGATCTGGGTGCTGCACGGCTGGTTCGCGCTGATCGGGATCTCGGTCCTCACCACCTGGCAGCACCATTTCATCGACATACCCACCGGCGCGTGGCTCGGTCTGCTAACGCTTTGGCTCTTCCCCGATAGGGGGCCTGGTCCGCTGGCAGAGGCAGGTCTGACGCGCGACCCGCGACGGCGCCGGATGGCGCTGCGCTACGGTGCCGCGGGCGCGCTGCTCGTGCTGGTTGCGCTCTGGCGCGGCGGCATGGCGCTGTGGCTGCTCTGGCCGGCGGGGTCGTTGATGTTCGTCGCGCTGGCCTACATCGCGCTGGGCCCGAACGTCTTCCAGAAGGACGCGACGGGGCGGCTTTCGCCGGCGGCGCGCTGGCTGCTTGGCCCCTACCTCTGGGGTGCGCGGATCAACACGTATTTCTGGAGGGGCGACGGCCGTGCCGTCACGCCGCTGCTCGGCGATGTCTCCCTCGGCCGTTTCCCCTCGCGTGAGGCCGCCGCGCAATTCCCCACCGTTGTGGATCTGAGCGCGGAGCTTCCCGGCATTCCCGGGCGCGAGGCCTATGTCTCGATCCCCATGCTGGACCTGGCGACGCCTGACCCGGCGCGGCTGCGCGCCGCGGCCATCGCCATCGAGGCCGCGCGCGCCCGTGGCCCGGTGCTGGTGAACTGCGCGCTCGGCTATTCGCGCAGCGCGGCCGCGGCCGCGAGCTGGCTGATCGTCAGTGGGCAGGCGGACAATGCCGAGGCGGCGGTCGCTGCAATCCGCACGGCACGGCCGCGCATCGTGCTGGACCCGACCATGAATGCGACCATCGCCGCCGCGGCTGCGCCGCCGTGACGCCGGCCGAACGCGACATGGCCGCGGCCGGCGCGCTGCTGCTGCGGCAAGGTCGGCGCATTGACGCACTGTCCCGCCCGATGACCCTGATCGCCGCCGCGGCGCTGCTGCTGGCGCCTGTGCTCACGGGTCCGCTGCCCTGGGTCGTGGTCGCGCTGCTCGTCCTGGTGGTGGCGCTGGGGCTTGCCGAATGCTTCCACGCGCTGCGCGTCGATTTCGACGCGAGGATGTTCGCGGCCCTCGGCACGGGCACTGCGCTCACCACGCTGGAGGAGCTGGACGGGGCGCTCACCGGCCTCGGCCTGATGCCCCCGGAGAAGGCCGGGCGGCCGCTTGCGGCACGGCTCGGCGGGGCGACGGCCCTGATGCGGCGGCAGGCCGCCTTGCTGCTGACCCAGCTCCTCGCCTGCCTGCTCGCCGCGGTGATTTAGCTCCCAGCCTCAGCGGATCGGCACGACCGCCACGGCGTTGTACGGGCTGCCCTCGACCAGCCGTGTGGACCAGGCCATGTACACGACCGCGTTCCGCTCCTCGTCGATGAAGCGGTGCACGCGCGTCTCCTTGAAGAACAGGCTGGTGTTGCTCTCGAACACCTGCTCGCCGCGGGCGCCGCGCCGGGCGCCGGGCTGCACCTCCACGGTACCGGTCGCCGCACAGGTCAGCGCGAAGCGCGATGGGTCCTCCGCCACGCCCAGCATGCCGGAGACGCCGCCGGTGCGCGCCTGGCTGATCCAGCAGGACACGTTGCGCACCTCCGGATCGTCGAAGCGCTCGACCACAATACGGTGGCTGCGCGTCAGACCCAGATTGGTGAAGGCGGTGTTGACGTACCCGACCTCCCGCGTCTCGTCGGCAAGCGCGGGCATGGCGGCCGTGAGGGCGAGCAGAAAGGCTCCATGGGCGAGGCGCATGCGGATCTCCTTCAACGCGGATGCAGGCTGGACGGCAGTGGGCGCGCGGCGACAACGCGAGCGCGTGATCGAGCGTTGCCTCCGGGGCGCGATTTAGAGCCGGCCTACTCCGCCGCGACGCGGGGCCGCTCCGGCATCTCGCCGCCGATCCGCCGCGTCAGGGCGCGCGCGGCTTCGGCGAGGATGGGGCGCGCGGCGGCTTCGGCCTCCGGCGTCCAGCGGATGACCGGCGCGGAGAGGGCGAGCGCGCCCGCGAGCTCGGCGCCGGGCCCGAAGACCGGCGCGGCCATCGCCCCGGTATGCGGATCCGTCGCACCCATGGTGACGATCGGCAGGGTAAGCGAGGCCACGTAGTCCGGCAGCGGCCGCGGCGTGAAGGCGCGCAGCACCTGGGCGATCGCGGAGCTGTCGAGCGGCAGCGCGTCGCCGACGCGGACATGCATGCGCAGCAGATGCGGGCTGTCCACGCGGAACAGGCACAGCCGCTGCTCGCCGCGCCGGACGTAGAAGGCGGCCGTCTCGCCGGTGCGCGCGACGAGTTCCTCCAGCACGGGCATGACGTGTGCGTCCAGCCGGAAGGACTGCGTGTAGATCGTGCCCAGCCGTAGCACCTCGGCATCCAGCCGGTAGGCGCCGTCCTCCGTGCGCGCGAGAAAGCCGTGCTCCGTGAGCGAGATGGCCAGGCGCATGATGGTGCTCTTCACCAGCCCGGTGCGTTCTGCGAGCTGCGCCAGCGACAGGGCGCGGTCGCCCTTGCGGAAGGCGGCCAGCACGGCGAGCGCGCGGTCCGCCGAGGCCACACCTTCGAGTGCCGGTCGCCGCTTCACCGTCTCCGCCATGCTCGCCTCCGGCCCTGCGGGCCTATCTAAGCCCATCCGCGCCGCTCCGGCCTATTGCCGTTCGATGCCGCTGGTCGCGGCCACGTCGCGCCACAGCGCCGTCTCCTCGGCCAGCAGTGCGGCGAAGGCGGCGGGCGGCATCCCGCCCGGCTCGGACGCGAGAGAGGCAAGGAAGTCACGGATGTCCGACGCCTCCAGCGCCTTGGCCACCTCGGCATGCAGCCGCGCCACCACGGCGTCCGGCGTGCCCGCGGGTGCGGCGAGGCCCGACCAGTTCACGACGCCGACCCCGCCAGGGCCAAGGTTCGCAAGCCCTGCCTCACGGAAGGTGGGCACCTCGGGCAGCACCGGCGTGCGTTGTGCGCCGCTCATCGCCAGCACGCGCAGCAGGCCGCCCTGCACATGGCCGAGCGCGGAGCCCAACGACACCATCACCACATCCACCTGGCGCGAAAGCACGTTGGTCACCGCCTCGCCGGCGCCGCGGAAGGGGACGTGCAGCATGCGGATGCCGGCGGCCTGGGCGAAGGCGGCGGTGGCGAAGTGCGGCGCGCTGCCGATGCCCCCGGTGCCGTAGGTGATCTTTTCCGGCTCCGCCCGCGCGGCGGCGATCAGCGCGGCGAGGTCGCGCCAGGGCGCGTCGCGGTGCACGGCGATCATCACCGGGGAGAAGGCGCTGACGGTGACCGGGCGGAAGGCGTTCGCGTGGTCGAAGGGCAGGCGTTGGAACAGGTAGGGCAGCATCGCGTAGGTGTTGTCCATCGCCAGCAGCGTGTGCCCGTCGGGTGCGGCGCGCGCGACATCGGCGGCGCCGATGGTGCCCGTCGCGCCGGACTTGTTCTCCACCACCACTGGCCGGCCAAGGCCTTCTGCGAGCTTGGGCGCGAGGCGCCGCGCGATGGTGTCCACTGCGCCGCCGGGCGCCCAGGCGACGACGAGGCGGATGGGGCGAGACGGCCAGGCATCGCCCTGGGCAAGACCGCGGCCGGGACCTGCGCCGATCGCGAGCGGAATGCCGGCGCGGAGGATCTGACGTCGGGAGAGCAT
>JAZKFA010000375.1:0-7134 GCA_040386655.1 Pseudomonadota bacterium | reverse complement strand
GCTGCGCGGTCCTTCCCTGGTGCTGCCCACAAACGGGGCTTGCATTTCGAAATCAAGTTTCGTTATAAGGCGGGCGCCGTCCGGGGTTTGTCAAGCAGAGGCGCGCATGGGAAGGAGATCTCCGGGATGCCAGGACCTCAATTCGGCCGCCGCCTTGCCCTTTTCAGCGCCGCTGCATCCCTCGCCTGCCCCGCTCTCGCGCAACGCGCCTGGCCTGCCGGCCGGCCGATCGACATCGTCGTGCCCTTCGCGCCGGGCGGCGGCATGGACGCCATGGCGCGTACCGTCGCGCCCTTCCTCGCCGCACGCCTGCCCGGCGCCCGCATCGTGGTCAGCAACCGCGCCGGCGCCGGCGGCCAGGTCGGCACCGAGGCTGTGGCCAATGCCGCGCCGGACGGCTTCACCCTGGGCGCGTGCGCGACGCCCACCATCCTGAGCCAGCCGATCGAGCGCCCGGTCCGCTGGCTCCCGGCCGAGCTCACCTTCCTCGCGCAGGTGGTCGAGGATCCCTGCGGGCTCTTCGTGCGCGCCGACAGCGTCCTGAGGACGCTGCCCGACTTCCTCGCCGCGGCGCGGGCACGCCCGGGCGACGTGCCCTACGGCACTGCCGGTATCGGCGGGGATGACCATATCGCGGCCCTGCTGCTGGAGGAGGCGGCCGGCATCCGGCTGAACCACATCCCGTTCAACGGCACATCCCAGCTGCTGGTGCCGCTGCTCGGCGGCCAGCTCGATGTCGGCGCCTTCAACATCAGCGAGGCGCTGCCGCTGCTGCGCGAGCGCGCCATCCGCGGCCTGGCCCTGGCGAGCGCGGCGCGCGACCCGACGGCGCCGGACATCGCCACTTACCGCGAGGCTGGCGTGGACGTGGTGTTCTCCGCCGGGCGCGGAATCTTCGGCCCTCCCGGGCTGCCCGACGCCATCCGAACCGCCATCGAGCAGGCCTTCACCGCCACCTTCGCCGACCCCGCCTGGCCGGAAGCCGCCGCGCGCGCCGGGCTGCCGCTCAAGCCGCTGGTCGGGGCTGCCTATCGCGATGCGGCGCTGGGTGGCGAGGCGGCGCTGCGCGCACTCTGGGCCAGGCGCCCCTGGAAAGAGTGATTTCATCAAATCGCAATAACGTTTCATAAAGACGCCTCACAGGGAGAGCACACGCATGGCTGTCGGCTTCAGGATCCTGCCGAGCACGCAAATGGTCAGCGCGGAGATGGTCGCGGCCTTCCGTGACCTGCCCGTCGCCAATGTCAGCGACGTCATGGCGCGCATGACCGCCGGCGGCCCGCGCCTGCGGCCCATGCATGCCGGCGGCGTCCTCGCCGGACCGGCCTTCACGGTGAAGACCCGCCCGGGCGACAACCTGATGGTCCACAAGGCACTCGCGCTCGCCAGCCCCGGCGACGTCATCGTGGTGGATGCGGGCGGGGACCTGACCAACGCCATCATCGGCGAGCTGATGCTCGCGCAGATGGTCGGCCGCGGCCTGGGCGGCATCGTCGTCAACGGCGCCATCCGCGACAGCGCCGCAATCCGCGCGCAGGCCTTTCCGGTCTTCGCCGCCGGCATCACGCATCGCGGTCCCTACAAGGACGGTCCCGGCGAGATCAACGTCGCGGTTGCGATCGACGGCATGGTGATCGAGCCGGGCGACCTCATTCTCGGCGATGAGGACGGCCTGCTCTGCGTGCCCTTCGCGGAAGTAGAGGCGGTCCACGCCGCCGCCACGCAGAAGGCCGCCGCCGAGGCCCGCCAGATGGCCAACATGGCGGCCGGCACCCATGACGCGGGCTGGGTGGACGCCACGCTGCGCCGCCTGGGCTGCGCCGGCCTCGACTGACCGCGCGCACCCATTCTCCGTGAAGGAACCATCCATGCCCCCAGCCCCGAAGCCCGCCGTCCTCGTCACCGCCGCGAAGCTCGCCCCGGAGGCGGTCGCGATTCTGGAGGCGGCGGGCTATGCCGTGCCCTGCACCTCCGGCTACCCCTCCGAGGCCGAGCTGCTGGCCGCCATCGCGGAGCACCGGCCCGTCGCCCTGCTGCACCGCCAGGGGATCATCAACGGCACGGTCATGGATGCGGCCGCGCCCGGCCTGCGCGTGATCGCGCGGCACGGTGCCGGAGTGGATGGCATCGACCTTCCCGCGGCCGAGGCGCGCGGCCTGACCGTGACCCGCGCCGCCGGCGCCAATGCCCGCTCCGTCGCCGAGCACGCGATGGCCCTGATGCTCGCGATGCTGAAGGACCTTCCCGCCGTCGCCGCCGGCATGCGCGACGGGCTGTGGGAGAAGACCTCCCGTATGACCCGTGACGTGGAGGGCATCCGCCTCGGGCTGGTGGGCTACGGCGCCATCGGGTCCAGGGTCGCGCGCTTCGCGGACGCATTCGGCATGCGCATCGCCGCGTATGACCCGCTGCTGCCGCCCGGTCCGCTGCCCGGCCCGGGGGAGCGCGTCGCCACCCTTTCCACGCTGCTGGCGCGCTCGGACGTGCTGTCGATCCATTGCCCGCTGGAGCCCGCGACGCGCGGGATGATCGACGCGGCGGAACTCGCAACGCTGCCGCCCGGCGCCATCCTCGTGCACACTGCCCGCGGCGGCATCGTCGACCAGGCGGCGCTCCTGTCCGCACTCGATTCCGGGCATCTCGCCTGGGCCGGCATCGACGTCTTCGCGCAGGAACCGCTGGATGCCACCAGCCCGCTGCGCAGCCATCCGCGCGTGCTGCCGACGCCGCATTTAGCAGCAAACACGCCGCTCGGCGCCGTGGGGATGTCGACCGGCGCGGCGGAGAGCATCGTCGCGGTGCTGGACGGGCGCCTGCCCGCACTTCCCGGCGCGGTTGTCATTCCCGGCGGCCTGCGCGCAGCCGCCTGAGAGCCTCGCCGGGCCTCCGGCAGGCCCGCCCTGAACACGTCCGAATGGAGAGGACATCATGAGCAAGATCATCGCCCCCACGCGCCGCGCCCTACTGGCCGGCGGCATCGCAACGCTCGCCATGCCTGCCATAGCGCAGCCCGCCTGGCCTGCCGGCCGGCCCATCGAGGTCATTATCGGCTTCGCGCCCGGCGGCGGCACGGATGTGATGGTGCGCGCCCTCGCGCAGATGCTCGCGCCCGAGCTGCCCGGCGCGAATTTCGTCGTCGTCAACCGGCCCGGGGCAGGGGGCGAGACCGCCTATGTCGCGCTGCAGTCCGCGCGGCCGGATGGCTATACGCTCGGCACCATCAACACGCCCGGATTCGTCTCGCTCGGCGTCCAGCGGCGCGTGCGCTACGACACCGCGCAGATCCGCCTCATCGCGCGCCTGGTCGATGACCCGAGCGCCTTCGTCGTGCACCGCGATTCGCCCTATCGCACGCTGCGCGACCTGGTTGAGGCGGCGAAGCGCCGGCCAGGGACGATCAGCGTCGGCTCCTCCGGTATCGGCACCGACGATCATCTCGGCCTCACGCTGTTCGAGGCCGCGTCAGGCACCGAATTCATCCATGTTCCCTTTGCGGGCGCGGGGCCGGTGCGCAACGCCGTGCTCGGCCGCCAGATCGACATTGCCGGCCTGAATCTCGGCGAAATGGGGATGCTGGGGGAGGCGAACCCGCTGCTGCGCGCCATTGCAGGGATGGGCGAGCGGCGGTGGGAGCTGATGCCGGATGTGCCCACCTTCCGTGAGGAAGGGTTCAACGTGCTGATGAGCTCGGAGCGCGGACTCGGCGCACCTCGCGGCATCCCCGACGAGATCGCGACGCGGCTGGAGCAGGGCATCGCCAAGGTGATCGCGACGCCCGAATGGGCGGAGCGCGTGCGCCAGCTGGAACTCGCGATGGCGTATCTGCCGGGTGCGGCGTGGGAGGCGCTGATGCCGGCGCAGCTCGCGCGCTACCAGGGCATTTGGCAGCGCACGCCGTGGCAGTGACGGGCGCGCGCTAGGTCTTTGGGGGGAGCAAGGCGCCCAGAGTCGCGCAGCCCGGAGCTTCGTGCAGGCGGTAAATGCGCGTCGCGGTGCCGGCAAACAATGCGGCGCGCTCATCCTCCCCGGCGCCGGCAGCCAGGCGCTTGAATGCGTTCCACAACACGCCGTAGCCGCACATGCCCTTGTCGACGGGGAAGTTGCTCTCGAACATGCAACGGCCGGCGCCGAAGGCCTCGATCAGCGTGTGGATCACCGGCCGCCAGGCCTGCTCCAGCGCGGTGGAAGTCGGCGGTAGGTCGCGCAGATGGAGGTCGTCCCCACCGATTTCCATCGCGAGGCCGCCCAGCTTCATCACCGTGTTCGGCAGCGCGGCGAGGGCCAGCACCTCCCGCCGCCATTCCGCAAAGCCTTCCGCGCGGCGACCGGCATAGGGGCCGACGCCGAGCGGCCCGCCGCAATGGTTGATCACCACCGTCAGCTCCGGCACCGCGCGCGCGACCGCGGCGACGAGCGGCAGCTGCGTCTGGTAGGCCCAGACGTCGAGCACCAAGCCGCGCGCCGCGAGTTGCCGCGCGCCGTCGATGAAGCGGGGATCCTCCAGCGGGCCTGGCGGTGGCGAGATCAGATTGGAGCGCACCTGCGGCGAGGGATGCCAGGCGGTGCGGTTGCGCACGCCGCGGAAGCGCGCGCGCGCCGCGGCGACATGCGCATCCAGCAGGGCGCCGACGCGATCCCCGGCGGTGAGGTCCACGAAGCCTATGATGCCGGCGCAGGCGCGCACCGGGCCATAGGTGCCGCTCGCACTCGCGGCCGCGATGCCGTTGACGAACTCGGTCTCACCGAGCGAGCGCTCATCCTCGGGGCCATCGGCGCGATACATGGCGCCGCACTGGATGAAGACGGTGGCGCGCACGTCGTGCCCGGCGCCGGTGTCGCGCAGCAGGTCGTCGAGCAGGTAGCGTTCCTGGTCGCGGTCCCACATGTGGTGGTGCGGATCGACGATCGGCAGCGCCGGATCGATCGGCGCCTCCTGCACCTGGGCAAGCCAATCCTCGCGCACCGCGATCTGGCGTGAGGGCGTGAAGAGCGGCGCTGTTGAGGACGTCATGGCGCCGAGAGTGACGCCGGTCGACGGCGCGGCGCAAGAAGGCTTGCCCGCTCAGGGTTCGTCGCGCGCGAGGCGGAAGCTGCCGCTCGTGGTGCTCGGCCTCGCGCCGGGTTCGGCGACACGCGTGTAGCGCGCGCTGCCGGTGAGGCTGTTGCCCGAGAGCACGCCGTCCAGCTCGGTCTTGAATGGGTTTGCGCCCATCATCAGCACGCCGGAGGCGAACAGGCGGCCATCCGGCGTCAGACGCCCTGCAAGCTGGCCGCTGCCGACTAGGCCGCGATACGCCTCGAACCGCACCACCACATCCTCCCCGCGGCCCGTTGGCGTCACCTGCAACTGCAGCCCGCCAGTGCGCCCGAGCGTCTCATTGTAGGTCGTGCCGCGGAACGCACCGGACGTTGCGCGCACCGGCGCGCTTTCAGGATCTGGGCGCATTGCCGTAGGCGGGACGGCGGTGAGCCGGCCGATCGTGGCACCGCGTCCTGACGGCGATGGCGATGGCGCCGCCGAAGGCGATGGCGGCGGGGCGGCGGTGGCCGGGACCGACGGCGCGGCCCGGCTTGCGACCTGCGGTGCGGCGGCGCCGGAGACCGTCGGCGGAGGCGGCGGGGAGGCAGGCGGACGCGCTGGCTCGACCGCCACCGGCGCCCGGGCGGAGGCAGATGGCGGCTGCTCCGGAGCGCTGGCCGCCGCGGCGGGCGGTGTGCCCTCCGGGACCGTTGCGGGTGCAGCACGCTCGGCAGGTGGCGGCAGCTGCCAGGGCATTCGTCCGCTGCTCGGGTCCGGTCGCCGCCGGGCGATCCAGAGCGAAGCACTGGTGGTCCCATCGCCATCCACAACCGCGGCTGCATTCTCGACGCCGGGGCCGCGCCGAGGCGTCGCCGGTAGCAGCCATTCCGTGATGCCGACGCCGAGTGCGAGGACCGCCACCAATCCGCCGAGGATGAGGAGCGCCGGCCGGCGCCGCCGCGTCGCCTGCGGGACTTCCACAGCGAGCGGCGCACGGTTCAGCTCAGCCCGCGGCACCGCCTCGGTGTCCGCCCGCGGCACCGCTTCGGTGTCCGCCCGCCGCGGCCCAGGGAAGCTTCGCTGCGCCGCGCTGGTGCGCGTGCCATCCGCGCCGCCGGGCACATGCTCCGCCTGCACCTGCGACGCGCCGTCCAACTGAGCGTTGAGAAGCGCGGCCTGTCCGAGCAGGTTCACCTGTCCGGGCAGGCCCTTGGACAGCTCGGCCAGGGCTGCGACGGCCTCCGCGCTGAAGAGATCCGCAGGGTGCCCCGCGACGGCGAGGGCGGCGGCGACGAAATCCTCCACCTCGGAGCGGGTCAGCGGTGCGAGATGCGTGCTGGCGACGCGGCCAGGCAGCAGCGCCATGCGATCCGCCGAAGAGGGCAGCACAGCCAGCACGGTTGCCTTGCCTAGCATGGCAAAGCGGAACAGCGTCCCCTCGTCGAGGTCATCGGCGTCGTCGACCAGGCGTACGATGTCGAGGGCGACCGGCTCGGCCGCCTCAGCGGGTCCCTCGCGCCTCACCTCAACACCGGCATCGCGAAGCGTGCGCTCCAGCTCCTGCAGCAGCAGCGTCTTCCCCGCGCCGGGCGGGCCGATGAGGATCGCGAGCCGTCCCTCGGCGAGCGCCCTGAGCAGCGCATTGCGCGCCTGCCGCCAGCCCGCGTGCTGGAAAGCCTCTCCGGGCGACAAGCGGGGTTCGAAGGGCAGCGCGGTGCTGACCGACAGGGTCTGGGGCGCGCTGCGTTCGATCAGCCGGGTTCGCGAGTCCGAGGCTCCCATGATGTCGTGTTCACCTTGCCGTTTGCTGGCGTTTCGGTCTGCTGCGGCACTGGCTGGAGCAGTGCCGCCGACCTTGATCAGCGATAACGTCTTAGATGGGGCGGCGGTTCTGTGCGCCGCACCGGATGACATGAAATCGATGGCCGGTAAGCCTCAAATTTTTGTTGCGTAACGACGGCCGCGCGCGGTCGTGAACGCTCCTGGCCGTCCTGCTGGTCGCATCGCGCTCAATCGGCTTGAAGGCCCGCATGGTGTGCATGCTGCGTGCGCCGACGCGGCCGTGCGGGTGCGCCAAACTATCGTCGCATTGCGGATCGTCAGGCTGATTGCCG
>JAZKFA010000374.1:0-4467 GCA_040386655.1 Pseudomonadota bacterium | reverse complement strand
CTTCCCCCCGCGCTGCCGATGATCCGCGATGGCCGCATCCGGGCGCTCGCAGTCACGTCCGCCAGGCGCGACGCGGCGCTGCCGGATGTGCCTACCGTCGCCGAGCAGGGCTTCCCCGGCTTCGAGGCGCTGACCTGGTTCGCCCTGTTCGCCCCGCACGACACGCCCGCGCCGATCGGCGAGCGGATGAACGCCGCGGTCAACGCCGCCTTGGCCACGCCGCAACTGCGGGAGCGGCTGGGCGCGATGGGCTTCGCGCCCGCACCCATGAGTCGCGACGCATTCGCCGCCTATCTGCGCGCCGAGGTTGCGAAATGGGCCGACGTGGTGCGCGCCTCGGGCTCCACAGTCGACTGAGCCCGAACCGCTCCGTCATTCAGGCGCGCGCGATAGTGCGCTAACCTGCCGCCATGCTCCGTCGCGCTCCGATTCACGCCCTGCTGCTGCTCGCGCTGACCGCGCCTGCGCTGGCGCAAGGACCCTCGCGCACCGGCTCTCGCCCCGCCCCGCTTGCGCCCGAGCAGCAGCGCGCGGCCGACGCCCAGGCCGGCCGCGACGCGCAGGAGGAAGCGCGCCTTGCCGGCGAACGCGTGGCGACTGCTCAGCGCGTTCTGGAAGCCGATGCCCGCCATGATGCGGCGCTGGAGCGCCAGCGCGGCGCAACCCAGGCCGCCGACGCTGCGGGCAGGGAGGCGCGCGCCCGTGCGGCTGCCTTCACCGCGATGTTGCCGGTGCTGCGCCGCCTCGCGCTCTATCCCGCTGAGACACTCCTCGCTTTGCCAGCGCCGCCTGAGGAGGCGCTGCGCGGCACGCTGGTGCTGCGTTCGCTCGCGCGGCACCTGCGCGAGGAGGCGGGCGCGCTGCGCGCCGCACGCGATGCCGCGCTGGAAGCCGCCGCGATGGCGGAGGCCGAGACCAGGCACCTGGCCGAAGCGCGCGACCTAGCGCGCGGGGCGGCCGCCACGCTTGATGAACAGCTTGCCGCACTTCGTGCCCGCCACGCCGCCATGCGTGAGGCCCTGCGCGAATCGGCGCGCGAGGCCGCGGCACGCGAGGCTGCCACCCGCGACGCCGAGCGCGCGCAGGCCACCGCCGCGCGCGCCGCCGACCTGCCCGAGATGATCGCGCGCCTGCCGCCGCCCCCGCCGCGGGCCGAGCCCGTGGTTCTGCCCCCGCCGCCTCTGGTGGCCGGGCTGGGCGGCCTGCCCGTGGCCGGCCGCATAACGCGTGAATTCGGTGCGCCCGGCGAAGCCGGGCCCGCGCGCGGGCTGACCATTGCGGCCCCACCCGGCTCCCGTGTCGTGGCCCCCTGCGCCGGTCGTGTCGCCTTCGCCGGCGCCTTCCGCAGCTATGGGCAGCTGCTGATCCTGGACTGCGGAGAGGGCCTGCACGCCGTGCTCTCGGGCTTTGCCCGGCTGGATGCCTCGACCGGCGAGCGCGCCGCCGCCGGCGAACCTGTCGGCATCCTGGGCGAGGCGGGGCCAGGCGGGCGCGCCGCGCTGTATCTGGAACTCCGCCGAAACGGGCAGGTGACCGACCCGCGCCCCTGGCTCGCCGCCCGGTCGTGAGAGCCGCGGTGTCGTCCCGCCCCTCCCGAAATGGACGGCAGGGGCCATGTCCGACAACGGCGCGAGGGCGAACGAAACGTAACGCCCCCTGACGCTGCCCTGCTGGGTTTGTTAGGACTCTGGCGTCTGATACGCTCTATTGTTGCACTGCGGCCGCCTCCATGGCCGCCCGAAAGGTCTCCGATGGCGATAAAGAACAAGGTTCGCATGCTTGGCACGGTGGGCGCGGCCTTCGCGGCCGGCCTCGCGATCGGCCCGGTCGTGGCCGCCTGGGCGCAGGATGGCAGCCGCGCGGAGACCTACCGCCTGCTCAACCTCTTCGGCGACGTATTCGAACGCGTGCGCGCGGAATACGTGGAACCCGTCAGCGACCGCGACGTGATCGAGAATGCCATCCAGGGCATGCTCGCAGGGCTCGACCCGCACTCCTCCTACCTCAACCCGCGCAGCTTCCGCGACATGCAGGTGCAGACGCGCGGCGAGTTCGGCGGCCTCGGCATCGAGGTGACGCAGGAGAATGGCTACGTGAAGGTGATCTCGCCGATCGACGAGACCCCGGCTGCCCGCGCCGGCGTTCGCCCGGGCGACATCATCACCCATCTCAACGGCAATTCCACCCAGGGCCTGACGCTACAGGAAGCCGTCGACCAGATGCGCGGGGAGCGTGGCTCCGCCATTCGCATCACCATCCGGCGCGAAGGTGCGGAACGGCCGATCGAACTCAACATCACCCGCGAGGTGATCCGCCCGCAGGTCGCCCGCTTCCGCCTTGAGGGCACCGACATCGGCTATGTCCGACTGGCCTCGTTCAACGAGCAGACCGAGACGGCGCTGCGCCGCGCGGTGAGCACGCTGCGCTCCCAGTCCAACAACGCCCTGCGTGGCATCGTGCTGGACCTACGCAACAATCCCGGCGGGTTGCTCGACCAGGCGGTGCAGGTCTCCGACGACTTCCTCGAGCAGGGCGAGATCGTGTCCACGCGCTCGCGCCGCTCCGATGACGGGCAGCGGTGGAATGCGCGTTCGGGCGACATCGCGCAGGGGCTGCCGATGGTGGTGCTCATCAATCCCGGCTCCGCCTCGGCCTCCGAGATCGTGGCCGGCGCGCTGCAGGATCATCGTCGCGCCATCATCATGGGCGTGCGTTCCTTCGGTAAGGGCTCCGTGCAGACGGTGATGCCGATCCCTGGAAACGGTGCGATCCGGCTGACCACGGCGCGCTACTACACGCCGTCCGGCCGCTCCATCCAGGGCACCGGCATCGAGCCCGACATCGAGGTGCTGAACACGCGCGAGACCCCTCCCCCCGGTGCAGCGCGCGAGCGCGAGGCGGATCTGCGCCGTTCGCTGCGCAACGAGGGCACCGGTGCGCAGGCGCCGGCGCAGCCGCCACTTCCACCCCTCAATCTCCCCGCCAGCATCACCGATCGCGTCGTGCGCCTGCCAGCCGAGGGGGCGCCCGCCTTCGACCCGACCAAGCCTGAGACGGATAACCAGCTGCAGCAGGCGTTGACGTTGCTGCGCGGGGTTGCCGCCCTGCCGCCCGCGCAGCGCCGCGCGGCGCGCTGACGCCAGGGGCTGGCGTGACCGCGGCACGCCGATGATCCTGCCGGGCTGGCGCACGCTCGGCTTCACCTGGGCGGGCGTGCTGGCGCTTGTCGCGGCGGGAGGCTTGTGGCTGCAACACCTCGGCCCGCTGCCCGCCACGCCCGCAGGTGACGCGCCGGCGAGCGCCGAGGCCCCCTCCCAGACCACCGCGGAGCCGCCATCCCAGTCCGCGGCTGTCAGCGTAGCGCCACAGCCTTCTGCACCTCGCGCTACACCGGCCGCGACGAGCACCGAGGCAATCCCCGCCGCACCGCCGCTTTCCCCGGCCGCGGCTGATACCCCGGTCCCACGTGCCACGCCCCGCGGCATGCCCGGGCTGGACCCCTCGCTGACGGAGGCCGGGCGGCACGGCCAGCTGCCGCGCATATCGGCCGATGGCCGCACGTCCATCCGCGCCTACGCCCGCCCCTTCGACCGCTCCGATCCGCGTCCGCGAATCGCGATCATTGTGAGCGATTTCGGCCTCTACGCGTCGCAGAGCGATGATGCGCTGCGACGGTTGCCGCCTGCTGTCGCCCTTGCCATCACGCCCTATGGCTACGGGCTGCCTGCCTGGTCCGAACGCGCCCGCGAGCGCGGCATGGAGACCCTGGTTGCGATCCCGATGGAACCTGCCGGCTTCCCGATGAACGACCCCGGCGACCGCGCCCTGCTCACCAGCCAGCCGCTGCCGGAGAACCTCGACCGGCTATCGTGGGCCCTGTCGCGTACGCAGGGCTATATCGGCGCGATCGGGGCGCTGGGCGGGATGCGCGGCGAACGCTTCGCGGCCTCCGGCGAGCCCTTCGCCATGGTGCAGGACAGCCTCAACGGACGCGGCCTGCTCTACATCGACCCGCGCCCGGGCGCGCGCAGCCCCGCCCGCGCCTGGGGCCGCTCCGTCGATGTCGTCGTCGACGAGCCCGCGACGCGCGGAGAGATCGAGCGCCGCTTGGCCGCGCTTGAAGTGATCGCGCGAGAGCGCGGCAGCGCCATCGGCCTTGCGGGCAGCCCCACGCCGGTCGTGGTGGACCGCATCGCCGCCTGGGCGGAGACGCTCGCCGCCAAGGGGCTGGTGCTGGCACCCGTCTCCGTCATGATCCGCCGTCCCGACGCCATCGCCCCCGAAGCCGCGAGCCGAACCCCATGAGCGACCTGCCCTACCGCCCCAATGTCGGCGCCGTGCTGTTCAACGCGGAGGGGCTGATCCTGGTCGCCCGTCGCGCCGACATGCCCAATGCGGAGGGCGCGCCGGGCGGGTGGCAACTGCCCCAGGGCGGCATGGATGAGGGCGAGGACCCGCGCGAGGCCG
>JAZKFA010000373.1:5008-8931 GCA_040386655.1 Pseudomonadota bacterium | reverse complement strand
ATGAGTTCCGCGAGGCGCTCGCCAGCCGCGGCGTGCAGGCTTCGCTCACCACGGGTGAGGAGCGGTTGCTGGTGCCCGGCAGCAAGCACATCGCCGCCACGGTCGAGATGTGCCCGTTCCGCACGCCCGTGGACGTCGCGATGATCGACGAGGCGCAGATGCTGCATGACCCCGATCGCGGGGCCGCCTGGACGGCCGCCATCATGGGCGCGCCGGCGCGGGAGATATTTGTTCTTGGCGCGCCGGACTGCATCCCGATGGTGCGCCGGATTGCGGCCCTTTGCGGCGATGCGCTGGATGAGGTGAGCCTGGAGCGCAAGGGCCCGCTCATCGCCGCGCGCGCGCCGGTGGGTCTCGGTGACCTGAAGAAGGGCGATGCGCTGATCGCCTTCTCGCGCCGCGAGGTGATGGACCTGCGCGCCGAGCTGATCCGCCGTGGCCGGCGCGTCGCCGTCGTCTATGGCGCGCTGAGCCCCGAAGTGCGCCGCGCGGAAGCCGCGCGTTTCAACAATGGCGATGCCGATATCCTGGTCGCGACGGATGCGATCGGCATGGGGCTCAACCTCAACATCCGCCGCGTGGTCTTCTCGGCGATGCAAAAGTTCGACGGCACCCAGCGCCGCGACCTCAATGTGCAGGAGGTGAAGCAGATCGGCGGTCGCGCGGGTCGCTACGGCCTGCATGAGGAGGGGGTGGTCGCGGTGCTTGCCGGTGCGGGTTCGCCCGAGGCGCTGAGGGCGCTGCTGAACGCCACGGCGGTCGCACCGCCCGAGCTGCGCCCGCTGGTGCAGCCCGATGCCGACATCATCGCGGCCGTCGCCGCGGAGATCGGTTCGACCAGCCTGTTCGGCGTGCTCGCGCGGATCAAGCGCGCGGTGCTGCGCAAGGACGACCCGAATTACCGGCTGGCGGATCTTGAGGCAGCGATGTCGATCGCGACGGCGATCGATGGCGTCACGCGGCTGAGCCTGCTCGACCGCTGGACCTATGCGCTGTGCCCGATCGACCTGCGCGACAATGGCGTCGCGCGCCTGTCGCGCTGGGCGCTGGAGCACGGCGCCGGCCGCACCGTTTCCCCGCCCGAGGCCGGCAAGCTGCCGCCGCCGGACCGCGCCAGCGGCGACGAATTGCAGCGCGGCGAGAAGGTGCAGCGCCGCCTGGTCGCCTGGCGCTGGATGGCGCAGCGCTTCCCCGACGCATATTCCGAAACGCGCGAGGCGGAGGCGGAGACCCAGCGCCTGAATGCCTGGATCGAGGACGTCCTGCGCCAGCAGCGAAAGACCGCGCGCTCACCGCTCGCGAAGGCCGGCCGTTAGCGACCGTCCCCCCCGCGCATCCCAAGGCAAAAACAAAAGAAAGGGGTCCGGGAAAATTCCTTTCCCCGGCCTTTCTCAGACTTCCGTCAGGTACACGTCGATGATGTCGGAAAGCAGCTTCACGGCATCCGCCTTCGGCCGCTGGAACGCATTGCGCCCGACGATGGAGCCGTTGCCGCCGCCGGCATGGATCGCGCGCACTTCGCTCAGCAGCGCATCGGCGCCGCGCTGCTCGCCGCCCGAGAACACCACCAGGCGCCGGCCGTTGAAGCAGGCCTGCACGATGTGGGCGAAGCGCTTGGCGGCGTCGTCGACCTGGACCGGGTGGTTCTCATAGGTCTTCTTCGCGGCATCGAGGCTGATGGCCGAGGTCGGCGGCTTCACCTTGATGATGTGCGCGCCCATGAGGGCGGCCATGTGCGCCGCATAGGCCGCGATATCGAGCGCGGTCTCGGCGACCTTGTCGAGGTTCGGGCCGCGCGGGTAGGACCACACGACGACCGCGAGGCCCGCGGCCTTCGCGTCCTCGGCCATGTCCCGCAGCTCCTCCATCAGGTCGAAGGCGTATTCGCTCCCCGGGTAGATGGTGAAGCCGATGGCGGAGCAACCCAGGCGCAGTGCGTCGGAGACGGAGCCCGTCACCGCCTGGTCCTTGCTGGTGGCGAGTGAATTGGAGCTGTTCACCTTGAGGATGGTCGGGATGCAGCCGGCGAAGGATGCGGCCGCGGCCTCAAGCGCGCCCAGCGGTGCGGCGTAGGCGTTCAGCCCGGCCTCGAGCGCCAGCTCGAAATGGTAGTGCGGGTCGTAGGCGGCGGGGTTGGGGGCGAAGCTGCGCGCCGGGCCGTGTTCGAAGCCCTGGTCCACCGGCAGGATCACCATGCGCCCGGTGCCGCCCAGGCGGCCCGCCATCAGGATGCGGGCGAGGTTCGTCTTCGTGCCGGGATTGTCGCTCTCGTAGTTGGAGAGGATCTTTTGGACGCGGGGGGTGAGCTTCATCGGGTGCGCTTCCTCTGCATGGGGCTGCGCGGGCGGATAGCGCAGGGGGCGGGTGCTGTCACGGGTCGGCGGCGGGCGCCAGGGGGAATTTACCCCGATTCGGACGGTGCCGCGTCACCGCTGAGTGAAGGGCGCCTCCGCAATGAGCCAGGCACGCAGCGCGTCACGCGCCTTTGTGCGGTCGAGCGCCCAGTTGAACAGGTCCAGCGAGGGCGGCCGCACGGGCAGCACCTTTGCCCCCACTTCCGCCGCGCAGGAGAGCAGGCCACGCTGCGGGTCCGACAGGATGATGAGCTTCAGCCCGAAACGGAGTGCGGCCAGCGCATGGCCGGGATCGGCGCCGCAATCGAGTGCCGCGGGCGCGTGCCCCGCCACCATCTGCGCAAACCATGCGGGCCCGATGAAGCCCGCCGCGGCTGGCGGTGAGAGCAGTAGCACGCCGTGGTCGCCCGCTGCATCGGCCGCCGCGCGGGTCTGGGCGGCGCTGTAGATCGTGACGGCGCGGGGCTGCCTCATCGTTGACCAGTGGTAAGGCTCATGCGAAGCCTTGAACAGAGTTTGGTCAGGGGCTTGGGTGAGCGCAGAGAGGGTGAGCATGGAGGCGGCGGTGGCGCGTCTGGAGCAGGCGGTGGCCGCGCTTGGCGCAGCGGTGGCGCGGCCGAGGCCGCCGGCGGAGGCTCCGGCCCCGCTGATGCCCGATGACATGGTGCCCAAGGCCGAGGTGCAGGCGCTGTCCGCCCGACTCGACGCGGCTCTGGCCGCCCTGCACATGGCGCTGGTGCCCGAAGCCGCCCTGGCCGGCGAGGAGGAATAGCCGTGGCCCAGGTCACCGTCCGCATCGGCGGATACAGCCACCCCGTCGCCTGCCAGGATGGCCAGGAGCTGCACCTGCAAGGCATGGCGGCCGAGGTGGACCGGCGAATTGCGGCGCTGAAGGCCATGGGCCTGCAGCTGGGAGAGACCCGGATGCTGGTGCTCGCTGCCCTGCAGCTGGCCGATGAGGCGTCCGACCTCCGCGAGGAAGTCAACGCGCTGAAGGCCGCGCCCCCCCCCGCCCCGATGCCGCAGGATGACGCGCTCGCCGGCCGGCTTGTCGCCGTCGCCGAGCGGATCGAGGCCATTGCGGGCGAGCTTGCGACACCCTAGGTATTGCGGGCGGGGCTGCCAGGTGCGTCAGGCAAGTAACCCCCAGGGCCAATAAGCATCTCCCGGGAACTGGCGCTGGTCGGATCCTGGTCCGATTATCTGGTGCCCACCTGCATTAGCAGGCCTTGGGAGGGTTCGAGACCAACGGCCATGGTGGCTCCGCACTCATCTGATCTGATCGACGCGAAGCGCGCCGAGCGCATCGCCGCGCGCGGCCGGCGCCTGGGTGACCCGCTGGCGGCGGGCGAGGCCCTAGCGGGGCACGTGCTCGCCGAGGGCGTGGTGCCGCCCGGTGCCCGAGTCGCTGGTATCTGGCCGCTGCCGGGCGAGATCGACCTCCGTCCCCTCATGAAGGCCCTGGCCGAAGGTGGGCATCCGCTTGCCTTGCCGGTCACGCCTGCGCGCGGCCTGCCGCTGATCTTCCGCGACTGGACGCCAGGGGCGCCGCTGGCCGAGGGCCCGATG
>JAZKFA010000373.1:3772-4969 GCA_040386655.1 Pseudomonadota bacterium | reverse complement strand
ACACCCGATGCCGTGCTGGTGCCGTTGCTGGCCTTCGACCGGGCGGGCGGGCGGCTGGGCTATGGCGGCGGCTATTACGACCGAACGCTCGCGGGGCTGCCGGGCGCTATTGCGATCGGCTGCGCCTTTGCCTCGCAGGAGGTACCGGAAGTGCCGACCGGGCCACATGACTGGCGTCTGCCGATGGTGGCGACAGAGGCGGGCCTGATCCGCTGCACCGGTGCGTCCGCGTGAGGATCCTGTTCCTGGGCGATATCGTCGGCCGTTCGGGGCGCGACGCGGTCGAGGCGGAGCTGCCTGGCCTGCGCGCGGGCCTTGCGCTCGACCTGGTGGTGGTGAATGCGGAGAACGCCTCGCACGGGTTTGGCCTCGCGCCCGAGATGGCGCGCGCGCTGTTTGCAGCCGGGGCGGATGTGCTCACGCTCGGCAACCACGCCTTCGACCGCAAGGAGATCATCCCCTATTTCGAGCAGGAAAAGCGGCTGATCCGGCCGCTGAACTACGCACCGGGAACGCCGGGCAGGGGCCGCATCATCATCGACCTGCCGGGTGGGCGGCGGGCGATGGTGCTCCAGGCCATGGGGAGACTGTTCATGGAGCCGCTGGACGACCCCTTCCGCGCGATCCAGGGCGAGGTGCAGCGCCACCCGCTGGTATCAGCCGTGCAGGCCATCATCATCGACATCCACGCCGAGGCGACCTCCGAGAAGCAGGCGATGGGCCACTCCTTCGACGGCCTCGCGAGCCTGGTGATCGGCACCCACACCCATGTGCCCAGCGCGGATGACCGCATCCTGCCCGGCGGGACCGCCTACCAGTCCGATGCCGGGATGTGCGGGGACTACGACAGCGTTATCGGCATGCAGAAGGGGGGCGCGAGCCTGCGCTTCTGGCGCAAGGTGCCCTCCGAACGGCTCACGCCGGCCGAAGGCATCGCCACCATCTGCGGCCTGTTCGTGGAGACGGATGACGCAACGGGGCTCGCGGTGCGCGTCGTGCCGCTGCGGATCGGCGGCGCGCTGCGGCAGGCGGTGCCTTAGCGGCCCAGCCTGAATGGCCAAATTGGGCGGAGTACAGCGGATTCTCGTGCGGATGATCGCTCGACACCCGCTTCGGCAGATCCGAGGTTCATCGATCGCCTGGGCAGCATCTGCACCGGTGCAGATCGTAGTCACCACATGGCCGCCGTGTCGGCAG
>JAZKFA010000373.1:2240-3762 GCA_040386655.1 Pseudomonadota bacterium | reverse complement strand
TCGCGGTGCGCGTCGTGCCGCTGCGGATCGGCGGCGCGCTGCGGCAGGCGGTGCTTTAGGCGCTCAGCGCCTCTTTTCCTGTTCCGCGAGCAGGGCGTGCAGCCGCTCGATCTCGGCCTGGAGGGCTTCGACGCTCGGCGGTTCGCCACGGGCCTCGCCGCGGGCGAAGGGGGTGAACAGCGACATCGCGCGCTCGATCATCGCCATGTTCTGCTTGCCGAGTTCTTCCAGCCCGCCGCCGATGCCAGGCGGTGCGAAGGGCATCAACCCGCCGATCGTGCGCTCCATCGCGGACTTCATCTGCTCCTGCTGACGGGAGAAGCCTTCCATCGCGAATTCGAGGTAGCGCGGCACCAAGCCCTGCATGTTGTCGCCGTAGAAGCCGATCAGCTGGCGCAGGAAGGGCGTGGGCAGCAAGTTGTGACCCTTGCTCTCCTCCTCGACGATGATCTGCGTCAGCACCGAACGGGTGATATCGTCGCCCGACTTCGCGTCATAGACCACGAAGTCGCGGCCAATCCGCACCATCTTCGCGAGGTCGTCCAAAGTTACGTAGGAAGAACTCTCGGTATTGTACAAGCGGCGATTGGCGTATTTCTTCACGACAACCGGAGGCTGGGGCGCTGCCCCGGGGTCGGCACGCTCGGCTGTGTTCTGCGCCATGATCGCGATCCCGTTTTCACTCAAGCTGGCAACATTAGCGGGGGTTTGCTGCGGTGCGAAGGGCGCTTTCATGCCCTGGCGCGGTTTCCCTGGCGCGCTAGTCTGGCGCCGAGAGGAACGCCGCAAGGATGCCGTCCGGGAATGTCGCCCCAGCCCACCCCCACGCTCGACCAGCTGGCGCAGGATTGGATCGCGCTGTGGCAGAGCGAGCTGCAGGCCTTGATCGCCGATCCCGCGCTCGTTGGGCGCATGGCGAGGCTGCTCGGCACGGCCGCGCGTGATGGCGCCTCAAGCCCTGCGCCGGGGACCACGCCCGCTGGCCTTCCACCTGGGACTGAGCACGCTGCGGGCGGCGGCCGCGGCGCTCTCGCTGCCGGCGGGGGAGAGCGCGAAGCAGAATTGCTGGACCGGATCGCCGCCCTGGAACAGCGCCTGGCCGCTCTCGAAGCCCGGCCAGCAGGAAGCGAGCCGGATCGCCCACGCCCTCGCCGCAAGCGGCGAGACGGCTGAGGCGCTCGCCGGCGCCGTCCGTGCGCGGCTGGTGACCGAGCACGCCGCGCTTCTTGCCGGCCTGAACACCTATCGCGCCGCCGAAATCGAGCCCGCGGCGGCGCCCACCCCCTGCCTGTGGCGGCATGGCAGCAGCGCCGTGCATGACTATGGGGGAGACGGACCGGTGGTTCTGTTCGTCCCCTCGCTGATCAACCGTTCCCATATCCTGGACCTCTGCGACGGGCATTCCATGCTGCGTCACCTCGCCGGGCGGGGCATGCGGCCGCTGCTACTGGACTGGGGCGCGCCGGGCGAGGACGAGGCCGGCTTCACACTGACCGACTACATCCTGAGGCTGGAAGCGGCA
>JAZKFA010000373.1:0-2230 GCA_040386655.1 Pseudomonadota bacterium | reverse complement strand
AGGCGGGCAGCAATTCCAGCGTGATGGCCATGTGCGCCGCCTCCGGCGATGCGGGGCAGGCCATCGCGCAGCTGCTCGCGCTGCTTGAGCCGGTGATGGCGGTGGAAGGCGTGCTGCCCATCGACGCCGTCCAGCTGCTGTTCGCGGTCAACGAGCCCTTCGCGGTCGCCGCGAAGTTCCGCGCCTTCGCCGCGGTAGACCCGGTATCCCCGCGCGGGCGCCTGTTCGTCGCGATCGAGGATTGGCTGAACGACGGCGTGCCGCTGGCCGCGGGCGTCGCGCGCGAATGCCTCGGCGGTTGGTACGGGGCGAACACGCCCATGCGCGGCACTTGGCAGGTCGCCGGCCAGGCGGTGAGCCCGGGCGGATGGCGGGGGCCCGCCTTCCTCGCCATCCCGCATCGCGACCGCATCGTCCCGCCGGCCTCAGCCCAGGCGTTGGCGGCGGCGATCCCGCACGCCCATGTCCACAAGGCCGCGGCCGGGCATGTCGGCATGGTCGCCGGCAGCCAGGCCCAGGCCGCGCTCTGGACGCCGCTCACGGAATGGATCGCTGGGCTGCGCCCGGCGCCCTTGTGATGGATAGGGGCTCGGGGCCACACTGAGGGCAACGCAAGGGAGAATAACCAGGCCATGTCAGACATCGTCATCGCATCCGCCGCCCGCACGCCCGTGGGCAGCTTCAACGGCGCCTTCGCGAGCCTCTCCGCGCACGCGCTCGGCACCATCGCCATCAAGGCGGCCATGGAGCGCGCAGGCATCGAGGGCGCCGAGGTCGACGAGGTCATCCTCGGCCAGATCCTCGCCGCCGGATCGGGCCAGAACCCGGCCCGCCAGGCGAGCGTGAACGCCGGCATCCCGGTCGAGCACACCGCCTTCGGCATCAACCAGCTCTGCGGGTCCGGCCTGCGCGCGGTGGCCCTCGCCGCGCAGCAGATCGCCTCGGGTGACGCGAAGATCATGGTCGCCGGCGGTCAGGAGAGCATGACCCAGGCACCCCACGCGCAGCAGCTGCGCTCGGGGCAGAAGATGGGCGACCTGCAGCTGGTCGACACCATGCTGCGCGATGGCCTGATGGACGCCTTCCACGGCTACCACATGGGCAACACCGCCGAGAACGTGGCGCAGAAGTTCCAGATCACCCGCGAGCAGCAGGATGAGTTCGCCTTCAACAGCCAGCGCAAGGCCGGCGAGGCGATGAAGGCCGGCCGCTTCAACGACGAGATTGCGCCCGTCACCGTCAAGGGCCGCAAGGGCGACGTCATCGTCTCCGCCGATGAATACCCCAAGCCCGAAACCACCATGGAAGTGCTGCAGAAGCTGCGCGCGGCCTTCTCCAAGGACGGTTCCGTCACCGCCGGCAACGCGTCCGGCATCAATGACGGCGCCGCCGCCCTTGTCGTGATGAGCGGCGCCGAGGCCGCCAAGCGCGGCATCAACCCGATGGCGCGCATCGTCTCCTGGGCGACCGCCGGCGTTGACCCCTCCATCATGGGCACCGGGCCCATCCCCGCCTCGCGCAAAGCCCTGGCAAAGGCCGGCTGGACCATCGACGACCTGGACCTGATCGAGGCCAACGAAGCCTTCGCCGCCCAGGCCCTGGCGGTGAACAAGGACCTCGGCTGGGATCCGGCGAAGATCAACGTGAACGGCGGTGCCATCGCCCTCGGCCACCCCATCGGCGCCTCCGGCGCGCGCGTGCTGACCACCCTGCTGTTCGAAATGCAGAAGCGCGGCGCGAAGAAGGGCCTCGCCACGCTGTGCATCGGCGGCGGCATGGGCGTGGCCATGTGCGTCGAACGCGACTGAATGCAAGGCCAGGGGGGCGCTGCCCCCTGGCCCCCCGCCGGGGATCGCGCCAATCCCCGGACCCCGGCATGCGTTGGGCCCTGGATTTGATGAGGGCTGTGCTTGCTGAATGAGTCTGGTTGGGGAGGGGCGCAGTAAGGGAGCGCACGTGGCGCTGGTGCTCCATGCGCCCCTCCCCAACCAGACACGCCTCCGGCGAGGCTCAACCCTTACCCAACTCAGAACCAACAGATGGAGGTCGAGGATCGACACGATCCTCGCGGGGTCCAGTGGCAGAGCCCCTGGCCTTGCATTCGTCTATTTCGCCCCTTACATTGCCCTGGATCAGGGAGATTTGAGGAGGCAGTGATGCTTGTGACCGCCTTCCTGGGCAAGGCCTATGGCGAAAACGGCTCCGTCGAGACGGAGAAGTTGGCGGATTT
>JAZKFA010000372.1:2774-6256 GCA_040386655.1 Pseudomonadota bacterium | reverse complement strand
TACCTCTGGACATCTTCGGGGTGGAGAGCCGGTCTTCCATCGGGGCGACGATCCGGCCGGTGCAGCGCGATGGCGGCCAGCGCCTGGCCGTGGACAGCCCGCTGTATGAGCTGACGCGCGACGGGCGCGCGGATGATTTCCGCCGGGGCGCGGGGGGGTTCCTGCGCTGAGGCGCTGCGCGTATGGAGCGGTCATGAAGATCGACCGCCCTTCTTATGCCCTCAGCCGGCGGGCGCGCGCTCCGCGCGCTTGCCTATCGCCGGACTGCCGGCGTTCGCGCATTCGCGCTTGCCGTGCGCTCGGGATATGGCTTGGCGTCCGGCAGTCGGCCCACCGTGGACATCGCCTTACGCTGACCGGCGCATGACCCTCGAAGCCTTCCTCCGTCACCTGGCCTTCGCGGGCCTGCTCGCGCTTGTTTCGGCGGGGTGCGTGCGGGCGATGATCGCCTGGCCGATCCTTGATCACCCCGATGCGCGCAAGGCGCATCTGCACCCCACGCCCAAGGGGGGCGGCGTCGGCATCGTCGTGGCCTTCCTGCTCGGCATGGCGGTGCTGTTCCAGACCGCAGCCTTCGCGCGGCTCGCGGATGCGCAATTCCTCGGCGTGATCGCGGCCGCGGCGGCCATCGCGCTGGTGGCGCTCCTCGATGACGTCAGGGACTTCCGCTTCGTCGTGAAGCTCGCCGCGCAGGCCGGGGCGGCGCTGGTCGCGGTCGCCTCCGGCCTGGTGCTCGACCGGCTGTCGCTGCCCGTCTTCGGGACGGTGGACATTGGCATCGTGGGCGTTGCGCTCACGCTGTTCTGGATCGTGGCCTGCACCAACGCGGTGAACTTCATGGACGGGCTGGACGGGCTGGTCGGCGGATCGCTGTTCCTCGCCTGCGCGATCCTGTCGCTGATCGCGGTGCAGCAGGGCGGGCTGTTCGTCTATGCCTGCGCGCTGATCCTTGCCGCGGGCCTGGCCGGGTTCCTGCCCTTCAACCTGCACCCCGCGCGCATCTTCATGGGCGATGTCGGCAGCCAGTTCCTGGGCTTCGTCCTGGCGGTGCTTGCGGTCGCATCGTCACGCTTCGACCTGCAGCAGATATCGTTCCTGATCGTCCCACTTCTGCTGTTCGGGCTGCTGTTTGACACCGGCTTCACCCTGCTGCGCCGCGCCTCCATGGGCGAGCGCGTCTCGGCCCCGCATCGCAGCCACCTCTACCAGATGGCCCAGCGCAGCGGCCTCTCCGTCCGTCGCGTCGCGGCGATCCATTGGGGCTTCGTCCTGTTCCACGGCGCGCTTGTCGCGCTGTTCCTGCGCCTGTCGCCGGCGTCCAAGCCGCTGGTCGTGCTGCCCGCTATCCTCGTCCAGCTCGCCTGGCTCGGCTACGTCGCGCGCCGCGTGCGGGCGGCGGGTCTCAGTTGGCGCTCGGGTTGAGGAACTCAATCTCGAGCGGGGAGATGCGGTCGCCGACCCATTGCTCCGCGCGGAACACCGCGCCCGTCTCGGCATTGGCGAAGAAGCGGTTGGAGAAGCTGGCGCCGCCCTCGCACTCCTCCTCGACCAGCAGCGCGCCGGCCTCCTCGCGCGCCTGAAGGCTGCAGTCCAGGATCAGGCCGAAGCGCATCCGCGCCGGCTCCCGGTCCGAACCCATGAGGTCTACAATGCGGCGCACGCGGCCCTCCCGCGTGACCAGGGCGCGCGGGTTGTCGAGCGGGTCCGGACCCTCGAACCGCGTGGTCGCCAGCACGTCGTAAAGGCCCGAGGTCGCGACGATGCGCGCACCCTCCGTCACCACCACCACGCCGCCGCTGCTGCGCCAGGTGCGGCGCTCGCCCTGCGTTGAGACCAGCCGCGCGACGGCGCGGCGCGAGCCGAGCGTCAGAGAGACGGCCGGTCCGCGCGGCGGGCGGCTGCTGGCAGCGTCGTCCCAGCGGGCGCGGGCGTTGCGGTCCGTGGGCGTGCCGTCGAAGCTCGGGACGGGGATGGGCCAGACGAGGACACGGAGGATGTCGCTGGTCGCGGTTTCGCCGCAGGCGCTCAGCAGGGCGAGAATCGCGAACAGAAATACACGCATGGCGCGAAGCTACGGGGAGAAAGCAGCGGGGGAAAGAATTCCCCCGCACCCCCGTCTTTTATTTTTGGTTGTTGGTGCTGGGCAGCACGGCGGGGACCAGAAGACGGCGTGCGTTCAAGGCGACGATCGCCAGGGCGAGCGCGATGCCGATCAAGTGCGGATAGGGCAGCGTGTCGCCGAAGGCCGCCTCGAACAGCGCCGGGAAGATCATCAGCAGGCCGGCGGCGGCCATCAGCACCCGCTCCCACACGGCGAGGCCGCGGATGGCGTAGCCCTGCGCGGCGGCCGACAGCGTGGCGAGGCCCGCGGCGGCAAGGAAGGTCTGCCAGACCACGTCCACCCAGGTCATCGTCGGCGTGAAGGAGAGCAGCAGGCCCACGCCCTCAGGGTCAGTGACGAAGACGAAGGGCAGCAGGAAGGCCGGCAGCGTGTATTTCCAGGCCTGCAGCGTGGTCCGGTAGGGGCCGGCGCCGGTGATCGCGGCAGCCGCGAAGGGCGACAGCGCGGTGGGGGGCGAGACCTCCGACAGCACCGCGTAATAGAAGACGAACATGTGCGCGGCGTAGTCTGGCACGCCGAGCTTGGTCAGCGCGGGGGCGGCCACCACGGCGCAAATGATGTAGCTGGCCGTCACCGGCACCGCGAGGCCCACCACCCACACGATCAGCGCCGTGTAGAGCGCGGTGATGACCACCGACCCGCCCGCCGCCTGGATCGCGATGTCGGAGAATTTCAGCCCCAGCCCGGTCAGCGTGATGACGCCCACGATGATGCCCGCACACGCGCAGGTGGCCGCGATGCCGACCGACTGGATCGCACCCTCGGCCAGCGTGTTCACCAGCTTGCGCGGCGTCAGTGCGGAATCGCGCCGCAGGAAGGATAGCGCCACGCCCACGCCCATCGCGTAGAGCACCGACAGCGTCGGCGAATAGCCGATCGACATGAACACGATGATCGCGACGAGCGAGGAGAAGTGGAACCCGTACTGCCGCACCAGCGCGCCCGCGCGCTCGACCTGCATGGCCTCGGCCGCGGCGGCCGCGACGCCGGCCGCACCTACGCGGGCGGCGATGCGGCGCTGGTCCAGCTCCACCATGAACAGCAGCGAGGCGTAGTAGAGCACGGTCGGGATCGCGACCATGCGTAGGACGTCGAGGTAGCCGATCTTGAGGTACTCGGCGATCAGGAAGGCCGCGGCACCCAGGACCGGCGGCGAGATGATCGCGCCCAGCCCGCCGGCCGCCAGCAGCCCGCCGGCGTCATCGGCGCGGTAGCCCACGCGCTTCATCATCGGCCAGGCGACGGTGCCCAGCGTCACGGTTGTGGCCACGCCCGACCCCGAGGGACCGCCGAGCAGGAAGGAGGAGAGCACCACGGTGCGCCCGGCGCTGGTCGGCTTGCCGCCGGTGATCGCGAAGGA
>JAZKFA010000372.1:0-2764 GCA_040386655.1 Pseudomonadota bacterium | reverse complement strand
GCCGCCGCTGACCCGCACCCTGTCGCTCTCGGCCCGCGCCGGAATTCTGCAGGATTGCGCCGTAGATGGTGAACAGGATGATCAGCGTCGCCGACACATCGATCGCGGTGCCGAAGATGCCCTCCAGCGTGATGGTCAAATGCGGAACCAGGCGTTCGCCGCCATAGCCCTGGTGCTGCCAGGGTGCCGGCAGGTGGTTGCCGTAGAAGGCGTAGAGCAGGAAGGCGAGGGCCACGACCGGCATCACCGGACCCGTTGCCCGCCGGGCGACTTCGAGGACCAGGCCGATCAGCAGCCAGCCGACGATGACGTCCATCTCCTCGGGGAAGATGTAGCGGTCCTGCAACTCGTCGCCGCCGGCGACCAGGTAGTAGATGACGTAGATGGAGGCCGCGGCGAGGGCCACGTCCCACGGCATCAGCCGGTGGCGGAAGCGCTTGGCGACGGGGAACAGGTAGAAGCCGAGCACGAGCGCGAAGCCCACATGGACGTAGCGCAGCACCGTGGTGGGCACGATGTCCCAGGCGGCCCAGAGATGGAACAGGCTCATCGCCAGCGCGATGCCGACGGCGAGCACACCGAGGAGGCCGGTGAACTTGTTCTGCGAGCCTTCCTCGGCCTCGATCAGTTCCTCGATGCGCTTGGACGTCGTTGCATCGAGCTCGGCCATGATGATTCTCTTCGTAGCCAAAAATAAAAGAAAGGGGTCCGGGGGAATTCCTTCCCCCGGCGCTTGTCTCTAGAGCGTCGCGCCTTGCCCACGCCAGAACGCCTCGGCCGCCGGATGCCACGGAATGCCCGCCGCCGCCGTCTTCTGCCCCGCGAGGTTGAAATTCCGCGCCTCGGCATGCACCCGCGCCCAATCCTCGCGGCTGCTCCAGGTGATGTTCAGGATCTGCGTGACCAGCGCCGCGGGCATGTCCTCGCGCACGGCAAGCACGTTCGCCACCGAGAGCTGGGCGTTGGGCTGCGTCTGGCCGGGATAGGTGCCGGCGGGGATCACCTCGGGGAAGTAGACAGGGCCGTTCTTCTCGACGATCGCCGTATGCAGGTCCGCGTGGTCGATGAGCTGCAGCGTGGTGCCCGGCGTCGCCGCGAGGTCCGTGATGGCGGAGGTCGGCACGCCGGAGACAAAGAAGTAGGCATCCACCTTACCGTCGCGGATGGCATTGGTGCTCTCGGCAGGGGAGAGGCGCTCACGCCCGCGGAAATCGGTGGCGACGTTCAGGCCGGCGGCCTCGATGACGCGGAGCGCGAAAAGCTCCGTCGCCGAGCCGGGCGCACCGGTGGAGATGCGCTTGCCGCGCAGGTCCGCCATGGAGCGGATGCCCGTGCTGGTGGTCGTCACGATCTGCATACGATTGGTGTAGAGCACGGCGATGGCGCGTGCGGGGACGGCGCGGCCACGGAAGGGGCCGGCGCCGCGGATGGCGTCCACGCCCGCATCGACCTGGCCGAACAGCATGCCCACGCGGTTCGCGCCGAGGAGCTGGAAATTTGCGGTGGAGCCGCCGGTCACTTCGACCGTGGCGCTCATCCCCGGGATGCCGCGGGAGAGATAGTTCGCGAGTGCGCCGCCGAGCGGGTAGTAGACGCCGCCGGTCGTGCCGGTGGCGATCGCGAGCTGCTGCGCGGCCTGGGCGCGGAGGGCGCTGGGTGCGGCGATGATGGCGGCGGAGGCGAGGGCTGCGCGGCGTGTGATCCCGGTCATTGACTTTTTTCTCCCTGTTCGTGCCGCGGGTGATAGCGCCCTGGCGCCCGGCACGCAAAGGGCCGCTCAGCGGCGCATCGGCATGGTGGCCAGGATCGCCCCCCCGAGGGCCAGGAACACGATCACTGTCGCCATGCCCGCCCGCTGGCTGCCGGTGATCTCAGTGACGGCGGCCAGCGCGGCGGGCCCGAGGAACCCGGTCACACGCCCGGACAGCGCGAACAGCCCGAAATGGGCGGAGACCTGGTCCACCGGCGCCATCCGCACCATCAGCGTCCGCGACGCCGCCTGGGCTGGCCCGACGAAGATGCCCAGCGGCAGCGCCAGCAGCCAGAAGGCGAGCGTGCCGGAGGCCAGCAGCAGCCCGGTGCCGAAAGCCGCGACACCCGCGAGTGCCACCAGGATGGTGGTGCGGCTGCCGATGCGGTCCTCGATCAGCCCGAACCCCGCCGCGCCGAGCCCGGCCGTGACGTTCAGCGCGATGCCGAAGATCATGATCTCGATGAAGGACAGCCCGTAGACGCCGGCGGCGAATATGGCCCCGAAGGCGAACAGCGTATTCAACCCATCCGTGTAGAACAGCCGCGCGACGATGAAGCGCGCAAGGGCAGGGGAGTGCGGCAGGCTGCGCAGCAGAGCGCCGACCTCAGCGAGGCCCGCGCGGGCCGCGGCACCCCAGCCCGGCCGTTCCCGTGGCGGCGGGTCCGGCAATGCGAACAGCACGGGCCAGCCGAAGCCCAGCATCCACACGGCAACGATCAGGGCGGCCGCGCGGACCGGCTCGCTTGCCGCACGATCCAGGCCGAAGGGCGGTGTTTCCGGAAGCACCAGCGCCAGGCACAAGGCCAGGCAGCACAGCCCGCCGGCATAGCCGAGCCCCCAGGCGAGGCCGGAGACGCGCCCGGTCTGCTCGGGTGCTGCGACCTGCGGCAGCATTGAGTTGTAGAAGACGGTCCCGATCTCGAACGCGACGGTTGCGATACCGACGGCAACCAGCGCGAGCAGCGCGGAGCCGGGTTCGGGCTTGGCGAGCCACAGCGCAGCGGTCGCAGT
>JAZKFA010000371.1:0-10431 GCA_040386655.1 Pseudomonadota bacterium | reverse complement strand
AGAAGGTGCGCAAGGTGCTGAAGATCGCCAAGGAGCCGATCAGCCTCGAGACGCCGATCGGCGACGAGGAGGACAGCCACCTCGGCGACTTCATCGAGGACAAGAACGCGATCATCCCGCTCGATGCCGCGATCCAGTCCAACCTGCGCGAGGCGACCACGCGCGTGCTCGCGTCGTTGACTCCACGTGAAGAGCGGGTGCTGCGCATGCGCTTCGGCATCGGCATGAACACCGACCACACGCTCGAGGAAGTGGGCCAGCAGTTCAACGTGACGCGCGAGCGCATCCGTCAGATCGAGGCCAAGGCGCTGCGCAAGCTGAAGCACCCTTCACGGTCGCGGAAGCTGCGCTCCTTCCTGGACAACTGATGTCGACGCTGATGCCCGAGCCGGTGGTGGAGGTGACGGTCGACGTTACCTTCCTGCGCATGGATGCGCGGCCCGCGTCGCGGGCGGCGCCGCTGCCCGAGGGGATGGAGGTGGTGCGCGTGCGCCACTGCTCGCCGGGCTACTACCGCTACCTCTACGACGCGGTCGGCGGCCCCTGGCTGTGGTGGATGCGCCGCACGCTGAGCCCGATGGAGCTGGAGCGCGCCATCGCGCCGCCGCGCGTGTCCATCCATGCGCTGATGGCCGGCGGCGAGCCGGTGGGTTTTTATGAGCTGGAGCGGCGGCTGCCGGACGCGGTGAACCTCGCCTATTTCGGGCTGATGCCGGACAGCATCGGGCGTGGCGTCGGCAAGCCCTTCCTGCGCCACGCGATTGACGCGGCCTGGGCGGAGCGGCCGCAGTTTGTCACGGTGAACACCTGCACGGCAGACCACCCGCGCGCGCTTCCCAACTACATTGATGCGGGGTTTACGCCGCTGCGCACCCTGCGCGAGGTGTGGCCAGTGCCGCTGCGGCTTGGGATGAGCATTCCCCGCTGAATGTCGCGGTCATTAAGAATGACCGCGACATTCAGCTTGTTTTTTGTGCCCTCAGGCGCCGGGCGCCGCGTCCCGCGGCTTGGCTCGCCGGACTGCCGGCGGTCGCGCATTCGCGCTCGCGGTGCGCGCGCAAGGGCGCGCACCGATATGTGCCATCGGGCATGACGCACTGTTTAGCTCGCCGGGCTGTCGGCGGTCGCGCATTCGCGCTCGCGGTGCGCGCTCAGGCGCCGCGCCGGCGCGGCAGCGCGAGCATCGCGGCCAGCGGCAGCAGCCAGATGATCCGCGCAGCGTAGCGGTCATGCGGGGCGGAGAGTGCGCCGGTCGCGAATGCATTGGCCGCGATGGCTCCGAGTGCCACCAGCACCAGCGCGCGCTGCTCGGCGCCGCCGCGCAGAAAGCCCACCACGGCGAACACCAGCGCGAGCGCGAGCACCGGCACATGCGGCCACAGGAAGGGCGCAGCCGCGCGTTCCAGCATGCCGCGCATCTGCAAGCCTGCGTCGAAGGCGGCAAGCTCGCGCGGCGGGAAGCCGTCGCGGATCATGCGCCGGGCGCTGAGGTCCAGATGTGCGTTCCCCAGCGTGTCGCCCACCTGCACCAGGGTGAGCTGGCGCAGCGTATTCCCCGCCATTGCGCGCAGCACGGCGAGCGGGCGTTCGGCAATGGTGGCGCGCAGGATCGCCGCGGCCTCGGGCGCGAGGGAAACGCTGCCCATGAAGCGCGGCGCACCCATGGCATCGCGGGAGACGGGGCTGTCGGGCGACCACAGGAAGGTGTCGGAATCCATCGGCAGCCGGTCCGTGAAGTCGCACAAGTACCAGCCTGCATCGGGGCAGTGCGAGCGAAGCGTCTCGGCGGCAGGGCCGTCGGCCTGGAGGCGCGCGAGCAGGAAGATGGCGCCGTTCGGTGACAGCGTGGCGCGGCCCTGCGCGGCCAGGTTCACGCCGAGCTGCACGCACACCGCCAGCGCCGGCACCGCCGCCGCGCGCAGAACTGGCGCCAGGCGCCAGCGCAGCATCAGGACCAGCGCCACCAAGGCGCATGCGACCACCAGGTGTGACAAATGCGCCGCCACCGCGAAGGCACCCAGCGCGGTGACCGCCACGCGCTCCGCCAAGTGCAGGCGATGCGCCGCGAAGCCCAGCAGGAAGATCGCAAGCGCCGCGACACCCGCAAAGACATCCGGCATCAGCGTCGCGGCGAACCAGGGCAGCGCCGTCAGCGCCGCCATGGCCGCACAAAGCGCGAGGTGCAGACTTGCCCGCGCCTGGCCAAGCGCGCCGCGCTGCACAAGCCACAGCAGCCAGGACACCAGCAGAAGCTGTGCGGCGAGCGAACCCCACAGCGTCACCTGCCAATGGAACGCGTGCAGGAACGGCCCATAGGCCGGCGCCTTGTCCCAGGGCAGCGCCCAGAGGATCGTGTGCTCGAGGTAGGACACGGTATCGATGAAGACCAGCGGATAGCCGTTCAGCAGCGCCGGCCAGCCGAGCAGCGCCGCGCCCACCGGCACCGCCAGCACCTTCACGCCCGCCGCCTCGTCGCGAGCGCAAGCGGGCGCCAACGTGGAATCAGCGCCAGCGCGCCCGCGAAGGGCACAAGCCACAGGATCCGCGCCTCGTAGCGATGGTGCGGCTTGGACAGGCCCCCTGTGGCGAGCGCATTGGCCGCGCAGCCGAGCAGGACAAGCAGCACCAGCGCCGTCGCCTCCGGCCGCTGCCAGAGTGCGAGCAGGCACAGCGCCAGGCCGAGGATCAGCACCGGGCCATGCGGCCACAGCGCCGGAGCGGCGGCGGCGGGCAGCAGCCCGCGCGGCTGCAGGGCGGTGTCGAAGCGTGCGGCCTCCGCGGCCGGGAAATACGCGCGGATGCGGATGCCGACCGCGGCCTCCAGGTGGTCATCGACCAGCGTGTCCCCGGCGCGCGCCGTCACCAGCTGCACCAGGGCGTTGCGTGCCATCGAGAGGCCTACCGCGACGGGTTCGCGCCTGAGCGTCTCGGCCACGATGGCGCGCGCCTCGTCGGAGAGCAGCGCGCCGCCGAGGAAGCGCGCCTGCCCCGCCGCGTCGCGGTTCACCGGACTGTCCGGCGCCCAGAGGAAGGTGTCGGAATCCATCGGCACCCGGTCCACGAACGCGCACAGGTACCAACCTCGCGCGGGACACTCGGCCCGCAGAGTGCGCGCGGCGGGCCCATCATCCTGCAGCCGCGCGAGCAGGAAGGTCGCACCATGCGGCGAGAGCGATGCGCGGCCGTGCCCGACCCAGTTCGTCGCCAGCAGCAGCACCACGGCACAGACCAGCGGTGCGGCCATGCGCAGGATCGGCGCCCAGCGCCTGGCGAGCGCCGCGCCTACCACCAGCAGCGCGAGTGCGAGCGGCAGGTGCGACAGGTGCGCCGCGATACCCACTGTGGCGAGGACCAGCAGCCAGGCCACCTCGCCGCGCGTGATCCGTGCGCCTCCGAATCCCAGCAGAAATACGGCGAGCACCACCACCGGTGCGAATACGTCGGGCATCAGCAGCGCGATGGTGAAGGGCGCGGTTGTCAGACCCGCAACGCCGGCGCAGATGGCCAGGTGCCAGCGCGCGCTGGCCTGCCCGCGCAGAACGCGCAGCACCAGCCAGATGAGGTGGGAGACCATCAGCCCCTGCGCCGCCAAGGGCAGCCAAAGCGAGACGCGCCAGTGGGCCAGGTGCAGCAGCGGGCCGTAGATCCACGGCTTGTCCCAGATCATCAGCGGCACCAGCGTCTGCGCGAGGAAGGCGCCGGTGTCGCTGAACAGCAGGGGATAGCCATTGAGGAAGGCCGGCCAGACCAGCAGAGCCGCGCCGCCCATGATGGCAAGCGCAGCCCGCGCGAAGTCACGCCGTAGCTGCGGCGCCTTAGCTTCGGGACTGCCGGCGCTCATGGGTTTTGGCGTCTCGCGACGATCACGATGCGCGCGGGCGGCCGGCGCCTGTCACGCATTGGGGCGTGACGTCGCGCTCATGCGGTCTTTCGCCATCGTCCTGCCCGCGGCGCTCACGCGTCGCATGCCATGACGCCGCTCACGCGAGGCATGTCGAAGCGACGCTCATGCCCCGGCGCCCTTCGCGCAAAAGATTTCCACCACATTGCCCTCGGCATCGGCGCAGTGCAGCGCGCGGCGGCCATCGGGCAGGTCATGCGGCGGGGCCAGGATGGCGGCGCGCTTCATCATCAGCCGACGGTGCCAGCGGTCCAGCTCCTCCGGCGGCACGGCGAAGGCGAGCATCGCGCCGGGCCCGCTGCCCGACGTGGGGAACAGCGCATCGCCCCGCGCGCGGAGGACCAGCGTTACGCCGCCGAGATCGAAGGTCAGCCCGGCATGGCCAAGCGGCTTCAGCGTCATCACCCCCGCGTAGAATTCGCGCTGGCGCGGCACGTCGCGGCAGGGCAGCTCGATGCGGGAAAACCCCTCCGGCGTCATGCCTTGTCCCAGCGGGCGGCGGCGGCGTCATCGGCCTCCTTCGCCTCCACCCAGCGGCTGGTGCCGTCGGCGAAGACCTCGCGCTTCCAGAACGGCGCGCGGGTCTTCAGCCAGTCGATCAGGAAGGCGCAGGATTCCAGCGCCGCGGCGCGATGCGCCGACGCGGTGAGCACCAGCACGATCGGCTCCCCGGGCGGGATGGCGCCGACGCGATGGATCACCGTGCATCCCGTCAGCGGCCAGCGTCTTCCGGCTTCCTCCGCGATGCGCTCGATCGCGCGCTCGGTCATGCCGGGGTAGTGTTCCAGCTCCAGCGCAGACAGCCCGTCATCGGCCCGGCACAACCCGCAGAAGCTCGCGAGGCCACCGACATCGCTCCGCCCGGCGGTCAGCGCGGCGGCCTCCTCCGCGAGGTCGAAGCTGGCCTCCTGCACGCTTACGCGCGGCGAGAAATCAGCCACCGGTCACCGGCGGGAAGAAGGCCACCTCGTCGCCGGCGCCCACGGGATCGCCCAGCTGCGCGAAATCCTGGTTCACTGCGGCACGCACCCGGCTGGTGCCCGCGAAGGCGGCCTCATGCGCGGGGCTGCGGGCGCGCAGCCAGGCGACCAGTCCGGCGACGTCGCGCACATCGTCCGGCGGGGCCACATCCTCCTCGCCCACGCCGATCCGCTGGCGCAGGGAAGCGAAGTAGAGCACGCGCATCAGCGCGGCACGACGCGGATGGACCCGTCGGAGCCCAGCAGGGTCACCGCGCCCGCGCCATTGTCCACGGCGACGCCGCCTGGGGCGCCGGCGCGCGTATAGGGCGTCTGCCCGCCGCTGCCGACGCCGAGCACGGCCGGCGGCCCGCCCGGGACCGCGATCACTTGGCCGGCGCGGTTGCGGTCCGGCGTGCCGGTAATGGCCGGGGATGGCGCGAAGGCATCGACGCGGTTCGGGCCGGGAATGCGCTGCTCGGTGATGGAGGAGCCGGGCGGCGACGTGGCGCTACCGCGCGGGGGAAGCCTGCGCGGCCGGCCCTCATTCTCCAGGTCGGGGCGCGGCACCGGTCGGTAATCGGGGATGCCGCGCTGGGCATCATCGGGGTTGCCGAGCGTGGTGCGCGGCGCCTCCGGCTCGATCCAGCCCAGGGCGGTGTCGTTATCCACCCGCTCGATCGAGGCGGTGTCGCCCATGACGCGGCGGATAGTCAGGCTGTCGCCCGGCGCGGCGGGCCGGCTGGAGAGGTTGAAGGAGGGGCCGGAGTCGCGGCCGCAGCCCGGCAGCGCAAGGAGCACAAGGCCGGCCGCGAAGGCGTTGAGGGCGTGGCGCATGGCGATCGGCACTCCGTTCCTGTTCCTCCGGAAGATGCGTCCGGAACGTCGTTGCCTCAAGGCCGCAGCACGGTGTTGTTTTCGGCCGCGGTTGCGGCGCGCGCCGCATCCGCCGCGCCGGCATGGCGCAGCCCGACATGAAGATACTCCCACCCCGTTACCAGCGTCAGAACGGCAGCCACCCACAGCATGCCCTCCCCGATCAGGGAAACCGGCAGGAAGCCCAGGCCGATGACGGTGGCACCGGTGTCGCCGGCGAGCAGCGTGCCGAGCGCGCCCATCTGGAAGCCGGTCTTCCACTTCGCCAAGCGCGTGACCGGCAGCCCCGCGCGGAGCCCGGCAAGGTATTCGCGCAGGCCGGAGACCAGGATCTCGCGCAGCAGGATGATGATGGCGGGCAGCAGGCCCAGCCCGGTCAGCCGCCCCATCCCCGCCAGCAGCATCAGCGCCGCCCCGACCAGCAGCTTGTCCGCGATGGGATCCAGCATGCGGCCGAAATCGGAAGTCAGCTTGCGATCGCGCGCGATCTTGCCGTCGAAATAGTCGGTGATTCCAGCGATGGCGAAGACCACGCAGGCGGCCATGTCCGACCATGGCTCACCGATCGCCGCCGTCGCCATCAGCAGCGGAATCGCGGCGATGCGCGACAGCGTCAGCAGGTTCGGAAGATCTGTCAGCATGCCCGATACTTATAGCCTTTGAAAAAATCGAGGCTGAGCGTCAATGCCCGTCGATGGACATCGCCCTCGTTCCTCGGCCTCGGGCACTGTCGGACATTCATCCACAGCCTCTCAGCCCTGCGCCACTCTACCGGTCGCCGCCCCCGGGTGGAAATGCTCATGGATGCGCCTGGCCATCCCGGGTCCGATGCCGGGGCAATTCGCGAGGTCGTCGGCACCCGCCTGGCGCACGCCGCGCGCCGAGCCGAAGTGGTTCAGCAGCCGCCGCTTGATCGCACTGCCGATGCCGGGGATGTCGTCCAGCTCCGACTTCGTGATGGCCTTGGAGCGGCCGGCGCGGTGCGTCGTGATGGCGAAGCGATGCGCCTCGTCTCGCAGCCGCTGGAGGTAATAGAGCACGGGATCGCGCGGCGGCAGCTGAAAGGCGGGCTTGGTCGTGGAGTGGAACCACTCGCGCCCCGCGTCCCGATCCGGCCCCTTGGCCACCGCGATGAGGGGAATATCCTCGACGCCCAGTTCCGCCATGACCGAGCGCGCGGCGGATAGCTGGCCTGCGCCGCCATCGATGAGCACCAGGTCGGGCCAGGTGCCGGTGGCGCGGGAGGGGTCCTCGCGCAGCGCGCGGCCGAAGCGACGCTCGAAGACTTCCCGCATCATCGCGAAATCGTCCCCGCCGCGCGGGGCGGAGGAGATGGGGATGGCGGGCGGGGTGGGCGCCGCGGCGTCGGGCAATCTCGCCGCGTCCGGCCCGGCCGAGAGATCAGGCGTCGCGAGGGCAGGCACCAGCGCCTGGCGCGGCACCGCCGTACCACCCGGCTGCACCCCCTTGATCGCGAATTTCCGGTAGGCCTGCTTGAGGAAACCGCCCGGCCCGGCGGCGATCATCACGCCATAGGCGTGCGTGCCCTGGATGTGGCTGTTGTCGTAGACCTCGATGCGCTGGGGCGTGTCGGGCAGGTCGAACAGCTGGGCGACGCCGACCAGCAGCGCCTCCTGCGCGGTGCCCTCGGCGAACTTGCGCTCCAGCGCCTCCCGCGCGTTGGTTTCGGCGTGCTCGACGATGGCGCGCTTCTCGCCGCGTTGGGGGCGGTGCAGCTCAACGCGGCGGCCGGCCTTGAGCGAGAGCGCCTCGGCGATGAGCGGGCACTCCGCCGGCTCGTGGCTGAGCAGCAGCAGCGGTGGCGGTGGGAGGTCGTCGTAGAGCTGGCCGAGGAAGCTCGCCATCACCTCCTCCGGCGTCTGGTCCTCCTTGGCGTGGCTCAGGAAATAGGGGCGGTTGCCGTTGTTGCGGCCGCCACGGAAGAAGAAGACCTGGACGCAGGACTGGCCGGCGATGCGGTGCAGCGCGATCACGTCGGCATCCTGCACGCCGTCGATGTTGATGCGGTCCCGCCCCTGCACATGCGTGAGGCCGCGGATGCGGTCGCGGATCGCCGCCGCGCGCTCGAATTCGAGCGCTTCGGCCGCCGTTTCCATCTCGGCGGCCAGGCGCTTCTGGATGGAGGGCACCTCACCCGAGAGGAACTGCTTCGCCTCGTCCACCAACCCGGCATAATCCTCGCGCGATATGCGTTCCACGCATGGAGCGGAGCAGCGGCGGATCTGGTGCAGCAGGCAGGGGCGCTGGCGCGTGTCGAACACGGTGTCGCGGCAGGTGCGCAGCAGGAAGACGCGCTGCAGCGCCGTCAGCGTCTGGTTTACCGCCCAGGCGGAGGCGAACGGGCCCCAGTAGCTGGCGCCCTTGCGGCGCTCGCCGCGATGCTTGGCGATCTGCGGGTACGGATGGTCCTCGGTCAGCACCAGCCACGGGTAGGATTTGTCGTCGCGCAGGACGATGTTGTACCGAGGCCGCAACTTCTTGATGAGATTGGCTTCGAGCAGCAGCGCCTCGGCCTCGCTCGCGGTGGTGATGACCTCGACTTGGCGCGTCTCGAACACCATGCGGCGCAGGCGCTCGGGCAGGCGCGCCACCTGTGTGTAACTGTGCACGCGCTTCTTAAGCGAACGCGCCTTGCCCACGTACAGGGCATCGCCCTTGGCATCGAGCATGCGGTACACGCCCGGCGAGAGCGGCAAGGTGGCGAGCGCAGTCTCAATAATGGTGAGGCCCGACAGTGCGGGTGCGGTCTCGGAATTCTCAGTCATGTGACGCACTTATACCATGCTCGGGGCCGGCGATCCTGAGCGTTGCAGTCGTTCCGCCAAGCCGTCGCCCCTGTGGATAAGACTGTGGAGCGGCGCCTGCGCGGCAGGCATGAAGCCGGGTTTTTGAGTTGCGCACGTAAAATTGCTTAAGAAATGGGCGTGAGGCGCTTTGAAATTCAAGCTGTTGATATTGCTGCAATTAGACCCCCCCGCGCGACCAGCGCTGCCGTCAAGCGGTAGTTTTCCCTTGCCATGTCACGCCGTTGACACTGTGGCGTCACGGCGGTGGACAAGTTCCGACACGCGCGACTTTATTTTGGCTATGCAATTTCAGAGCAGCGTTCGCGTTCGTTCCACCACCACACCAACTGATGCCACATCCGGGAAGGCATCCGGCTTCTCAACCTGAACGCGAGCCGACACAACCTGGGGGTCTGCCAGAGCCGCCAGAGCGATCCGTTCCGCGAGCGTCTCGACGAGCAATACATGCTCCCCCCCGGCGATCCGGCGCGCCGCCTCCACCACCCGCTCATAATCCACGACGCGGTTGAGCTGGTCGGCGCCGACCCCGGACACCACGTCACGATCCTCGACCGCCAGCTCGATCCCGATCAGCACGCGCTGCGGTCCCTGCTTCTCGTGCGCGTGGACACCCAGCCGCGCCCACACCTCCAGACCGCGCAGGAACACGCGCCTAAGGCCGCGGGCCGCATCGGGGGCGAAATCCGTCATTCTGCGACCCCTTCGCCCGGCGCCGAACCCCATTGCAGGTGCTGCCCGCCATCAAGCGCGATCATCTGCCCCGTCATCGCCGGCAGCCCGAGGATGGCCAGCAGCGCCGACGCAATCTCCGCCGGCGAAGTGCCGTGGCCGAGCGGCGTCGAGCCGGCCTGGCGATCGAACTGCGCTTGGCTCTGGCGCGGGCTCGGCAGCGCCGGCCCGGGGCCGAGCGCGTTCACCCGGATGCGCGGGGCCAGAGCCAGCGCCATCGTCTGCGTCATTGCCCACAGCCCCGCCTTCGAGATCGTGTAGGACATGAAGTGCGGCGTCAGCGACCACACGCGCTGGTCGATCATGTTTACGACCACGCCCTCCGCCGCCGCCGGAAGCCCAGCCGCGAAGGCCTGGGTCAGCACGAAGGGCGCCCGCAAGTTCGGCTCCATGTGCCGGTCCCAGCTCGCGCGCGTCGCGTCGTGCCACTCGTCCCGCTCGAAGGTCGAGGCATTGTTCACCAGCACGCCCAACGGCCCGAGCGCCGCAGCCGCGGCATCCACCAGCCCCGCCGCTTCCGCCTCCACCGCCAGATCCGCGCGCAGCACGGCAGCACGGCGACCCAGCGCGCGGATCTCCGCCGCCGTCGCCTCCGCCGCCTCCGCACTGCCGGCGTAATGCACCGCGACGTCGAAGCCCTCGGCCGCCAGAGCCATCGCCATCGCACGGCCAAGCCGCTTCGCACCCCCTGTGACCAAGGCAGCCCGGGGAATGGAGTTGGCAATCATCATGTGGCGGGTGATACGCGAGCGCGACACGACAGGAAACTCCCCATGCGCAACACTCTCGCCCTTGTTCTCCTGTTCGCCGCCGCGCCAGCCTCCGCGCAGTTCACCATGCCCGCCATGCCAGGCGCACAACCCCAGACGCCCGAACAACGCCGCGCCTTCTGCCAGCGCGTCGGAACCGCCGCCGTCAGCTGCGGCCTGACCACCGGCGCACAGGCCTTGACCGCCTGCCTCGTCCGAACCCTGCCCACCCAGGACTCCCTCCGCGTCGCACGCGTCGCGAACGACACCCGCGGCGACGCGACGGCGATCATCCGCGAATGCGGGGTGGGGGCGCGCTGAGGAAGCGTAATGGCAGGGGCTCTGCCCCTGGGACCCCGCGAGGATCGTGTCGATCCTCGACCTCCATG
>JAZKFA010000370.1:26862-27699 GCA_040386655.1 Pseudomonadota bacterium | reverse complement strand
TCTTCGCCAGTGGCAGGAAGGAGGAGGGCCTGATCGCGTTGCGCGCCGCCGCCGAGCATCAGGACCGCACCGACAAGCACGTGGTCACCCCGGGCCCGCTCGCCCCGGCGCGTGAAATACTGGCCGAGGCGCTGCTCGAGGCGGACCAGGCGGCGGCCGCGCTGCGCGAGTTCGAAGCGGTGCAGCAAACCGAACCGCGCCGCTTCCGCGCCGTCGCCGGTGCGGCCCGCGCGGCCGAGCAAGCGGGCGACCGCGAGGCCGCGCGCCGTCACTACGCGGCGCTGATCGAGATCGCGCCCAATGCGGACCCCGCGCGCGCCGAGCTTGCGCAGGCTCGGAGGTTCGTCGGTACTCGCTGAGCGGAGCCGCGGCCCTTCGGGGCCGCGTCTTTCGCGCAGTGCGCTAGGCCGCCTTGTTCAGCTTCCCATCGCTGCCAGCACGGCTGCCACCGTTGGGATGGGTGCAACCGCGCCGAAGCCGGTGGTCGACAGGGCTGCGGCGGTGTTCGCGTAGCGTGTGGCGTCGATGAGGCTGTCGCCGGCCAGGTGGCGGGCGAGGAAGGCACCCGCGAAGCAGTCTCCGGCGCCGGTGGCGTCGACAGGGGTGACGGGGTGCGCCGGGATCAGGGTGCGCGTGGCGCGGGTGGCGCAGAGCGCGCCCTGGGCGCCGAGCTTGAGCAGCACGATGGGGCATAGCGCCAGGTAGAAGTCGGCGATGGCGTCGGGGGTGTCGAGGCCGGTGAGGATGCGCGCATCGTCGAGAGAGGGCAGGGCGATGTCGCACATGGCCAGGGCGGCGTGGATGGTGGCGGCGGCGCGGGCGGGCGGCCATAGACGC
>JAZKFA010000370.1:11498-26838 GCA_040386655.1 Pseudomonadota bacterium | reverse complement strand
GATTGGTATCGTAGGAGACCAGCGTGCCGGCGGCGCGGGCCGTGTGGATCGCGTGGAACACGGCGTCGCAGGCGGAAGTCGAGATCGCCTGGCTGATGCCCGACACGTGCAGGATGCGGGCGGCGCCGATGGCGGCCTCGGGCACTTCGGCCGGCGTGAAGCGGGCGGCGGCGGAGTTGTCGCGGTAGAAGGTGAAGGCGTGGCCTTCGGGGCCGTGGGTGACCAGGTACAGGCCGGTGGGTGCGTCGGGGCGGCGGATGACGGTAGCGGTGTCCACCCCTTCGCGCTGCCAAAGGTCGAGGAAGCTCTGCCCGGCGGCGTCGGTGCCCATGGCTGTGATGTACCCCGCGGATGCGCCGTTTCGGGCGGCGGCGATGGCGGCGTTCGAGGTGTCGCCGCCATGGCCTTCAAGATAGAGCGCTCGGCCCTGCGCGTCGGGCGGCTGCCGGTTCAGCTCCAGCATGGGCTCGCCCATGCAGAGCAGCGCCGGCGCGGTCATGCCGCTGCCATGCCCTGGGCGGTGAGTGCGGCGGCGATGACGCTGGCGCGGTCCCCCGCGGCGATGGCGCGCTCATCCACCAGCTTGCCGCCGATGCCCACGAAGGCCGCGCCGGCGGCGAGGTACGCGTCCATGTTGGCGGCGTCGACGCCGCCGGTCGGGCAGAAGGCGACGGTGGGGAAGACTGAGCGCAGCGCCTTGACGTGGCCCGGACCGCCGAGCGAGGCGGCGGGGAAGATCTTCACCGCATCGGCGCCGGCGGCGAGTGCGGCGCGCACCTCGGTGGGGGTGCAGGCGCCGAGCATCACGCAGGCGCCCGCGGCGCGGGCGGGGGAGACGATCGTGGGTTCGACCCAGGGGCTGACGAGGAAGCGCGCCCCTGCGTCGAGGCAGGCCTGCGCGGCGGCTGCATCGGGAACGGTGCCGGCGCCAATAAGAAGGTCGGGCTCGAGCGCGAGGGAGCGGATGAGCGACGGCGCATCGGGGATGGTGAGCGTGATCTCGAAGATGCGCAGCCCGGCCTCGCGCAGCCATTCGATGGCCAGGGCTGCGTTGGCCACGGTGGATGTGCGGACCACCGGGATTAGCCGCGCGGTGCGGAATTGCGCGATCAGCTCGTGTTCCGCCATGGCCATCCTCCCTGGAATGCCCGGGAGGATGGGCGCGGCGGCGGCCGGTGTCAGCCCTTGTTCAGCGCGGCTTGATGCAAGGCGGGTGGGAGGTTCGCCAGTGGCGCAAGGAAGCTGCGCAGTCCGGCGATCGCCTCGGACTGGGCATCGATGGCGAGGGCAAGGCGGCGCGTGGCAATGCGCAGGCGGTCATCCGGGGTGAGCGGGAAGGGGATGACGTTCGACGCTTGGCTAAGCATGGGGTGTCTCACTGTGTGGGGATGGTTAAAATGACGTTAACCAGTCTCGTACAATGAGACAGCGCGTCCCGCAAGCTAAAGCTGTGCTGCTGCCCCAAGAAGCAGGCCGAAAATCGCTCCCGCGCTGAGCACAAAGCGCAGCGCCAGGTATGGTGCCGGCACTAGGCCGTGCGTGGCCGCCAAGCGTTCCATCAGGGCCGTCGCAAAGATCCCAAGCGCGATCAGCATGAGGCCCTGGACCAGCGGCAGTAGCAGCGCCACCCACGCGACCAGCGCAGGCAGCACCCCAAACCCGTAGCGCCACCAGAGCGCGCGCCCGTCGCTGAGTGCGAACCCCCAATGCACCGCACCGAGGAAGGCGAGGATCGTCGCGCCATAGGCAGCCAGCCCGAACCCCAGCTCCGGCCTGGTCCAGCAGGCGAGTGCCAGGCCCAGGAACGGGATCAGCCCCGCAAGGCCGAAGACACGCGCGGGCAAGGGCAGGTCACGCATCGGGCGCACTCACGGGTGGTGAAAATAGGAAAGGCCCGGGGGATGCAATCCCCCGGGCCAGATCCCTGAGACCGGCCGATCAGAGGCCGTCGCCGCTCCGCGCCATCACGCTGCCGGCCTTCGACGTCTGCATCGAGGGCGCGGGCAGCGCGTCCACTGGCACCGTGCGCCGCGCCGGCATGGCGGCGATCAGGCTTACCGCGACGGCGGCCAGGTAGGGTACGGACTGCACCAGCAGCACCGCCACCCACAGGACCGCTTCCCAGGTGCCGCCGCGGTGGACGAAGGTCACGCCAACCGCCGAGCCCCACAGCAGGACCAGCAGCCCCAGCTCCTCCCGCGCCATCACCAGGCCCTGCACCAGGGCAGGCGCGCCCTTCATCTTGGGCGTGCGCAGGAAGGGCGCCTTCTTGGTGAAGATCCCCGCCAGCACCGCCTTGCCGATGGTGTGCGTCAGCGCGAGCCCGGCCACCGCCGCGCCGATCCGGTCACGCCAGCCGCAGGGCACGCGCGCCGCATACAGCGCCATGATCTGGCCGAGCTTGAAGACGAACAGCCCGATGGACGGCAGCATGAACAGCAGGATCGGGAATTCGGTGCTGACGGGCGCGAAGATCAGGCCCATCGACCAGGCGATGCCGCCGAGCACGAAAACCAGGCCCAGCGCGTCTCCGAACCACGGCATCCAGCCCATCACGAAGTGCCACTTCTGGCCGGCCGTCAGGTCGCGACGAGCCGGGTTCAGCAGCGCACCGATGTGGCCCTTCACGATCTGCACCGCGCCATAGGCCCAGCGGTGGCGCTGCTTGCGGTAGGCGGCGAAGTCGTCGGGCATCACGCCGCGGCCGAAGCTGTCGGGCACGTAGACGGCTTCCCAGCCCTGGCGCATCAGCTTCAGGCCAAGCTCGCTGTCTTCGCAGATGCACCACTCCGCCCAGCCGCCGGCATTGATCATCGCGGACTTGCGGACCAGCGTCATCGTGCCGTGCTGGATGATGGCGTTGCGCTCGTTGCGCGTGACCATGCCGGCCTTGAAGAAGCCCGCGTATTCCCAGAACATCATGCGCTTGAACACGCTCTCGCCGACGTCGCGGTAATCCTGCGGGGATTGCGTGAAGCCCACCTTCGGGTCGTTGAAGAAGGGCACCATGCGGCGGAGCCAGTCCGGGTTGACCACGTAGTCGGAGTCGAGCACGCCCACGATCTCGGCGTCGGGTGCGGTCTCGCGCATGGCGAAGTTCAGCGCTCCGGCCTTGAAGCCCTTCCACTTGCCGAGGTGGAAGAAGCGGAACCGCTCCCCAAGCCGCGCGCAATGCTCGGCCACCGGCTCCCACAAAGCGGGGTCCATCGTGTTGTTGTCGATGACCAGCACTTCGAAGTCGGGGTAGTCGAGCTCGGCCAGGGCATCGAGCGTCTGGCGCACCATCTCGGGCGGCTCGTTGCAGATCGGGATGTGAATCGAGACCTTGGGCAGCGCATCGCCGCGCGCGGCGGGCAGGGCCGGCCAGCGGCGCTTCCACACGCGGCCGAAGATGGTCTCGGCCAGCTCGAAGCTGTCCGACAGCAGCAGTGCGAGCAGCATCACCTGGCCCGCCACCAGCACGCCCCAGACCATCGCGGCCGAGAGCGAGAGGTAGGTCTCGCTCATCGCGAGCAGGGTCAGCGTGGTGCCGGCGACGAACAGCTGGGCCATGCCGGCGAGCATCAGCTTGCCCTGCCAGCGGATGTCCGGGCGGCGCAGCAGGAAGAACAGGCTCGCGGCGAAGGCGAAGATCGTGGCGCTGCCCGCCCACCAGGCCCAGGCCGGCGTCTCGCTCACCGCGCCCGTCAGGCTCCACTTCGGCGCACGGTCGAGGTCGAACATGCCCCAGTGGCCGGCCGCACGGCCCTCGAATGACACCTTCCAGGGTTGGTCGAAGGCTTCCATGACGTAGTAGTTCAGGCCACGGCGATCGGCCTCGACGAAGAAGCGGCGGAGGAATTCGGCCTGGTTCACGCGGGTCGCGCGGGCGGCGCCGATGTCGCGGCCGGCAGACGGCCAACCGACCTCGCCAATGACGATGGGCTTGCCCGGGAACAGCGCCTGGACCTGCTCGTAGCGGTCCATGATGTAGCGAAGCGCCGCATCGACCGGCAGGCCTTCCCAGTAGGGCAGCAGGTGGATGGTGATGACGTCGACGGCCTGGCCGAGCTCGGGGTGGTCGACCCAGACGTGCCAGGGCTCGGCGGTGGTCACGGGCACGCGCACCTGGCGGCGGACCTGCTCCATGTAGCCGATGAGCTGGGCGGGGGTGAGGTCGCCACGCAGGATCGCCTCGTTGCCGACGATCACGCGGCTGACGTTGCGGTTGGCGCGCGCGGTTTCCACGAGGCTGCGGATCTCGACGGCGTTGCGATCCAGGCGCCGGTCCAGCCAGGCGCCAAGCGCGATGCGCAGATCAAGGCCCTGGGCGGCGGCGAGTTCGGGGATGCGTTCCAGCCCGCCATGGACGGCGTAGGTGCGGATATTGCGGGTGTGCGGGGCTACGACGCGCAGGTCGGAGGCGATTTCGTCGGCCGACGGCCACCGGTCGCCCTCGGCGGATTGGCCGCGCTGGTAGGGCGCGAAGGCGAGGCCCGCGACCTGGCCGCGGAACTCGGCCATCGGGACGGGCTGGTTGAGAGCGAACCAGGTACCCAGATGCGCGAATGCGACCAGGGCCAGCATGGCGAGCGTCACCGGGTGCAGCGCGCCACGCATGCGCCCCTGCGGGGAGGATGACGGGACCGTCATGCGAAGGGGGGCGTTCATGGACGCGTATCTCTCCGGACGCGGCGACCAAGGGTTCGGCCTCCGCTTGGTGGGGAGAAGACACGATCAACAAGGCGCATCCCGGACCGGAACATGGCAATATTGCGGCGCAGCACAAATTCTGGACCCGGATGACCGGGCGGTGCCGAACTGGGGCGGCCCTGTTTCCCACCCTCGGAAGGCCCGCCAAGCCAGGGGTGCGGAGCCTGCGCCCGGCGCCCCAGGGCACAACATACTGCAGCGGCCATACGTGATGACCGCTGCTATAAGGCCGCCATGGACATGGCCCTTGAGATCCTCATCATCCTTCTGCTGGTGCTGCTGAACGGCGCCTTTGCGGGCAGCGAGCTCGCCATCGTGTCGGCGCGTCGGTCCCGGCTGCAGGCGATGCAGCGCCGGGGCAGCCTGGGCGCCGGCGCAGCCCTGGCGCTGGGCGAGGACCCGCAGCGCTTCCTGCCCACCGTGCAGGTGGGCATCACGATGGTGGGCATCTTCGCCGGCGCCTTCGGCGGCGCGCGCCTGGGTGGCAAGCTCGCGGAGTGGCTGGCCGATATACCCCTGATCGCGCCGATCGCGGGCGAGCTGGCGCTGACCATCGTGGTGCTGCTGATCACCTACCTGTCCCTGATCCTGGGCGAGCTGGTGCCAAAGCAGGTGGCCCTGCGCCACCCCGAGGGCGTGGCCGTGATCGTCTCCCGCCCGCTCACCTGGCTGGGGCGGATGACCACGCCGGTGGTCTGGCTGCTCGGCAATTCAACCGCGCTCATCATGCGCCTGCTCGGCCAGTCGCGCCCAATCGACCAGGGCGTGACCGAGGAGGAGGTGAAGGCCGTGGTCGCCGAGGGCGCTGAATCGGGCGTGCTCGAGACAGAGGAGCGCCACATGATCGAGCGCGTGCTGCGCCTGGCCGACAAGCCGGTGCGCGCGATCATGACGCCGCGCCCGGAAGTCGCCTGGCTCGACCGCGGCGACTCGCCCGAGGCACTGGCCGAGCGGCTGCGGTCGGAGGACGTGACGCGCTTCGTCGTCGCCGATGGCCGCGTGGACAATGTCGTGGGCGTGGTGATCGCGAAGGACATGCTCGACCAGCTGCTGCGCGGCGAGGTGCTGTCGATCGCGCCCGCCCTGCGCCAGCCGCTGATCCTGCCGGATACGCTGTCGGCGCTGATGGCGATGGATCGGCTGAAGGGCGATCCGCTCGGGATCGCGCTTGTCATGGACGAGTATGGCAGCTTCGAGGGCGTGGTCACCGCATCCGACCTGCTGGAGGCGATCATCGGTGAACTCGGGCCGGTGGAGGCGCCGGAAGCTGGGCTTCCCGTGACGCGCCACGACGGTTCCCTGCTGGTCGATGGCATGCTGCCCTCGGATGAGCTGCGTGCGCGGCTTGACCTGCCCGAGCTGCCCAATGCCGGGACCTACCACACGGTGGCGGGGCTGATGCTGGCGCTGCTGCAACGCGTGCCGAAGGAGGGCGACCGCATCGCCTGGGCCGGCTGGCGCTTCGAGATCGTGGACATGGATGGCCGCCGGGTGGACAAGGTGCTGGCCGTGCGGGACGACTCCACGAGCGGAGGACAATGACCATGGACCAGGCCGAGATCACCGAATGGGCCATGCGCAATGGCTGGCGCGACGTGGGCGGCGCACCGTCCCTGATCAAGCCGAAATCGCCCAAGGAGGCGATCGCGCGGCTGCTGTTCAAGGCGACCGTGGTGCAGTTCGAGGTGAAGAAGCCCTCCGGCACCTGGGAGAAGATCGGGTCCGCCGCCTATTCCGACATCAAGGCGGATGAGGAGACCGGGCTGCCGCAGGGCCTCGGGATGGAGAAGATGCCGGGGCTGAACAAGCTAATGCAGGACAACAAGGACCAGAAGGTGTTCGCCAGCTTCGGGTGAAGCAAATTTGCCTAACTTGGCTTGCACAGTTTGCAAGAGCTGGGGCTGTAACCGAGTGCACGTGCCCGGTCCTGAGCATCCGCAAAGCCCGCCGCAGCAATAAACTGGTCGCGCGGTCCGACGGGTTTGCCCGACGTAAAGTTGCCGTTTCTACAGAACCGGCAAGTCGCAAAGTGGATCTTGCTAAAGCCGGCCTTGCTGTTGACGTAAATGTAGAAGTCAGACACCTGTAGTTTCCCTGTTAGCTACCAAATACGCAGTTGAAACCCTCGCCGCGCGTGCTGCGCTTCAGTACGGGCATTTGTTTGATATGAGGCAACCGCGGCACTTTGGTTGAGGCTCAGCGATACGCGCCGGGGCTCGAGGCGAACAGCACGATGATGAGCAGGACATAGGCACCGGCGAGCAGGCCAGGCACGGCCATCGTCGCCAGCAATGCCTTCGCCGCCCTGGTCCGGCCCTTCGCATTGAGGAGGAGCCCGCCGGCCAGCACGCTCGCAGGCACGCCGATGAGCAGCAGCCACAGGCCCATGTTGAAGGAACTCACCGAGCCGTCGCTGAGGCCTTCAAGGAAAAAGAAGAACAGGACCGCGAAGACCAGGGTGTCGATCGCGAAGAAGGTCCAAAAGAGTTTCATGCCAGCTTCGTATCAGATTGCCGGCGTATGGGACACTGGTCCCCGGATTTGGCCTGCGTGGATGGCTGGCCGGGCCTCTCCAGCAGCGCGCGCCGGCCTGATGGCGTGGCGCGCGTGCTGTATTGTCACGCGGTTCTGACCCTCACTCAGCCCCAGCTTAGGAAGGCTTCCGCCTCGCTGATCGGGCGCGCCGCGCGCAGCTTGGCCAAGTCCGGCACTGGGCGGGAGAGGCCGGCATCGTTGGCGAACGCCGCCTCGATCGCGGCCGCGATCCCCAGTATAAAGGCGTCACCGCCGCGCGGCCCTACGATCTGCACCCCGAAGGGCATCCCGTTTCGGTCCACGCCCATCGGCAGCGACACCGCGGGGTGGCCGACCAGCGTCACGTAGTAAGCAAGCGACAACCAGTGGAAATAGGTGCGCGTCGGCTTGCCGTCGATCTCGGCCGGATACAGCTCCCGCCAGGGGCGCGGGCTGATGGTGATGGACGGCGTGATCAGCACGTCGTGCTTTGCGAAGAAGCCCTGCCATGCCCGGTACATGCGCGTCTGGATGGTTGCGGCGCGGGCGTAGTCCTCGGCGCTGTAGCGCAGACCTTCCTCGACGTTGGCGATGATGTTCGGGCCGCAATCCTGCGGCCGCTCGCGCACCTTGGCCGCATGCGAGGCTAGGAAGGAGGTGGCGCGCAGGATCTCGAAGGCCTCGTCGCCGCCGGTGCAATCGGGCGCGGCTTCCTCGGCACCGGCGAACAGCGGGGCGATTGCGGCGACACGCTCCGCGAAGACGCTGCTGATGTGCTTCTCCGTGGGTGCCACGCCGAAATCGGGCGTGAAGGCCAGGCGCAGGCCGGACAAATCGAGGTTGCGCGGCGGCGAGAACAAGGCGCCCTTCCCGCGCACGGCGCGGTCATGCAGCGTGTAGGCGAGCGGGTCCCGCGCATCGTCGGAGGCCATGGCCGACAGCATCAGGCAGGCGTCGGGGACGTTGCGCGCCATCGGGCCCAGGACGGGCAGGGGAGACCAGCCATGCCCGCGCTTCTCCGACGGCACCAGGCCGGGCGAGGGGCGATAGCCCACGATGCCGCAGAAGGCTGCGGGATTGCGCAAGGACCCGCCGGTGTCCGAGCCCGAGCATATCGGCGCCATACCGGCCGCCAGGGCGACCGCTGAACCCCCGGAGGACCCGGCGGCACTCTTCGTGGGGTCGAAGGGATTGCCGGTCGCGCCGTACACCGTGTTGCGCGTGTTCGCCCCAGCGCCGAATTCGGGAGAATTGGTCTTGCCCAGGATCACCGCGCCGGCGCGGCGCAGGTTCGCCACCATGGCGCAATCGGCGTCGGGGACGAAGTCGCGGAAGATCGGGCTGCCATAGGTGGTGCGCAGGCCCTTCACTTCCTCCAGGTCCTTGATGCCGACGGGCAGGCCGTGCAGCGCGCCGAGCGTGTCGCCCTGCATCACCGCCTGTTCCGCATCGACCGCCGCCGCGAGCGACGCCCCGCGGTCCTCAGCGACGATGGCGTTGACCGCGGGGTTCACCACATCGATCCGGCCGAAGCAGCTGTGCAGCAGCTCGACCGGAGAGAGCTTTTTCCGCCCGATCAGGCGGCGGGCTTCGGTGGCGGTGAGATCGCAGGGTTCCATGATCTCAATACCCCATCGCGCAACCATCCTTGCGCGGGTCGGAGCCACCGATGAGGACGCCGCGGGCACGGTCGATCAGGATCGCCTGGCCACCGCCATGCGGCTTGTCGACCAGCGCGCAGTCATGGCCGAGGCGGTTGAGGCGGTCGACAACGCCGGCGGGAATGCCGCGCTCGAGCTGCACCTTGCCGCCCGTCGGGAACAGCCGCGGCAGGTCGAGCGCGGCCTGCACATCGAGCCCAAACTCGAAGTGGTTGGACAGGAACATCGTCTGCCCCATCGGCTGGAAATGCCCGCCCATGACGCCGTAGGGCATGATCGCCTGGCCGCCGGAATAGACCATGCCGGGGATGATCGTGTGCATCGGGCGCTTGTCGCCTTCGATGCAGTTCGGGTGGCCGTCCTGGAACCGGAAGCCGTAGCCGCGGTTCTGCAGCATCACGCCCGCGCCCTCGGCGAGGATGCCCGAGCCGAAGCCCTCGAACAGTGAGTTGATGAAGCTGCACGCATTGCCGTCGCGATCGACGACGGTGAGGTAGACGGTGTCCTTGTGCTTCGCGAGGTCGGAGGTGCCGGCGGGCGGCAGCTCAGCCATGGCGCGGTCGTCGCGGATGATCTGGCGCAACGCCTCGCCATAGGCGGGGTCGATCATGTGCGCGAGCGGCACGTCCACGCGCGAAGGGTCGGCCAGGAAGGCGTCGCGGTCGCGGTAGGCGAGGCGCGCGGCCTCGATGTGACGATGCAGGCGCTCGACCGAGAGCGGGCCCTCGGCGGGGGTCGAGAAGCCGTTGAGGATGTTGAGGATCTCCAGCACGATCGGGCCGGAGCCGTTGGGCGGGCACTGGAAGACATCGAGGCCGCGCCAGCGCGTGGTGATGGGCTCGACGAACTCGGCGACCGTCGCACCGCGGGCGAAATCCTCCTCGGTGTGGGTGCCGCCCGCGGTGCGGAGCGTGGCGACCATGTCGGCCGCGGCCTCGCCCTCATAGAAGGCGGCCGGGCCGCGGGCGGCGATGCCGCGCAGCGTGGCCGCGAGCTCCGGCTGCACAAAGCGGTCGCCCAGGCCATAGGCCTCCCCGTTGCGGAGGAAGCGGCGGGCGGTGGCGGGGTGCAGGCCGAGCTTGCCGACCGAGCCCTTCCAGTCCCATGCCAGGCGGGGCGTCAGGTGGAAGCCTTCCTCGGCGTAGCGGATGGCCGGCTGGAGCAGCTCGTCGAGGCCCTTGCGGCCATGGGTGCTGTTGAGCAGCGCCCAGGCGGAAATCGCACCGGGCACGGTCACCGAATGCGGAGAGGTCGGCGTCAGCGTCTCCACCCCCTTCGCCTTGAGGGCGGAGAAATCCGCCCCGCGCGGCGCGCGGCCGGAACCGTTGATGGCGATCGGCTTGGTCGACCCGGCCGGGGCGTAGAGGCAGAAGCAGTCGCCGCCGATGCCGGTCGATTGCGGCTCGACCACGCACAGCACCGCGACGGCGGCGATGGCGGCGTCGAGCGCATTGCCGCCCGAGCGCAGGACATCGAGGGCGGCGAGCGTGGCGGCGGGGACGGAGGTGGCGGCCATGCCGTTGGCGGCATAGGCGGCGGAGCGGCCGTGGCTGTGGAAATCGCGGGTCATTGTTGCGTGTCCAGGTTGCTCTTGGGCGGTCTGGCCGCCTTGGTGAATGACAGGCACGAGGAGTGGAGCCGGTTTGCGGCGAAGCTGCAACACGCCCCCTACATCGCTCCGCGCCCGACCGCCAGAGGCCGGGTGCGGCGATGATTCCCCACCGGCGCGGATTGCTTTAGACAGGAGGCATGGCAGACACCATCAGCTTCGCCGATTTCGAACGGCTCGACATTCGCGTCGGCACCATCATCGAGGCCGAGGCCTTCCCCGAGGCGAAGAAGCCCTCGATCAAGCTCGTGGTGGATTTCGGCCCAGCGATCGGGGTGAAGCGATCTTCGGCGCAGATCACGGTGCACTACTCGCCGGACCGGCTGATCGGGCGCCAGGTGGTGGCGGTGGTCAACTTCCCGCCGCGCCGCATCGCAGGGTTCGAGAGCGAGGTCCTGGTGCTCGGCGTGCCCGACGAGAATGGCGCGGTGGTGCTGCTCAAGCCCGACCTGCGGGTGCCGGATGGGGGCAAGATGTTCTGATGTCGGCCAAGTACTACACCGTCACCTGGGACCAGCTGCACCGCGACGCCCGCGCGCTCGCCTGGCGGCTGCTGGAGCGTGGGCCCTTCACCGGCATCGTCGCCATCACACGCGGCGGGCTGATCCCGGCCGCCGTGATCGCGCGGGAGCTGGAATGCCGCGTGGTCGAGACGATCTCCATCGTCACCTATGACGAGGAGAAGCGCGGCGAGCCGCATGTGGTGAAGGAACCGGCGGCTGCGGGCGATGGCACGGGGTGGCTGGTCATCGACGATTTGGTCGATACCGGGACGACGCTGCGGGTGGTGCGCAAGCTGCTGCCGCGCGCGCATGTCGCCACCGTCTATGCGAAGCCGGCCGGCAAGCCGCTGGTCGACAGCTTCATCACCGAGGTGAGCCAGGAGACGTGGATCCTGTTCCCCTGGGACACCGAGCCGCAGTTCGTCGCGCCGATAGCGCGCCGCTGATCTAGCGCGCCGCTTGCGTCACGGTAATCAGCGGTAGCGGCGGCCGTCGCTATAGGCGTAGCGCCGGTCATGCGAGGTGTAGCCGCCATACCCGCCGCCGCGCCGCGAATAGCCGCGGTCCCGATGGCGTCCACCATCGCCCGAAGCAGCCACCGCGATCAGCGCCGCCCCGAGGCCCACGCCTGCGCCGAGCGCGAGCGTGCTGCCCCAATCCGTGCTGCCATCCTTGTTGACGCAGCCGGCGAGGGTGACGCTGGCGCAGAGTGCAGTGACGGTGAGGATGCGGCGCATGGGGGACCTCCTGAGGCATCCCGACACTGCCGTGCCGTCCAGGCGAGCGCAGGGCGAAGCGGCGGCGCGATCAAGGTTGTTCCATGGCCGAGGCGCCACATTCGGGCGGGGCGCCGCAATCGAGGCGGGCGGTCGCTGCCTGTTTTGTGGGCAACTGCGTCGCATGTGGGGCGGAACCGTCGCGCGGAGCACCCCCGGCGACCCGGCACGCGCCTTGCTCATCGGAGCGCCATGACAGAGATCCCTGCCTCGATTGATATTGGCGGCCCGGCGCAACCGCTGCTGGATGTACGCGGCATCCAGAAGCACTTCCCCATCAAGGGCGGCTTCTTCGGCGGCACCGTGGCCACGGTCCGCGCGGTGGACGGCGTGTCCTTCACCATCCTCAAGGGCGAGACGCTGGGCATCGTGGGGGAATCCGGGTGCGGGAAATCCACCACGGCGCGGCTGCTGATGCGGCTTATGGACCCCGACACCGGTTCAATGATCTTCGACGGCGAGGGCGTCGCCGAGAACACCCAGGCGGGCGGCATCGCTTTGCGGGATTATCGCCGCCAGGTGCAGATGGTCTTCCAGGACAGCTACGCCTCGCTGAACCCGCGCCTGCCGATCGAGGATTCCCTGGCCTTCGCGCCCAAGGTGCATGGCCTTGGCGACCGCGAGGCGCGGGAGAGGGCGCGCGAACTCCTCGCCGCCGTGGGCCTGGCGCCGGCGCAGTATGCGCGACGCTATCCGCATGAGCTGTCGGGCGGGCAGCGGCAGCGAGTGAACATTGCCCGTGCGCTCGCGCTGCGGCCGCGCCTGGTGATCCTCGATGAGCCGGTCTCCGCGCTCGACAAGTCGGTCGAGGCGCAGGTGCTGAACCTGCTGGTAGACCTCAAGGAGAGCTTCGGGCTGACCTATGCCTTCATCAGCCATGACCTGAACGTGGTTCAGTACATCTCCGACCGCGTGCTGGTGATGTACCTGGGCAAGGTGGTGGAGATGGGGCCGGTCGACGCGATCTATACGAACCCGGCGCATCCCTACACGCGCGCGCTGCTCGCCTCCCGCCCCTCGATGGATCCGGAGAACCGGCGCACGGAGCCGCCGCTGTCGGGCGATCCTCCGAACCCGGTGAACCCGCCCTCCGGTTGCCGCTTCCGCACGCGCTGTCCGCATGCCGAGGATGTCTGCGCGGCGCTGGCGCCGATCGACGCCGACCTCGGCGGCGGGCACCAGGCCGCCTGCCACATGGCCGATCCAGGCAGCGGACACAGCCAGGCGGGGAGGCTTGCGGCATGAGCGCGGCGTTGCAGATGATGGCGGGCGACACGCTTGTGCGGGTGCGCGACCTGTCGGTGCGCTTCGTCTCGCGCGACGCGACGGTGCATGCCGTCAATGGCGTGGACCTGGATCTCGCCGCCGGAGAGGTGCTGTGCATTCTTGGTGAATCCGGTTCGGGTAAGTCGGTGACGATGCGCGCGCTGATGAAGCTGCTGCCCAAGAAAGCGGTGGTGGAGGGCGGCATCCTCGTCGATGGTCGCGACGTCCGAGCGATGTCCGAGAACGAGCTGCAGGAACTCCGCGGCAGCACCGTCGCGATGGTCTTCCAGGAACCGATGACCGCGCTCGACCCCGTCTTCACCGTGGGCAAGCAGATCGCCGAGACGGTACGCCGGCATGAGGGCGTCTCCCATGCGGCCGGCATGGCCCGCGCGCTCGAACTGTTCGAGCTGGTGCAGATCCCCTCGGCCAAGCGGCGGCTCGATGCCTATCCACACGAGCTGTCGGGCGGGTTGCGGCAGCGCGCGATGATCGCGGTAGCACTCGCCTGCCGCCCCAAGCTGCTGCTGGCCGATGAGCCGACCACCGCGCTCGACGCCACGGTGCAGATCCAGATCCTGCTGCTGCTGCGCAAGCTGCAGCAGGAGCTCGGCATGGGCGTGGTGTTCGTGACGCACGACCTGGGTGTGGCCGGTGAGATCGCCGACCGCGTGGCCGTGATGTATGCCGGCCGCGTGGTGGAGGAGGGGCCGGTCACCGCCCTGATGCGCGGCCCGCTGCACCCCTACGCGAAGGGCCTGCTGGGGGCGACGGTGCATGCGGGGATGCGCGGCAAGCGCCTGACCACCATCCCCGGCGCGCCGCCGAGCCTGGAGACGCTGCCGGCCGCCTGTTCCTTCGCGCCCCGCTGCGCCGAGGCCGAGCCTGCGTGCCTGGCGGGCGTGCCCGCCGCGCGCAGCCCGGTGCCTGGGCGGACGGCGCGGTGCATCCATGTGCCCGGCAATGTCGCGGGGTAGGGGAGGCGGCGCGGGCGCGATCCTGCGTCACCGAGATGCCTCGCCGCCGCCGCGCGTGCGCGCGGAGCCGACGCCAAGAAGGCGCGGGGGCATCGGGGACAATGGCGGGCCGCCGCTGGATGACACGCCGGATGCCGATGGCGGCTGGGGCGGGTGGGTGTGGGGCCGCGCGCATCGGCGCGCCTGGAAAACGCCGCCGCCGGAGATCGCCCTGCGCCGCCTGGCGCGGGCGGAGGAGCTCGGGATGAGCTACCGGGCCTACACGCTGGAGATCATGGAGCGCGGGCGGTATCTGTGAGGGAAGCTCTGACTCTGATCATTGCGTGGGGACTGCCGGTGCCGGCGCGTCGGCCATTAGTGCCCCCGGACAACTTGGCAATCGTCCGAGGTTGAAGCCCGGACCGGGAGCCTTTGCCTCGTGTAGGATATCCACGCGGCGGTTCTGAACCTCTGCAACGACGTCCGGCGTGGGAACGAGAATGAAGCGATCGCCACAAGCTTGGACGATGATGCAAGCCTCCGGACTGCCAAGACGCACAAGCTCTCGCGCGACGGTCTCGGCGCGCAGGCGACTGATCAGTTGCCGACGCTCGGTGGTACCGGTCAGATCCGAATGGCCGACGACGCGCAAGCACTCTGCGTCGACTCGCCGCCCGAATCTGACAGCCTCCTGGAGGATCGCCATGGAGCGGGGGTCCAGGTCGGTCGTGTCGTTGGAAAAAACACTAAGAACGTCTTAGACAGCGCGAGAGAAGCCCCGAAGGACAAGGAGATCACCGCAGCGACCAAGCCAGCGCAGGTTGCGCCGCGGCTGCTTCTCACATTCCTCATCGATGTTACGGCCCCGGACCCAGACCTCGTCGAGCATAACTGCACTTCGTTGCACCAAAACTGGTTCTGTACAGAGGGAGAGTGTCGCGTGGTGCCGCGGCTTCAGTCGGCATCCTTGGAGGGGGCGACAATTCTGGACTTTAGCAAAGGCACAGGTTAAGATAGGAAAACATTCCGTTCCTTGAACCGTGAATCCGAGGCTCCCCGACACCCCAGCTGCACCCTGGGGCAATTTGTCCGAAATCTCCACGCGCCAAGGTAAGAAAAGCCGAATGTAAGACTTCCTTACCCCGGTCCCAACCACATCAACGCCTTGGCCAAATCCCACAAGCAAAATTTTCTTACTTTCAGGGATGCCACCACCCCGGAACCCACGCCACCCCCGCTTTCCCCCAGCCCCCGCCCGGCCTGAGTGATGCGGAATTGTACCAGGCCCACGCCGTCTTCCTCCGCCTGGCGGATCCGGAGCGCCTGAGCGTCCTGGCCAACCTCCGCCCCGTGTCATCGCCCT
>JAZKFA010000370.1:1342-11488 GCA_040386655.1 Pseudomonadota bacterium | reverse complement strand
GTGAAGCGCACCGCGCAGGCGCGCAGCGGCGGCAAGGTGCTGGCCGATGCGTTGGTCGCCCAAGGCGTCACCCACGCCTTCTGCGTTCCTGGCGAGAGCTACCTCGACCTGCTCGACGGGCTGTATTCCGTGCGCAACCAGCTCCAGCTCGTCACCTGCCGGTTCGAGGCCGGCGCCGTCCACATGGCCGAGGCTCATGGCAAGCTCACGGGCAAGCCGGGCATCGCCATCGTCACCCGCGGTCCCGGCGCCTGCCACGCCGCCATCGGCGTGCATGTGGCGATGCAGGATTCCACCCCGCTCATCCTGCTCGTCGGCCAGATCCCGGTCGAGGAGACGGACCGGGAGAGCTTCCAGGAAGTCGACTACCGCCGGATGTTCTCGCCCATCGCGAAATGGGTGACGCAGATCGACGACGCGAAACGCATCCCGGAGATCATGGCGCATGCCTTCGACGTCGCGACTTCCGGCCGCCCTGGCCCCGTCGTCATCGCAATCAGCGAGGAAATGCAGAAGCACCAGGTGAGCGTGCCCGACATCGGCCCGGCCGCGATCTTCCCGCCCCACCCCGCACCCGAGGCGATGGCGCGCATGGCGGCGATGCTCGCCAAGGCGGAGCGGCCGCTGGCAATCCTCGGCGGCACCGGCTGGACCGCCGAGGGCAAGGCCGCCGTCGCCGAATTCCTTATCGCGCACGACCTTCCGGTCTGCGTCTCCTTCCGCCGGCAGTCGCTGTTCGATGGCACGCACGCGAACTTCGTGGGCGACCTCGGCGTGGGTGCCGATGCCGGCCTGGTCGCCCATGCGCGCGAGGCGGATCTGATCCTGGCCATCGGCACACGCCTGGGTGAGCCGGTCAGTCAGGGCTACACCCTGTTCGACTTCGCGGGTGCGACGCCCATCATCCACATCCACCCCGAGCAGAGCGAGATCGGGCGCGTGCATCGCCCCGCACTCGGCATCCCCTGCGACGTGAATGCCTTCGCCCAGGCCGCCAACGCGCTGCGGCCGGCGGCCGCGCCGCCCTGGTCGGAATGGCGTGCAGGGATGCGCGCCGCACGGCTCAAGCAGGCCGAGGCGCCGGAGTATGAAGGCCCGCTTAACCTCGCCCGCGCGCTGCAGGCGCTGGAGAAGGCGCTGCCGGCGGACACCATCTTCACGACCGATGCCGGCAATTTCGCGACCTGGCCCACCCGCTTCATGCATGTGAAGGAGGGGCAGGATTTCCTCGGGCCGACGAACGGCGCGATGGGGTACGGCGTGCCCTCCGCAATCGGGGCGAAAATCGTTTTCCCGAACCGCACCGTCATTGGCTTCGTGGGCGATGGCGGCTTCCTAATGACGGGGCAGGAAATCGCGACTGCCTTCCACCACGCGGTCAACCCGATCATCCTGGTCTTCAACAACCAAATGTACGGCACCATCCGCATGTACCAGGAGCGCACCTACCCGCATCGCGTCTCCGGCACCGCACTCACCAACCCCGACTTCGCGAAGTTCATCGAGGCCTTCGGTGGCCATGGCGAGGTGGTCGAGGCGACGGATGATCTGGTCCCCGCCGTGCAGCGCGCGATGGCCAGCGGCAAGCCCGCCATCGTCGAGATCCGCATGAACCCGGAGCAGGTGACCAACCGCGCGACCATCTCGGACCTGCGCGCCTCGGCACCTGGCGGCGGGGGCACGCCTGCGCCGCGCGTGCCGGCGCCGCGCCGGACGACGCCGCGGCCGCGGTAACGCTTTGTGTGACCTCAAGCGGCGGGCGCAGGCTCCGCCTGCTTGCCTTTCGCCGGACGACCGGCGTTAGCCCGTTCGGGCTCGCGGCACGCAAGTGCGCGTCGAAGATCGATGATCTGAGAGCTCACCCCAGCCTGTCGCGGATGCGGGCAATTCCCGCCTCCGCGCACTGGTCATCGAGCAATCCGCCCGGCGCGCCATCCACGCCAATGCCACCCACCACCTCATCGCCCGCGCGGATCGGGAAGCCGCCGCCGAGGATCAGGAAGCCCTCCACGTCGGGCAGGCGGGAGGCGCCGGGGTTCGCGCGCACCGCCTCGAGCAATTGTGTCGTCCCGATGCGGGTCGACGCGGCGGTGTAGGCCTTCGCGCGTGCCGCCGTGACGCCGTGAGGGCCCGCGCCATCGGCCCGCAGCAGCGCCTTCATGATGCCGGAGCGGTCCACCACCACGGCCGTGACGCGATGTCCGCGCCCGGCGCAGGCCTCGACCGCGGCGTTGACCGCATCCTGTGCGAGGGCCGCGCTGATGCTGCGTTCGGTGTAGAGGCCAGGCCCCGGCGCCTGCGCGAGGGCCGTCGCGCAGCCAAGCATCATGGCGGCAGTCAGGGCGGCGCGGGCCATCGCGTGGTCTCCCCAGATCATCTTGCCCAATGATGCGCCACCAAGCGGCGCTACAAAAGGGGAGCGACTGTTTTTCGCGCCGTCATTCGGTTGACGCGGCCGCTGCCCCGGCGGAGCATGCCGCCGACCAAGCCAGGAGCCTCGCCATGAACCAATCCGTGCCGCTGGCGCTCCGCGCCGGCATTTCCGAGGAAGAGTGGGCCATTCGCTGCGACCTCGCGGCACTCTATCGCCTCGTTGCGCATCACCGCTGGACGGACCTGATCTACACCCACATCAGCGCGCGCATTCCTGGCCCCGAGCACCACTTCCTGATCAACCGCTACGGCGTGATGTTCCATGAGATGCGGGCCTCGGACCTCATCAAGATCGACCTCGACGGCAACGTGGTCGAGGAGATGTCGGAGACGAAGCGCGTGAATGCGGCGGGCTTCACCATCCATTCCGCCATTCACATGGCGCGCGAGGATGCGGCGGTGGTCATCCACACCCACACGCGCGCGGGCATCGCGGTTTCCGCGCAGCGCCAGGGGCTGCTGCCAATCAGCCAGCACGCGCTGAAGTTCTACGGCCACCTCGCCTATCATGATTACGAGGGCATCGCGCTGGACCTCGAGGAGCGCGATCGCCTGGTGCGCGACCTCGGCCAGCATGACGCGATGATCCTGCGCAATCACGGCCTGCTGGTCACCGGCCGCAACCCCGCGCAGGCCTTCGACAACATCTTCACGCTGGAACGCGCCTGCGATGCGCAGATCGCCGCGCAATCCGGCGGCGCCGAACTGGTCTTCCCACCCGAGAGCGTGCGCCGGCACACCGCCGCGCAGTACACCCGCGATCCCAATAGCCCGACGAAGTTGCTGGCCTGGGAAGCCGCGTTGCGGCTGATCGAGAACGACAAGCCGGACTACCGGAGCTGATGCAGCCACCGCTACTGATTAGGGGGGGCCGCATCTTCCGCGGCCTCGCCGGTGGCTTCGCCGAGGCGGCGCTGGTGGTCGATGGCCGTGTCGCGGCCGTCGGCGCTGCGGATGACCTCGCCCAAATGGCACCGATCGGGACGCGGAGGCTGGAGCTGGACGGCCGCGTCGCGATCCCCGCCTTCAACGAAGCGCATATGCACCTGCTGCCCTATGGCCTCGGCCTCGCGCAGGTGAACCTGCGCGCCGAGGAGGTGCGTACCCTGGACGAGGTGCTGCGCCGCATCGGCGCCGCGGCGAACGATGCACAGCCTGGCGAATGGGTCCTCGGGCGCGGCTATGATCATGGCGAGCTGGACGTCGCGCGCCACCCGACCGCAGCCGAGCTCGATGCCGTTTCGCCGCGCAACCCGGTCTTCATCGTGCGCACCTGCGGGCATATGGGTGTGGCGAACACCGCCGCGCTTCGGCTTGCGGGCGTCGGCCACAACACGCCCGATCCTGAAGGCGGCGTGATCGAGCGGCGTCGCGGCACGCTCACCGGTCTGTTCCAGGAACGCGCGATGCGCCTGATCCGGGACCACATGCCCGAGCCTTCCGAGGCGCGCATGGTGGATGCGATCGAGGCCGCCTGCCGCGAACTCGCCGGCCTCGGTTTCGCGAGTGCCACCGACATGAATGTCGGCATGACCGCGGGCATGGCAGAGGTCGCCGCCTATCGCGTGGCGCAGCGCGATGGACGCCTGCCGCTGCGCATGTGGCAGGTGCTCGCCGGCAATCCGGAGGGCATCGCGGCCGAGGCGTGGGAAGCGGGCATGCGCCCCAATGACGGCGACGACTCACTGCGCTGGGGTGCGGTGAAGGTCTTCGCCGATGGCTCGGCAGGTGGCCTGACCGCGGCCTTTTTCGATCCCTACATCGTGGGCGACGGCGGCACCGGCGTCTTTACCTTCCCCGACGACAAGATCCACGCGCTGCTGCGCCAGTATCATGAGCAGGGCTGGCAGCTCGACATCCATGCGATCGGAGACGCCGCGATCGAGCAAGTGCTGCAGGGGATGGAGGCCGCCGATAGCGACGCGCACCCCTTCGCCGAGCGCCGCCACCGCATCGAGCATTGCGGCTTCCTCAACCGAGACCAGCGCCGGCGGATGAAGGCACGCGGCATCCTGCCCGTGCCGCAGCCCATCTTCATGTATGAGTTCGGCGACCTGTACGTGAAGAACCTCGGCCGTGATCGCAGCGAGTTTGCCTACCCCATGAAGACCTGGCTCGACGAGGGGCACCACCCCGCGGCGTCTTCGGATTGCCCGGTCTCCACCGTCGATCCCTTCCTCAACCTCTTCACCATGGCGACCAGGCGCACCAACAAAGGCACCGTGCTGGGCGCTGCGGAGGCGCTGAGCATCGCCGAGGCGGTGCATTGCTACACCTGGTGCGGCGCCTACACGCAGTTCGCGGAGGACCGCCGCGGCACACTGGAGGTTGGCATGCTGGCCGATATCGCCCTGCTGTCGGAGGATGTCTTCGCGATCGACCACGACGCGCTTCGTGGCGTGCGCGCTGATCTGACACTCCGTGAGGGCAACGCGATCTTCGACCGCCACGGGATGCTCGCCTGATGCTGCGACATGCGCTGCATCGGTTGCTGCTCGCTGTGCCGGTGCTGTTCGGCGTGCTGTTGATCGGCTTCTTGCTGATGCAGGTGGTCCCCACCGACCCCGCCATCGTACGCGCCGGCCCGCAGGCCACCGCCGAGGTGGTCGCCGAAATCCGCCGCGACCTCGGGCTCGACAAGCCCCTGGCCGTGCAGTTCGGGCTGTATCTGTGGCGGCTGCTGCAGGGCGATCTCGGCGTCTCGATCATCAACAACGTCCCGGTCGCGCAGGAGCTTGGCGCGACGATCGGACCGACGCTCGAACTCATGCTTGCGAGCCTGGTTTGGTCGATACCGCTGGGCATTGTCCTGGGTACGCTCGGTGCCTATTTCCGCGGCTCGCTGATCGATCGCGGGGTGATGGCGATCTCGGTCGCGGGCGTGTCGGTGCCGGTGTTCTTTCTTGGGCTGATCCTGATCTGGTTCGTCGGGTTCAAGTGGCAGTGGCTGCCCTTCACCGGCCGCGGTGGGCCGATCTGGACGCTGGATGGGCTGCGTTCGCTGGCGCTGCCCGCCATAACGCTCGGTGGCGTCTTCGTCGGGCCGGTGTCGCGCATGACACGCACCGCTGTGCTGGATGTGCTGTCCGCAGACCACGTGCGCACCGCGCGCGCAAAGGGCCTGTCCGAGCGGCTTGTGGTGCTGCGCCATGCGCTGCGGAATGCGATGGTGCCGATCGTCACGCTCATCGGGCTGCAGATCGGCTTCCTGCTCGGTGGTGCTGTCGTGACGGAGACGGTCTTCACCTGGCCGGGCGTAGGGCGGCTGGCGGTCGGTGCCATCACCTCGTCGGATCTGCCGATGGCGCAGGGCACCATCATTGTGCTCTCGCTCGGCTTCATCCTGGTGAACCTGATCGTGGATGTTCTCTACGCGGCCCTCGACCCGCGGATGCGCGCGGCATGAGTGCCACCGCCGTCACCATGGCGCCGGCGCGGCCGGGATTGCTGCGCCGTCTCACGCGTGACCCCGGGGCCGCGATCGCGCTGGTCTTCGTGGTGCTGGTGCTGCTCGCGGCCATCTTCGCGCCCTGGCTGTCACCCACCGATCCCTTCGACAATGACCTGTCCAGCTCCATGGCTCCGCCGGGCACCGAGGGCCTGCCGCTCGGCGCCGATGCGCAGGGGCGCAACCTGGTGACGCGGCTGCTCTATGGCCTGCGCGCTTCGCTCGCTATGGGGTTCTTCGCGGTGATCCTCGGCGGCGGGATCGGCGCGGCGCTGGGCTTCCTCGCGGCCTTCTACCAACGCTGGCTCGATGCGCCGATCATGCGGCTGGTGGACATCATGCTGTCCTTCCCGGCGATCCTGTTCGGCCTCGCCATTGCCGCCATCCTGGGGCCGGGCATGCTGGCGGTGGTGCTGGCACTCTCGGTCGCGACGGTGCCGCTGATGGCGCGCATCGTGCGCGGTTCCGCGCTCGTCGTCATGCGCGCGGACTACATCGAGGCGGCGCGTGCGACGGGCATGGGCGATGGCCGCCTGATCTGGCGCCACCTGGCACCCAACTGCCTCTCGGCGCTCTTCGTCTTCGCCACGCTGCGCTTCGGGCAGGTGATCCTGCTCGGCTCCGCGCTGTCCTTCCTTGGCCTCGGCGCACAGCCGCCGAACCCGGAACTCGGCGCGATGGCGAGCGAGGGGCGTAACTTCCTGTTCTTTGCCCCGCATATCGCGGTGATACCCTCCGTCGCGATCTTCGCGGTGGTGCTGGCATTCAACATGCTTGGCGACGCGCTGCGCGACGCGCTCGACCCCCGCCTGCGCGTCTGAACGAAGGAGAGAAACCGGGCCATGCGAACTCTGCTCACCCTGCTGATGCTGGCGCTTGGCGCCGGCGACGTGCTGGCCCAGGCGGCGCCGCGCAATACTCTGGTGGTCCTGCGCGAGATCGACGCCGACAACTACGACCCCATCCGCTCCACCGCGCGCGGCGCGGGCGAGGTCGTCTACATGATGAGCGACACGCTGGTCTCGCTCGACTGGGACATGCGCACGGTGCGCCCCGGCCTCGCCGAGCGATGGGAGATCAGCCCAGACGGCAAGACCTACACCTTCCATCTTCGCCGCGACGTGACCTTCTGCGATGGCCGCCCGATGACGGCGCAGGACGTCGCCTACACGATCACGCGCTGGGTAGACCCCGCCAACCGCAGCCCGGTGCGCTGGCGTGCGGGCCCGGTGCGCGAGGTGCGCGCCATCGACGACTACACCGTCGAGTATGAGCTGACGGAACCCTTCGGCGAGCTGCTGTACCAGCTCACGCTGTTCTTCGCCTCGATCGTGGATCGCAACTCGGTCGAGCGTCTCGGCGCGAACTTCGGCAGCCAGGGGTTCAACGGCACGGGCCCCTATTGTTGGGTGAGCTGGACGCCGCGCCAGGACATGGTGCTGCAGCGCCACCCGAATTACCGCTGGGGGCCGCCGATCTACACCAACCCGGCCCCGCAGGTGGACCGCGTGATCTGGCGCGTCATTCCCGAGGCGAACACCCGCCTCGCCGCGCTGCAGACGGGGCAGGGCGACGTGACGCAGTACATCCCCAACATCGCGATCCAGCAGCTCCGCAACACGCCGGCCATCCGCATGTCCCGCCAGGAGAACTACTTCTGGGACTTCTTCATGGGCTTCAAGGTGGACAAGCCCGTCGTCAGCGACCCCGCAGTGCGGCGAGCGATCAACCTCGCGGTCAATCGCGCCGCCATCGTGCGCGCGGTGTGGTTCGGCAATGCGGAACCCGCGACGGCCTATCTCAATCCGAACACCGCCGGCTACAGCGCGGCGGCCGCAGCCCTGGTGCCGCAGTTCGACCCGGCCGCTGCACGCCGCGTGCTGGACGAGGCAGGCTGGGTCATGGGCCCGGACGGCATCCGCGTGAAGGACGGCCAGCGCGCGACCTTCCTGCTCTACGGCCTGCAGACCAATGAGTGGCGCCAGGCGACGGAAGCCATCCAGGCGGACCTCCGCCGCATCGGGATCGAAATGCGCATCCAGCTCTGGGATGCGACGGTCGGCTGGGGTCGGCTCGCAACGCAGGAATTCGACGCCTTCGTCATGTCCTACCCCTATGTGACCGCGACGGACGGCTTCTCTCTGTACTTCGACAGCCGCAACCGGCCCACGCCGAACCGGATGAACTGGTCGGACCCGCGAACTGACGCCGCGTTGGATGCCGCCAAGACCGCGCTGGACGCCAATGTGCGCCTGGCCGCGATTGCGGAGGCGCAGCGCATCGTCGCCGAGGCCAATGTTTGGCTTCCGCTCGCGCGGGAGAATCTCTGGCTCGCCTCGGCACAGCGGGTCGAGGGCGCGCGGGCGCACGGCATCTATGGTGTCGGGCTCTACAAGGGGCTCGACATCCGCCTCACGCGGTAGGAGGGCGCCCGTGGCACTGGACCATCTCGGCTTCGCCGTTGCCGACTTCCCAAGAAGTCGCGACTTCTACGTCGCGGCCCTTGCCCCGCTCGGCTTCACGGTCAGGAAGCAGGCGGCCGACTCGGTAATGCTCGGGTCGAGCAGCGGCGAGCCGGAACTGTGGATCGGTGCGACGAGCCTCGCCGGCCCGGCGGCTGGCCACATCCACTTCGCGTTTACCGCGGCCGACCACGCGAGCGTGGATGCCTTCCATGCGGCCGCCCTTGCGCATGGCGGCCGCGACAACGGCGCGCCGGGGCTTCGGCCGCAGTATCATGCGAATTACTACGCGGCCTTCATCATCGATCCGGACGGCCACAACATCGAAGCCGTATGCCACGCACCAGGCACGGCAGGGGACCAGCCATGACCACGACGCTCATCCGCAAAGCGGACCTCGCCATCGCGTGGGACGCGACGGCCAAGGAACACACCTACGTCTCTGACGCCGACGTTGCCTTCCGCGATGGCGTGCTGACCTTCGTCGGGCGCGGCTACGCGGGCACGGCCGATGCCGAGATCGACGGCGCCGGGCTGATGGTGATGCCGGGCCTGGTCAACATCCACTCCCACCCCTCCAGCGAGCCCATGAACAAGGGTTTTACCGACGAGGTGGGGACACCGGGTCTCTATAATTCCTCGTTGTACGAATACCTGCCGATCTTCCGCGCCGATGCGGATGCGGTGCCCTCCTGCGTGCGCGTCGCGATGAGCGAGTTGCTGCTCTCGGGCGTGACCACCGTCGCCGACCTGTCCATGGCACATCCCGGCTGGCTCGACCTGCTGGCGGAGGCTGGGATGCGCGTCTGCATCGCGCCGATGTTCCGCTCCGCGCGCTGGTTCACCAAGAACGGCCACGTCGTCGAATACGAGTGGGACGAGGCCGCCGGCGAGAAGGCGATGGCCGAGGCCTTCACCCTCATTGAACGCGCGGAGCAGCATGAGTGCGGCCGCCTGTTCGGCATGGTCGTGCCCGCCCAGATCGACACCTGTTCCGAGACGCTGCTGCGCGAAAGCAGGGAGGAAGCCAACGCACGCGGCCTTTCGTGGCAGATCCATGCGGCGCAATCCGTCGTCGAGTTCCATGAGATCACGCGCCGCCATGGCTACACGCCGATCGGCTGGCTCGACTCGATGGGCCTGCTGTCGGAGCGCGCGATCATCGGGCACGGCATCTTCCTCGACGACCATCCCTCGACGCCCTGGCACACCCGCACGGACCTCTCGCGCCTGGCCGAGACCGGCACCACGGTGGCGCATTGCCCCACCGTCTTCGCGCGGCGCGGCATTTCGCTGAAGGACATCGGGCGCTATCGCCGCGCCGGCGTGAATCTTGGCCTCGGCACCGACACCTATCCGCACAACATGCTCGATGAGATGCGCCTGGCCGCCTATGTCGCGCGCACCCAGGCGACGGACCCGCGCACGCTCTCCTCGGCGGACCTGTTCCACGCCGCTACCATCGGTGGCGCGCAGGCGCTGGGGCGCGAGGATATCGGCCGCCTCGCTGTCGGCTGCCGCGCCGATTTCTCGCTGGTGGACATCACTCATCCGCGCATGCAGCCGGCGCGCGACCCGCTGCGCAGCCTGATATATTCCGCCGGCGATCGCGCGCTGAAGGCCGTCTATGTCGATGGCCATAAGGTTGTCGAAGATGGCGAGGTTCTGACCATGGACTACCGCGCCGCCGCCGCGCATCTGCATGAGGCGCAGAAGCGCATCGAGGGCCAGGTCCCGCAGCGTGACTGGGCGCATCGCAGCGCCGAGCAGATCGCGCCCACCACGTTCCGCTGGGCATGACAG
>JAZKFA010000370.1:0-1332 GCA_040386655.1 Pseudomonadota bacterium | reverse complement strand
ACAGAACCGCTGCTGCGTATTGAGGGGCTCCGCACCGTCTTCCGCAGCAGCGCGGGCGACATACCCGCGGTCGATGGCGTCTCGCTCGACGTGCCGCGCGGCCGCACGCTCGGCATAGTCGGGGAGAGCGGGTGCGGGAAGTCGATGCTCTCGCTGTCGGTCATGCGCCTGGTGCCCCCGCCCGGTCGCGTCGCCGCCGGGCGCGTGCTGCTCGACGGCAAGGATCTGCTGGCGGGGCCGGTTTCGGCCATGCGCGGAGTGCGCGGGCGCGACGTCGCGATGATCTTCCAGGAGCCGATGACCTCGCTTAATCCGGTGCACAGCATCGGCGACCAGATCATGGAGGCAATGCGCGCACACGACGCGGCGGCTTCGAACAACGACTTGCGCGACCGCGCCATCGAGGCGCTGCGCCGCGTGCGCATCCCCGCACCCGAGCGCCGCTTCGCCGAATACCCGCACCAGCTCTCGGGCGGGATGCGGCAGCGCGTGATGATCGCGATGGCCCTGGCCTGCGCGCCACGCCTTCTGATCGCCGATGAGCCGACCACGGCGCTCGACGTCACCGTGCAGGCGCAGATTCTGGACCTGCTTCGGGAGCTACAGGCCGATACGGGCATGAGCGTGATCCTCATCACCCACGACCTCGGCGTCGTCGCCGAGATGGCCGACGAAGTCGCCGTGATGTATGCCGGCCGTGTCGTCGAGCGCGGCAGCGCACGGGAGATCTTCGAGGACCCGCAGCACCCCTACACGCTGGGCCTGCTCGGCTCCATCCCGCGTCTGGATGAGGAGCGTGAGACGTTGCTCGCCATCGACGGCACCGTGCCGCCCCCATTTGCCTTGCCGCCTGGCTGCCGCTTCGCGCCGCGCTGCCCCTTTGCCATCTCCGCGTGCAATGCGGTGGTGCCGCCGCTGCGCGAGATCACGGATGGGCACGAGGCCGCGTGCATCCGTGCGCCCATCGAGGCGGCCCTCGCATGACGGCGCCGCTGCTGGAGGTCACCGACCTCGCCAAGCACTACCCCGTGCGCAGCGGCATGATCATCGCGCGCCAGACGGGGACGGTGCGCGCGGTCGATGGCGTCTCCTTCCACGTCGACCGCGGCGAGACGCTGGCGCTGGTTGGCGAGAGCGGGTGCGGGAAATCCACTACTGCCCGCCTCGCGCTGCGGCTGATCGAGCCCTCCGCCGGGTCCATCCGCTTCGACGGCACCGATGTCACGCGCATTGGTGGCGCCCCGCTCCGGGCCCTGCGCCGGCGCGCGCAGATCGTGTTCCAGGACCCCTATGCCAGCCTCAACCCGCGCATGAGCGTGGGCGACACCATCG
>JAZKFA010000369.1:12746-18151 GCA_040386655.1 Pseudomonadota bacterium | reverse complement strand
CATCAAGCTCGCGCCGGTGGTAAAACTCGAGGCATCGGAGGCGAGGTAGAGCGCGAGGCCGGCGATATCCTCGGGTGTGCCAAGACGCGGAATCGGCAGGGCAGCGGCCATCGCGGCCAGCTCATCCTCGGTGCTGCCGTAGCGGGGCTGGGCGGTGTCGGTCAGGCCAGGCGCGATGGCATTCACCCGGATGCCGTGCGGCGCGAGGGCCAGCGCCATCGCGCGGGTAAGGCCCGCCACGCCTGCCTTCGTCGCGCTGTAGTGGACGCCAAGCGGCGCGCCGCGCATCGCCTGCGAGGACAGGTTGATGATGCAGCCCTTGGTGCCGGCCGCGACCATGGCTCGCGCCGCCGCCTGCGCACAAAAGGCACCGCCCTTGAGGTTCACATTGTGCACCGCGTCCCAGATGGCCTCGCTCATCTGCAGGAACTCGACCCGGGGGAAGATGCCGGCATTGTTGACCAGCACGTCGATGCCCCCGAGACCCCCGACCGTGCCCTCGACCACCGCCTGGCCTTGCGCGATCACGCCGACATCGCCGCGCAGCAGCAGGGCGCGCCGGCCATGCGCCTTGACGGCATCGGCGACGGATTGCGCGGCGGCCTCGTCATCCAGCCAGTTGATCGCGACGTCGTAGCCCGCCCGGGCGAAGCCGATCGCCATCGCCCGGCCAATGCCCTGTTGCGCCCCGGTCACCAACACCACCTTCGCCATGATCCGTCACCCCGTCGTTGCAGGCGTGCAGCATGCCCTTGCCGAGGCCGCCGCGCGATGGTCCCATGGTGAGAATTCAGGGATGAACCGCATGAATCCGCTTTTTTCGCTGGAAGGTCGGGTGGCTCTCGTCACCGGCGCCTCGGGCACGCTGGGCGGACATTTCGCGCGCGTGCTGCACGAGGCCGGTGCGCGTGTGGCCATGGCCGCGCGGCGGGTCGACGCAGTGCCTGCCCTTAGCGAGCGTTCAGTCGCGATCGCACTCGACGTGACACGGCCGGACTCCGTCGCCGCGTGCTTCGCCGCGGCCGAGGCGGCGTTCGGTGCGCCCTGCGACATCATCGTGAACAATGCCGGGATCGCCGTGACGAAGCCGGTGCTGGAGATGACGGCGGAGGATTACGACAGCGTGCTGGACGTCAACCTGCGCGGCTGCTTCCTGGTCGCACAGGAAGGCGCGCGGCGGTTGGTCGCGGCAAAGGCCGCCGGCAGCATCATCAACATCGCCTCCATCCTCGGCCTGCGCATAATCCCCGGCGTCGCCGGCTACACGGCCGCAAAGGCCGGGCTGCTGCAGATGACGCGCCAGATGGCGGTCGAGTTCGCCCGCTACCGCATCCGCGTGAACGCCATTGCGCCTGGCTACATCGCGAGCGACATCAACGCCGGCTTCTTCGCCAGCGAGCCTGGCCAGGCCATGCTCAAGCGCGTGCCGCAGCGACGCCTCGGCAAGCCCGAGGACCTCACCGGGCCGCTGCTGCTGCTCGCCTCGGAAGCCGGCGCGCACATGACCGGCGCGACCATCACGGTCGATGGCGGCCATTCGATCAACAGCCTCTAGGATTGCGCCGCCATGGATTTTTCCCTCTCCCCCGAGGTCGAGGCACTCCGCGCCCGCATCCGCCGCTTCGTCGACGAACGGCTGATCCCGATCGAAGCCGACCGCGACAATTTCGACGAGCATGAGAACATCGCACCTGCCGTGCTCGCGCGGCTGCGCGGCGAAGCCAAGGCCGAGGGCATCTGGGCCTTGCAGATGCCGGTCTCGCTCGGCGGTGGCGGGCTCACGCGCGTGGGCATGGCGGCCTGCTACGAGGAGATGAACCGCTCCATCTTCGGCCCCGTCGTGTTCAATTCCGCAGCGCCCGACGACGGCAACATGATGATCCTGGAGAAGGTCGGCACGCAGGCGCAGAAGGATCGCTGGCTGATGCCGATCATCCGCGGGGAGGTGCAATCCGCCTTCGCGATGACGGAGCCCGATGGCGCCGGATCCGACCCCTCACTGACCTATACGAAGGCCGAGCCTGTGGGCAATGATCGCTGGCGGATCACGGGCCGCAAGTGGTTCATCACCGGGGCGGGCAACGCGAAGCACTTCATCCTGATGGCGCGCACCTCCGACGATGAGCGCAAGGGCCTGACCGCCTTCCTGTTCCACGCCGACAGCCCCGGCTGGCACATCGTGCGCCGCATCGCGATCATGGGGCCGGAGGAACATGGCGGCCATTGCGAGTTGGTCTTCGACGGGCTGGAAATCCCCGATGAGGACCGCCTGATGGGCATCGGCGACGGGCTGAAGGTCACGCAAATCCGCCTCGGTGTCGCGCGGCTGACGCATTGCATGCGCTGGCTCGGCTTGGCCAAGCGCTCGCTCGAGATCGCCATGGCACACGTCGCGCAACGCCAGAGTTTCGGGAAGGTCCTGCTGGACCGCGAGAGCGTACAGGGCCTGATCGGCCAGGCCGCCATGGACATCCAGACGGGGCGGCTGCTGACCATGCATGCGGCCTGGATGCTGGACCAGGGATCCTTCGCAAAGAAGGAGGTATCCATGGCGAAGATCGTCGTGGCGGACGCGCTGCAACGCTCGGTCGACACGGCGCTGCAGTTGTTGGGTGCCAAGGGCTATTCCAAGGACACGGTGATCGAGTGGATCTACCGCTACGCGCGCCAGGCGCGGCTGGTGGATGGCGCCTCCGAGGTGCATCGCATGGTCATCGCGAACACCCTGCGCGCGGAGGGCAGCGGCTTCTTCGCCTGGGGCGGCTCGCATGGATGAAGAGCGGCGTCGGGCAATCCAGCGTTACCTTCGCGGGGCGATGGCCGAAAACACGCTGCGCATCGTCGCAGCATCGCTGCTTTCCGGCGGCGCGATCCAGCAGAACTGGGCACTGGAGGTCGAGTTCCAGGGCATCGCGCAAGACTGGGTGCTGCGCACCGACAATGCCGCCACACTTGCCGTGTCCTTGCCGCGCGCGGCGGAATACGCGCTGCTGAAGGCGGCGCGCGCGGCGGGCGTGACCGTGCCGGAGCCGCTGCTGTTGTGCGAGGCCCCGTCCGTCGCCGGAGCACCGTTCTTCGTCATGCGCCGCGTGGCCGGCATCGCTGCCGGGCACCGCGTGGTGAAGAGCGACACGCTGGGCGGCGGGCGCGAGGCGCTGGCGATGGCGCTGGGGCGGGAGCTTGCCCGCATCCACACCATCACGCCGCCGCGCGAGGACCTGCACTTCCTCGGCGCCGCGCCGGAGGATGCCGCGCTGGCCTTCATCGCCGCGCAGCGCGCCGCGCTCGACCGCCAGCGGCAGCCGCGCCCGGCGCTGGAATGGGGGCTGCGCCACCTGGAGCGCACCGCACCTTCGCCGGTGCCCCCGCGGCTCAACCACAATGATTTCCGCACCGGCAACATTATGGTTGATGAGGCCAGCATCACCGCCGTGCTGGACTGGGAATTCGCCGGCTGGGGCGACCCGGCGGCCGACCTCGGCTGGCTCTGCGCGCGCTGCTGGCGCTTCGGCAATGTCGCGCAGGAAGCCGGCGGCATCGGGCCGCGCGCCGCACTCTATGCCGGCTATGGCGAGGTGGACGACGCGCGCGTGCGCTGGTGGGAGCTGGCCGCACATATCCGCTGGGCCGCCATCGCCATCGACCAGGCGGAGCGCCACATCTGCGGAGTCGAGCGCAACCTGGAACTCGCACTCACCGGGCACATCGTGCCGGAACTCGAACTCGACATCCTGCACATGGTGGAGGCCCGCGATGCATGAACAACCCGACGCCGCGGACCTGCTGGAAACCGCGCGCGCGCTGCTGCTGGCGGAACTGCTGCCCGCCCTGCCCGCCTCCAAAACCTTCGCCGCGCGCATGATCGCCAATGCGATGGCCATCGCGGCGCGCGCGACGGCCAACCCAACCGCTTGGCCGGAGCCGCCCGACGCGGCGCTGATCAGGGCCGGGGTCTATGATCCCGGCACGCCGCAGCATGATGAGGTCGCGGCCCGTCTGCTCGCCATTGCCCAGATGCGATGCGCGATTTCCAACCCCCGTGCGCTGCGTAACCACGACCTAGCCGGGTAAGCTCAGCCGCCGGCGCGATGCGCCTATCCAGCCTCGCCGAAGCACGCCAGAATGTTCGCCTCAGGGAGAACACCACATGGCGTCGGCGCTTGACGGGCTCATCGTGCTCGATCTCACCCGCGTGGTCGCGGGGCCGCTCGCGGCACAGACCTTGGGCGACCTTGGCGCCGACGTGATCAAGATCGAGCGGCGGGGCGATGGCGACGATCTCCGCGCCCTCGGGCCGCCCTTCGTCACGGGTGGCGAGGACAGCACCTATTTCGTCGCTCTGAACCGCAACAAGCGCTCGCTCTCGCTTGATTTCGCCCGACCGGAAGGGGCCGCCATCCTCAAGCGCATGGTCGCCAAGGCCGATATCGTCATCGAGAATTTTCGCACCGGCACCCTCGCCCGCTACGGCCTGGGCGCCGACGACCTGCTCGCGGTCAATCCGCGCCTCATCTATTGCTCCGTCACCGGCTTCGGTCAGACCGGCCCTTATGCGGATCGCTCCGGCTATGACTTCGTTGCCCAGGCGATGGCCGGCGTCATGGCCACAACGGGTGAGCCCGACGGCGTGCCCGGCGGCGGCCCGATGCGCGTGAGCATCCCCATCGCCGACATGTTCACTGGCCAGTCCGCGACCATCGCGATCCTCGCCGCGCTGCGCCACCGCGATGCGACGGGCGAGGGCCAGGCGATCGACGTGAACCTGTTCGAGACAATGACATCGCTGCTGCAACACCCCCTCTCCGCCTGGTTGAACGCCGGCTTCCGCGTGCAGCGCACCGGCAATGATGCGTCTGTCGCGGTGCCCTATGGCGTGTTCAGCGGCTCCGACGCAAAGTTCGTCATCGGCGTGCTGAACGACCGCGAATTCATCCGTCTTGCCACCGCGCTGGGTCAGCCGGAATGGGCCGAGGATCCGCGCTTCAAGCGCAACCGTGATCGCGTCGCGAACCGCAGCGAAATCCTCGGCCTGATGCGCGAGGTCCTCGGCAAGCGGCCGCGCACCGAATGGCTCGCGGTGCTGCGCGAGGCCAAGATCACCTCCGGCCCGATCAACACGCCCGAGGATATCGCCAAAGACCCGCACATCCTCGAGCGCGGCATGATCGTCGAAGTCCCGCACCACCAGGCCGGCAAGGTGCGCGTGGCCGGCAGCCCGATCCGTCTGTCGGTCACGCCCGTCACCTATCGCCACGGCATCCCCGCGCCCGGCGAGCATTCCGACGCGATTCTTAAGCAGCTCGCCGGCATGGACGCTGCCGAGATCGCGGCCGCGCGCGCGGCGGAGCTGGTGTGATGGAGGGGCTGCGCTTGAACGTGCCCGCTTATGTCAAACACTCGCGCCT
>JAZKFA010000369.1:0-12736 GCA_040386655.1 Pseudomonadota bacterium | reverse complement strand
GCGGCCCTGCGCGCGCGCCTGCGCGATTTCCTCGCCGAAGCCGGGCGCGACTGGACACCGGAAATCCGCGCCCGCTCCTGGATGGGATTCTCGCGCGACTTCTCCCGCGCGGTCGGGCGCGAGGGCTGGATCGGCATGGGCTGGTCGCGCGAATACGGGGGGCATGAGCGCAGCGCGATGGAACGCATAGTCGTGCTGGAGGAACTGCTCGCCGCCGGCGGGCCGGCCGGCGCTCATTGGATCGGCGACCGCCAATCCGGCCCGCTCATCCTGCGCCTGGGCACCGAGGAGCAGCGCCGCACGCTGCTGCCCGGCATCGCGCGCGGCGAGCTCGCCTTCTGCATCGGCTTGTCGGAACCCGATTCCGGCTCCGACCTCGCGAGCCTGCGCACGCGGGCGGAGCGGGTGCCCGGAGGATGGCTGCTCAACGGGCGCAAGCTCTGGACCACCTTCGGCCACCTCTGTGACTACATGATCGCGCTGGTGCGCACCTCGCCCGCGCCGGACAAGGGCGCTCGGCACCAGGGGCTGTCGCAGGTGCTGGTTGACCTGCGCGCCTCGGGCATCACCATCCGCCCCATCCGCGACCTAGCCGGCGAGGATGCGTTCAACGAAATCACCTTCGACGATGTCCGCCTCCCCGAGGACGCACTGATCGGCCAGGAAGGCGCCGGCTGGGCGCAGGCCACGAGCGAGCTCGCCTTCGAGCGCAGTGGGCCGGACCGCATCTTGTCCTCCTACCCGCTGCTCGCGGACAGTGTGACCGCCCTGCGCGACGACCCCGCCGCCGCCGAGCCGTTGGGGCGTGAGGTCGCACGTCTCTGGGCGCTGCGGCGCATGTCGCTCTCCATCGCCGGCATGCTCGAGGATGGCGAGGACCCCGTGCGCCAGGCCGCGCTCGTAAAGGATCTCGGCAACAGCTACGAACAGGCGCTGCCGGGCAATCTGCGCCGCCTCGCGGACATGGACGACATGCCCGAGGAGGTGCGCCGCATGCACGCATACCTCACCCAGATAGCGCCGACCTTCAGCCTCCGCGGTGGCACGCGCGAGATCATGCGCGGCATCATCGCGAAGGAGCTCGGCCTGCGATGAGCGACACCATGCTGGCCGACCAGGTGGCGCGCGCCCTGGCCGAGCATTGCGACGCCACGACGCTGCGCGAGGTCGAGGCGCGCCGTTTCCCCAAGCAGGCCTGGGATGTGCTCGCGCCGATCGGGCTGCGGTACGCGCTGGTGCCGGAGGACATGGGCGGAGCGGGCCTCGGCCTGGAGGCCGCCGCGGACCTGTTCATCCTGCTCGGTCGCCACGGCGCGCCGGTGCCGCTCGCCGAAGACATGGTCGCCGCGATGCTGATCGCCGCGGGCGGACTGGAAGTGCCGGAGGATGGCGTGCTCAGCTTTGCGCCCTCCGGCGGCGTGGTGCCGTGGGGACGCTTCGCAACGCGCGTCGCGCTGGTCGAGGGGCGCCGCCTGCACGTCACCGCCGGCGGCATTGCGAACGGCCGCGCCAGCATCGCGCACGAACCCCGCGATATGATCATGCACGCGAACACGCTTGCCGAAGTCACCTTGCCGGAAGCCTTCGGGGACGATGCCGCGCGCAGCCTCACCGCGCTCATCCGCGCCGCGCAGATCGCCGGCGCGCTGGAGGCGATCCTCGCGCTCGCCGTGGACTACGCCAACACGCGCGTGCAGTTCGGCCGCCCGATCGGACGTTTCCAGGCGGTGCAGCAGCAGCTGGCCGAATTCGCCGAGGAGAGCGCCTGCGCGGCCGTGGCCGCACGTTCCGCCGCGCGCGCCGCGGACCAGCGCGGCATCACCGGTGCCGCCTTCGAGATCGGCTGTGCCAAGGTCATCGCCGGCGAGGCCGCGGGCAAGGGTGCCGCGATCGCGCACCAGGTCTTCGCCGCCATCGGCATCACCGAGGATCACTCTCTGCACCACTTCACCCGCCGCCTCTGGTCCTGGCGAGAGGAAGGTGGGACGGAGCGGTACTGGGCCCAGCGCATCGGCGCGGCCGCACAGGCGCGCGGTGGCGCGGCGCTCTGGCCCGACATCACCGCGCGCGACGAGGAGATTGCCCCATGACCGGCTTTATCATCAGCGAACGCGATGGCGGCATCGTCACCCTCACCCTCAACCGGCCGGAGAAGCGCAACGCCATCTCCACGCGCGGCGAATGCGACGAGGTCGTGGACGCGGTCGAGGCACTGCGCCGCGACGACAGCGTGCGCTGCGTCATCCTCACCGGCGCGGGCACCGCCTTCTGCGCCGGCGGCGACCTCAAGGGCATGCGCGACCGCACGGGCATCACGCAAGGCGACACCGCCGCCGAGATGCGCGAGAGCTACCGCCGCGGCATCCAGCGCATCCCTCTGGCGCTGTATGAACTCGACATCCCCACCATTGCCGCGATGAACGGTCCCGCCATCGGCGCGGGGCTGGATCTTGCCTGCATGTGCGACATCCGCATCGCAAGCGAAAAGGCCGTCTTCGCGGAGAGCTTCGTGAAGGTCGGCATCGTGCCTGGCGACGGCGGCGCTTTCTTGCTCCCTCGCGTCGTGGGCATGTCCAAGGCGCTGGAAATGTCGCTCACCGGCGAGGCGATCAACGCCGCGGAGGCCCTTGCCTGCGGCTTGGTCTCGCGCGTCGTCGCCGCCGATGATCTGCTGCCGACGGCGCGCGTACTCGCCGAGAAGATCGCGGCGAACCCGCCGCAGGCCGTGCGCCTGACCAAGCGGCTGCTGCGCGAGGGGCAGCACCTCAGCCTGTCCACGCTGCTGGAAATGTCGGCCGCCTATCAGGCGATTGCGCATGACACGCGCGACCACCGCGAGGCCGTCAACGCCATGCTCGAAAAGCGCGCGCCGAGCTTCGAGGGCCGCTGAGCATGGACACCGTCTCTCTCGCCGGTCAGGTCGCCATCGTCACTGGCGCGGGGTCGCGCGCCGAGGGTGTCGGCAATGGCCGAGCCACCGCCATCGTGCTCGCGCGGCGTGGCGCGCGCGTCCTGCTGATGGACGTCGAGGCTGATTGGATGGACGCGACCGCGCGCGCCATCGCCGACGAGGGCGGCACCTCCGCATCCATCGCTGGCGACGTCACGCGCGCGGCGGATTGCCAGGCGGCCGTGGAGCGCGCGCTTGCCGAATGGGGCCGGCTCGACATCCTCATCAACAATGTCGGCATCTCCGGCCCGCCGGGCAATGCCGTCGACGTGGACCCGGAGGCCTGGGACCACGCGATGCGCGTGAACGTGGCGTCGGTGATGCTGATGTCGAAATACGCGATCCCTGCGATGCGCGCGCAGGGTGCGGGCAACATCGTGAACCTCTCCTCCATCGCGGGGCTGCAGGGCGGGCATAAGGGGCTTCTCTACGCGACCACCAAGGGCGCGATCGTGCAGATGACGCGGGCGATGGCGGCGCATCACGGACCCGAAGGCATCCGCGTGAACTGCGTCGCACCGGGCTATGTCTTCACGCCGATGGTCGCGGTGCGCGGCGTGGATGAGGCTGGCCGCCGCGCTCGGGCGGAGGCCACGTTGCTCAAGACCGAGGGCACCGCCTGGGACGTGGCCGAAGCCATCGCCTGGCTGGTCTCACCGGCCGCGCGCTGGATCACCGGCCAGACCATTCCCGTCGATGCCGGGACGAGTGCGGGACAGACCTCGCTGGCCTCGCCCGCGCCCCTGCCGCAGAAGCCCGCGTGACCACCATCCGCGGCATATCCCGATGACGACCATTCTGGTCGATGCCGACGCCTGCCCGGTGCGAGAGGAGATCTACCGCGTCGCCGCGCGGCTGGACCTCGCGCTGGTGCTGGTCACGAACGGCGCGCGGCCGGTGCGCCCGCCCCCGCTGCCTAAAGCGCGCCTGGTCATCGTCAGCGAAGGCGCGGACAAGGCCGATGACTGGATCGCGGACAACGCGACCCCGCAGGATGTCTGCATCACCGCCGATATCCTGCTCGCCGCGCGCTGCCTCGAAAAGGGCGCGCGCGTCATCACCCACAAGGGCCACGAGTTCACGCCGCAGAATATCGGCACCGCCGTCGCAGGGCGCGAACTGGCGCGGCATCTGCGCGAGATGGGCACCGGCGGCGGCGGGCCGGCGCCGATGGCGCAGGCCGACCGGTCCCGCTTCCTCTCGGCGCTGGACCGCGTGCTGACGGCCGCGCTTAAAGCCTGAGGCCGAGCCGCCGTATCATCACGCCCTCTTCCGCGAATTGCCGCCGCGCGAAGGCATCGTATTCGGCGGCCGGCATGAACATCGGCGGCATGTCGAAGCGCTCGAGCACCGACACATGCTGCGGATCATCCATCGCCGCGCGGAAGGCTTCCTGCAGCACACGCACAATGGCCGGATCCATCCCCTTCGGCCCCGCGACGCCATAGGGCGAGGCGGAGACGATATCGATGCCGCTCTCGCGCAGCGTCGGCACGTTGGGGAAGCGCTTCGCGCGCTCCGGCCCCCAGGAGCAGAGCAGCCGCAGCTGTCCCGCCTCGACCAGCGGCGTCCAGCCGGAGCTGTCGGCCACCGCATGCACCTGGCCGCCGAGCAGCGCCGGCATGTTCTCCGCGATGCCGCGGAAGGGGACGTGCGTCCACTCGATGCCGCGCGTACCCGCGATCTGCTCCATGGTGATGTGCAGCGACGTGCCAACGCCGGGCGAGCCGTAGTTCACCACGCCCGGATTCGCCTTCGCATAGTCGAGGAACTCGCCCAGCGAGCGCCACGGCGCATCCGCCTTCACGACAATGCCGAACAGGTAGCCGGTGAGGTGCGCGACATAGGTGAAGTCGGTCAGCGGGTCGAAGGGCGCCCGCGGCGCCATGTGCGGATAGCGGAACACGCTGATCGGAATCTGCGCGAGTGTATAGCCATCCGGCTGCGCGTTGAGCAGTGCGGCCGGGCCGAGCGTGCCGCCCGCGCCGGGACGGTTGTCAGCGATCACCGGCTGGCCGATGCGACGCGAGGTCGCCTCGCAGATCGCGCGCATCTGCACGTCCGTCGTGCCACCCGCGGACCAGGGGATGATCATGCGGATCGGCCGGTTCGGAAACGCGGCCTGCGCCAGCGCGGGCCGCGCCAGCGTCGCGGCGCCAAGCCCCGCAATGGCGGCACGGCGCGTGAGTGCGTTCTTGATCATGGCGTTCCCTTCCCGGCGAATTTGACCCGATTGGCCATGGTTCCACCGGCTTGCGCAAGGGGGCTGCGGCCGGCTTGACGCGCCCTTGAACGAAGCGCGAACATCAGCCCATGCAATTGGACCTCGATGCCCCCGAACGCACCCGCCGAGTCCATCGCGCGGCGGCCCGGTTCTGCGCGGCACTCGGCTGGGCACCGCTATCCGAAGTGCCGCTGCCGAACGGACGGCGGGCGGATATCCTCGCGCTGCTGCCGGATGGCGGACTGCGAATCATCGAGGTGAAATCCTGCGCACGGGATTTCCTCTCCGACCGCAAGTGGCATGAGTACCGCGACTTCTGCGACGCGCTGCTCTTCGCCGTGGATGCCGATTTTCCGCAGGAGCTGCTGCCGGAGGATGTGGGGCTGATCTGCGCAGCCTCGGTCGAGGATTGGGCGCTGCTTCGCCCGCCGCCGGCTCATCCCCTGGCCCCTGCGCGCCGGCGCGCGATGCTGCTGCGTTATGCGCTGATCGCGGGCACCCGCGCCTCGGCAGCGGCGGACCCGGAGGCGGGGCTGCTCCAGCGGATGGCCCTGCGCCTCGAATAGCCGAAAGTAAGATATTCTTACCCGCGGCCGAAACGGCCCATGCTTCTGAAATCGCCGGGATAAATCTGCGAAAGTAAGCGTTTCTTACTTTCAGCGTCTGGTGCTGCGGGACCGCGGCATACGGCGCCCGGCAACAGGAACAATTCTAGAACTTACCGCCGCGAAATTCCAGCCAATTTACCAGTGCCCTCCGGCCCACGTCGCAGTCCGCGAGCCCGAAGGGGCGAACGCCGGGGTCCGTCGAAAGGCAAGCCGCCGGAGGCGGCGCCCGCCGTCTGAGGGCACGATTTACGTCCTGCGCAGCACGCCGCGCGGCGGTGGCCGCACCGCGCCATCCCCATCCGGCGTCAGCTGCGCGTGGAACATCGCGAGCCCATCGCGCGCGATGGTCAGTCCGAAGGCCCAGTCCCCACCCGGCGGCGCATTGCCGGCCTGCACGCGGAAGCCGCTGCTCGTCGCTGCCAGCGCCGTCGCATTTCGCACGATCGGTGTCACCTCCGCGCCCGCCCGCGCACGGGCCAGCGCCAGCTGCGCCGTGAAGGCCAGCGCCAGGCCCGGATCGGCATCCCGGAAGAACACCGAACAGCTCTGCGCCGAGACGGAGAATGCCAGCCCCATGCCCACGCGCCCCACATCATTGGGCAAGCCGTACAGGCGCAGCGGCTCTGGCCGCGCTTCCGTCCCTTCGAGATCCTCGCCCATCTGGCGCAGGCTGCGCGCTTCCGCCTGGCGCTCCAGCGCTTCCGGCGCGCCGAGGTGTCGCACGCACACATCCACGAACAGCGCATGCCCGGCCGCGGTGCGCTCGATCGCATTGGCGTCCGGCTCGCGCGCCAAGGTGGCGCAGCCGGCCAGAAGCATTACGGCGAAGAGACATCTCAGCATGCGAAGGCGTCCGAAGCGGAGGGCGATCGTAGAAGCCGCCAACGCGCGAAATCAACCGCGATGTTGCGCCGCGGCAAACCGTGAAGCCGCGGCCGCATTCACCGCGCCATCCGGCATTTTCCCCGCTGCGAGTGCTGCCACCTGCCGCACCGTATCCATCGCCTGATGCTCCGCTGCCTCGCGCGTCAGCCCGGCGACATGCGGCGTCGCGATCACGTCGGCACGCTGTGCGAGCCGCATCGCCGGCCGCTGGTCCATCGCGCGCCCCACATCCAGTGCAGCACCCGCGAGATGCCCGCTGTCGAGTGCCGCTTCCAAGGCCGCATCATCGACCAGCTGCCCGCGCGCGAGGTTCACGAAATACGCCCCGCGCTTCATCTGCGCGAAGGCCGCCGTGCCAAACAGATTCTCCGTCTGCGGCAAGGCGGGCGCGAGGCAGACGGCAATGTCGCTCTCCCCCAGCAGCGCCGGCAGCGGCATGCTGTCCGCCATCGCGGGATCATTGACCAGCACGCGCATTCCCATCGCCTGCGCAATCGCCGCCAGGCGCCGCCCAATGCGCCCATACCCGACGATGCCGAGCGTAGCGTGGCTGAGCTGCAGCCCCATCCGCCCCTCGGGCTCGCGCCCCGCGCGATAGGCAACAGCCGCGTCGGTGATGCCGCGCACGAGGTCCACGATCAGCCCGATCCCGAGCTCCGCCACGGCATCGACAAAGCCCGGCGTCGCCTGCGTCACCAGCACGCCTGCATCCGAGGCCGCAGTGACGTCGATCGTGCTGATATCGACCGCGCAGCGATGGAAGGCGATGAGGTCAGGCGCATGCGCGAAGGTTTCCGCCAGGCCCGGCGTCGCGCGGTCCGCGATGATCGCCTGGCAGCCGGCGGCGGCCTCGGCCAGCGCCCGGCCGGACAGCACCGCGCCCGTCGTGTTGCGCACGACCTCGGCATGCTGCGTGAGGGCGGCCAGCGCACGCTCCCCGTAATACCCCTCGAACATCGGCTGCGTGTGGGCGAGGAGAACGCGGATGCTCATGGCTTCGTGTCCAGCGCCGCGTCGAGGCGCGCGATCGTTTCGGGGGGCAGCTTGCGAATGGTCGCGGCCAGACGGTTCGCGAAGGCCGTGGCCTCCGGCGACAATCCGGCAGTGTCGAGCGTGACGCGCGGATGAGACACGCGCGCCAGGCGCGACAGCTCCTCCGCATCATCCCAGATCAAACCGAAGAACTCATTCACCTGGTGCACCAGCCCGGGTGAGGGACGCCCGCGCCGGCCATGCTCCAGTGCCGAAAGATAGGCGGAGGAGACCTGCACCGCGGCCGCAAGATCGGCGAGCGTCACACCGCGCTGTTCGCGTAGCTCCCGCAGCCGCGCGCCGAACGGCGTCATCCGCCCCGTTCTTTCATACTCTGGGCCGTCGCAGCAACACATGCACCGCACCGCTGCCCGCGCGCTGCGGATGCGCGGCACCGAGGATCAGCGGGCGCAAATCCGGCGCGTTCAGCCAGTGCGGAAACTCCCGCCGCAGCACGCCGCCCTCGTGACCGTCGCCCTTGCCGGTCACCACGCACACGCAGCGCACCCCATCCGCCAGCGCAGCCGAGAGAAAGGATCGCACCGCATCATGCGCCTCATGCGCGCGCCGCCCGTGCAGGTCCAGCGTACGTTCGGGCCGCAGCTTGCCGCGGCGCAGCGCCGTCCAGCGCCGGGCATCCAGCCCCGCCGGCGCCGTTCCCACCGCGATCATCGGGGCATGCTGCATGCGGGGCGGCGGTGGAGGCGCTGCGGCAGCGCGGGGCGGCGGCGCAGGTGCCTCGGCGGTTGGCGCCACCGGCAGGTCCGGCCGCGAGCGTCCGCGCAGCGGCGCCACATGCGCGGCGTAATGCGCCCACACGGCACGATCCGCCTCGCTCAGCCCGCGCGCCTTCCGCCGTATCTGCATCAAAGCGCCGAGGGATCATCGTCGAGCAGGATTACATGCAGACGCCGAGGGCCATGCGCGCCGAGTTCCAGCGTCTGCTCGATATCCGCACTGCGCGACGGCCCGGTCACGAACATGACGTTGCGCGGCATGCCCTCGCCATGCGCGCGCAGCCGATCCCAGGCATCCTCGTAAGGGCCGACAATCGCGCTCGCCCGCAACAACACCACCGCCGTATCCGACAGAAGGTTCAGCGTCGTCGGCCGCGCGGGTTCCGAGGGCAGCATCAACGTCCCCGTCTCCGCAACGCCTGCAAATCCGTGCGTCAGGGAGACCAGATCCGTCGCCTCAGCACGCCGTGTCTCGAATTCCAGCATCGGCGTTCGATCCCAAGGCAGCGCCTGCAACTCCGGATGCGGCGCCATCACGAAACGCGACGGCAAATTCTGCGCGGCCAGATACTGCGCGAGCGAGGCCGGCACGTCGGATGGCTCGGCGACGCGCTCCACCGTGCCGAACTCCTTCTCGACATTGCGGATGAACAACGCGACCTGCGCCGGGCGCGGCAGCTTCGACCGCTCGGGTATGAGGTGGCGCGGCGGCTTCGCCATGCGCGCGCGCAGCATCGCCTGCTGGTCCTCCGGTAGCGCGCCGCGATGCAGGCCGCGACGGATGGCGGAGAGGATGGCGTCCTTGGACATGGCTAGGTGGTTGCTCCGGAGACTGGGGGAAATGAATTTCCTCCGGACCCCCATTCTTTTGTTTTTGCGACTTGGGACGCGTGGGGGAGTTGCACTGCGCGTGCCACCGCGGTTCTGGCTGCACGGTGTGGGCTGGCAGCTTGCTCCCGCAGTGTTGGCTCAGTGCGGACTGCACAACCGGCACCATCAGATATTTTTCGGTGAGCGTTGGCAGCGCGCGCCGGACGTGGCGAGGCAGCATCGCCTGTGCTGGCTTTACCAATCGACTTCGTAGCCCGCACCGGGCGCGTCCGCACGGTACCGATCACGCCCCGAACACCAGATGATAAAAACAAAAGAAAGGGGGTCCGGGGGAACTTCATTTCCCCCGCTCTTTCTTCTGCCGCGCGGCGTACCGCGCCATGAAGGTCCCCCCCTCCGGCACCGGCAAATCGCGTCCTTCCGTCCACCCGCCCGCCAGCGGAAGCGACCGGAACGCTCCCTTGTCGCGCCCGATCAATCGCAGGGCACCGATTCCCATGCGCGTTGCCATCCGATACATCCCCGGGCGTTTCGCGAACCAGCCCCACACGCCCAATCCGCGCCGCATCGTCGCAGGCGTCAGGTGGCGTTCGAATTCGCGTTCGCGCCAGTGGCGCATCATCTTGGGCAGCGGGATTTTCACGGGGCAGACGGCTTCGCATTTGCCGCAGAAGGTGGAGGCGTTGGGCAGGTTCGCGGTCTTGTCGATGCCCGCGAGCGAGGGGGTGAGCACGCTGCCCATGGGTCCCGGGTAGACCCAGCCATAGGCGTGGCCGCCGATCGCGCCGTAGACCGGGCAGTGGTTCATGCAGGCGGCGCAGCGGATGCAGCGCAGCATCTCCTGGAACTCGGTGCCCATCATGTTGCTGCGGCCGTTGTCGAGCAGCACGACGTGGTAGGCGGAGGGTCCGTCGAGATCCGGCGCGCGCTTCGGCCCGGTGGAGAAGGTGGTGTAGACGGAGAAATCCTGCCCCGTCGCGCTGCGTGCGAGCAGGCGCAGCAGCGACGTCGCGTCTTCCAGCGTGGGCACGACCTTCTCGATGGAGGCGAGCGCGATGTGCACGCGCGGCAGCGTCTGGGTCAGGTCGCCGTTGCCCTCGTTCGTCACGATGACGCTGCTGCCGGTCTCGGCGATGAGGAAATTGGCGCCGGTGATCCCGACGTCGGCCGCCAGGAAGCGGTCCCGCAGCCGGGTCCGCGCCTCGGCCAGGATGTCCCGCCGTTCGTGGAAGACGCGGTCCTGCGGCAGGTCGGTATGCAGCCGGCGGAAATCGGCCTCCCAATCCTCCCGGTTCAGGTGGAAGGCCGGGGCGATGATGTGGGAGGGATGCTCGCCGCGCAGCTGCAGGATGTATTCGCCGAGGTCCGTCTCGATCGGCGCGATGCCATGGGCTTCGAGATGGTCGTTGATGCCGAGCTCCTCGGAGATCATCGACTTGCCCTTGGTGACCGTCCGCGCGCCGGCCTCCTGGCAGATGGCGAGCACGGTGGCGCGCGCCTCGTCTGCCGTGGAGCACCAGTGCACGGTCCCGCCGGCGGCCTCCACCTTTGCGGCGAAGGCCTCGAGGTAGAAATCGAGGTTCGCCAGCGTGTGGTTCTTTATGTCGCGGCCGATGTCGCGCAGCTGCTCGAATTCCGGCAGGGCGGCGACGGCGGCGGCGCGGCGCTGCAGGAAGGCGCCCTTGGCGGTGCCGAGCGCCTTCTGCAGCCCGGCATCGGCCATGGCGCGATGGGCATTGGTCTTGAAGGCGGGCGAGGTCAGCTGCACCACGGGCCAGGTTCCACGAAACGGTCAGCCCCAATGTAGCGCGAAGCGGCCCTGACGCGAGGGCCTGCACCCTTCACGGGGCTTGCGGAGCGCCGCCTGCCGGGCAACAAGGCGCCAAGCTCTCAAGAACCTCCGGAGATTCGCGCCCGTGATCACCCGCCGCAGCCTGATCCTTTCGGCAAGCTCCGCCGTCCTGCTCTCCGCATGCTCCGCCGGCGATGCCATTCGCGCCGATGGCTCGGTGCCGCTGCTGACGCTGATGGAAGCCCAGCCGGAGCTGTCCGATTTCCGCCGCGCCCTCGGCCGCGCCGGGCTGGACACGCTGCTGTCCGGCGATGGCCCCTACACGGTGTTCGCGCCGACCAACCAGGCCTTCGCGCAGGCGCCGCAGGCGATGCGGGACGGCAATGCCGACGCGCTGCGCAACCTGATCACCAATGCGCGCCTCAGCCTCGCCTCCATCCAGGCGCGCCAGGGCCGGATCCGCATGGCGGGCGGCGTCGAGATCCGCACCGTCGGCGGCACGCCGCAGGCGCCGCGCATCCAGGCGGCGCGGGAGGGCGGGGTGCCGTCGGGCGCCTCGGCCAGCATCACCCGGCCGAACCTGCTGGCGCGCAACGGCATGATCCACGTGATCGATGCCGTGCTGGTGCCCGCGGCGTAATATAGCGCCCGCAAGCGGCGGGCGCGTCCTCCGGCCGCTTGCCTTTCGCCGGACTGCCGGCGTTCGCCCGTTCGGGCTCGCGGCACGCGTGAAGGACGCGTGCCGGGGATATCGCGCCCTCAAGCGCCGGGCGCCCGCTCCGCGGGCTTGGCTCGCCGGACTCCCGGCGTTCGCTTATTCGGGCTCGCGGCACACGTGAAGAACGCGAGCCGTTTATACGTTGCCCTTAAGCGCCGGGCGCCCGCTCCGCGGGCTTGGCTCGCCGGACTTCCGGCGTTCGCCCCTTCGGGCACTCGGCACGCGTGAAGAATGCGGGCCGGTGGTGCTGAACTGGGCGCAGGCGATCAGTAGAATCCCGGCTCATCCCATTCGGCGCTGACCAGCGCGCCTGAAGTGGACAGGGTGATGAACCCCGTCCGCAGCCCCGGCCCACCGAAGCAGAAATTGGTCGGCATCCGCTCGGGCATCGTCACCTGGCGCAGGATCTCGCCGGCCGGGGACACGGTCGTGATCTCCCCGCTCACCAGCGTCGCGACGATGATGTTGCCCGAGGCGGCGACCGCCAGGCTGTCCAGCCGCCGGAAGCCGGGGAACTGGCACAGCATCCGCGCCCCGTTTGGGCTCGGCCAGGGGTCCTTCTTGAGCTGCCCCGGCCCTTCCACATCCCAGGCCCAGAGCCGGCCCGTCTCCGTCTCGGCGACGTAGAGCACCGCGCCGTCCGGACTCAGCCCGATGCCGTTGGCTCCGCCCGGGACCGGAAAGGCGGCCTCGACGATGCGGCTGCCATCGCTCGCCGCCCAATAGACACCGCCATGATCGCGGTCGCGCGCACGCACCTTGCCCAGGTCCGAGAACCAGAATCCGCCCCGCAGGTCCATCACGATGTCGTTGGGCCCACGCAGCGGATTGGCGCCGCACCGGTCGTACAGCCGCGTCACGGCCCCTGTCGCGGGGTCGACGCGCTCGATCCGGCCGGTCACGTAGTCCGCGGACTGGCCGACGGGGCGGATGAACCCCGGCTCCTCGTGCCAGGCGAA
>JAZKFA010000368.1:0-1521 GCA_040386655.1 Pseudomonadota bacterium | reverse complement strand
CCGCGGCGAGAGCTTCCCCGCCATCGCCGGGTCGGGCCCACACGGCGCCATCGTCCACTACCGCGCCAGCGCCGAGAGCAACCGCGCCATCGCGCCCGACGAATGCTTCCTGCTCGATTCCGGTGGGCAATACGTGGACGGCACCACCGACATCACCCGCACGCTCTGGACCGGCCCCAGCCCCGCGCCGGATTTGCTGCGCGCGCGAACCACCCGCGTGCTGCGCGGCCACATCGCACTCGCCACCCTGTGCTTTCCCGAAGGTGTGGCCGGGCCGCACCTCGACGCCATCGCGCGCCGTCCGCTCTGGGATGCGGGGGAGGATTTCGACCATGGCACCGGCCACGGTGTCGGCAGCTACCTCTCCGTCCATGAAGGGCCCGTCGCCTTCAGCCGCGCAGCGCGCCCCGTGCCGCTCCGCGAGGGCATGATCCTGTCCGACGAACCCGGCTTCTACGCCGTGGGCGAATACGGCATCCGCCTGGAAAACCTGCTGCTGGTCCGCCGTGCAGACCGCCTCACCGCGACCAAGCCCTTCCTCGATTTCGAAACGCTGACGCTCGCGCCATTCGACCGCGCGCTGATCGACGCCAGCCTGCTCACCCCCGCCGAGCGCCGCTGGATCGATTGCTACCATGCGCGCGTGCTGGCCGAGATCGCACCGCTGCTCGACACCGCGACCATCGCCTGGCTGGAGAAGGCCTGCGCCCCGCTATGACGTTGGCGGGGCAGCGCGTCCTGCTCGTCCTCGGCCTGATGGGCGAAGTGATGGCCGCGCTCCGCCCCATCGGCATCGACTACATGCAGTCCCTCGCCGCCTGGCTGCGCGAGCAGCGCGCCGAGGTGAGCGTCGTGCGCCTGCCCACCGCGGAGCCGGTGATCCGCAACGCCCTGGAACTGCGCGCCGCCATCGCCGCCGAGCCGCGCCCGCCGCTGGTCATCGCGCACAGCAAAGGGGGGCTCGAGGCGCTGGCAGCCCTCATCGAGCCGGCCACCGCGGATCGCTGCGCCGGCTTCATCGCGCTGCAGTCGCCCTTCATGGGCAGCCCCATCGCGGATCTGGTCACCGGCAACCCCGCGCTGGACGCCACCGCCACCCGGCTCGCCGGCCTGTTGCGCATCGGCAGCGGCGAAGGGGTGCGCGACCTTACCACCTTCAGCCGCGCGGCGTGGATGCGCACCCACGCGGATGCCATCGCCGCGCTGCTGCACCAGCTGCCCGTCCTGTGCGTCGCAACCGCCGTGCCCACGCGCGGCGCCCGCGGCCGCGAGCGGGCCTACGCCATCGTCGATGCCTGGATGCGCAGCCGTGGCCACGGCCCCACCGACGGCCTGGTGCCGCTGAGCAGCGCCATCATCCCCGGTGCGGCGTCCCTGATTCGCCCCGGCAGCCACATCGCCTCCGTCAGCCAGGGCGTTGGACGCGACCCCATTGCCATCCTCAAGGACGCGCTGGCCGCACTCGCCTGAGGCGACTCAGTCCGGCGCAATGCGACGCGCACCATCCGCGTCTGCCTCACG
>JAZKFA010000367.1:0-8226 GCA_040386655.1 Pseudomonadota bacterium | reverse complement strand
GCCCTCGTCGACGGCTTCGACTTCCATCGTCGCCTTGTCGGTCTCGATCTCGGCGATGACGTCGCCGGACTTCACCGCCTCGCCTTCCTTCTTCAGCCAGCGGGCAAGCTTGCCCTCGGTCATGGTCGGCGAGAGCGCCGGCATCAGGATCGCGACGCCCATCTCAGCGGGTCCCTTCGATGAGGATATCGGTCCAGAGCTCGCTCTCGGGCGGCTCAGGGCTTTGCTGCGCGAATTCGGCGGCGTCTGTGACGATTGCCTTCACCTCGTCATCGATCACCTTGAGATCGCCCTCGGTGACGCCGTGCGTCTCCATCAGCAGCTTGCGCGCGGTCTCGATGCAATCCGACTGCTCGCGCATCTTCTGCACCTCCTCCCGCGTGCGATACTTCGCGGGGTCGGACATGGAGTGGCCGCGGTAGCGGTAGGTCTTCATCTCCAGCAAATACGGGCCGAGCCCGGCGCGGCAATGCGCGACCGCGCGCTCACCGGCCTCATGCACGGCCAGCACGTCCATGCCGTTCACCTGCTCGCCGGGGATGCCCCAGGGGCTTCCATTCTTGGACAAGTCGCGCGAGGCGGAGGCGCGCTCGACCGAGGTGCCCATGCCGTACTTGTTATTCTCGATGACGAAGATGCAGGGCAGCTTGAGCAGGGCGGCAAGGTTCAGGCTCTCAAACACCTGGCCCTGGTTCGAGGCACCCTCGCCGAAATAGGCCAGCGCCACATGCCCATCCGAGCGGTACATGTTCGCGAACGCCAGCCCGGCGCCGAGAGCGACCTGCGCGCCGACGATGCCGTGGCCGCCGTAGAAGCCCTTCTCGCGGCTGAACATGTGCATCGAGCCGCCCTTCCCCTTGGAATAGCCGCCGATGCGCCCGGTCAGCTCGGCCATCACGCCGCGCGCTTCCATCCCGGTGGCCAGCATGTGGCCATGGTCGCGGTAGGAGGTGATGACCTGGTCGCCGGGGGTCAGGCACAGCTGCATGCCGACGACGACCGCTTCCTGGCCGATATAGAGATGGCAGAACCCGCCGATCAGGCCCATGCCATAGAGCTGGCCGGCCTTCTCCTCGAACCGGCGGATCAGCAGCATGTCGCGGTATGCGCGGAACAGCGTGTCTCGGTTTGAATTGGTGGGTGGCGCAATCTTGCCGCGGCGCCTGATTGCCGTATCGCTGCCCTGGGCCATGCGGCCGCTCCTCCCGCTGATGGAACGCTCTTGAACCACCCAATAAGGGCTAAGGGCGCAAATCGCAAGCGCGGGGGGCGGTGAAAACCGTTTTATTGCAATGCAATACGACGGTTAACCAACATTAAGTTAAGTTTCGCGAACGAGTGTTCGAACGCAATTTGCGGAAGGCGGGCGCCGTCTCCGGCTGCCAAATATTCGCGGCCCTACAGGACGCCCGCATGCCCCGCCTCGCAGCCCCGCCTGCCCTCACCATGACACTCGCCGGCCTCCACGCCGCCGACCAGATTGCGTCCGCCGCCCTGCCGCTGATTGCCACGCTGACCCTGGGGGCGGGGCCCGGCGCCGTCGGTGCGCTGGTCGCAGCGCAGGGGGCCGCCTGGCTCCTGGTGGCACTTCCGGCCGGCGTGCTGGTGGACCGCGCGCCGCGGGCGGCGGTGCTGCGGGGTGCCGCGACCGCGGCCGCGCTGCTGTGCCTGCTGGCCATGGCGGCCCCTGGCGCGGGGTGGCTGGCCCTTGCCGCCTTCCTCGCGGCCTCGGCCGTGGTCCCGGGCGTACTGGCGGCCTTCTCGATCGTGCCGCTCCTGGTGCCACGAGAGGGCTTGGCGCGGGCGAATGCCGCGTTGGAGCTTGCGCGCGCGGCGGCAACGCTGGCGGCGCCACCGCTGGCCGGTTTTTGCGCGGCCCGGGGGCGCCCCGATGCCGCACTCGCACTGGCCGCCGCCGCCGGGGTGCTCGCCTTCATCGCGGCGCAGCGCCTACCCTCGGTATTGCCAGCCTCGCAGACGGATCGCCCGGGCATTGCGGCAGCCATCATCGAAGGTGCGCGCTTCGTGCGGGGCGAGCCGCACCTTGCCGCCATCGCGCTGGTCGCGATCGGGTGGAACAGCGCCTTCTTCGCGCTGCAGGCGGTTCTGGTGCCGCTCGCGCTGGGGCCGTTGGGGCTGAGCCCGGCTGCGACCGGCCTTGCTCTTGGCGCCTATGGGGCGGGGCTGGTGATCGCGGCGCTGGTGGCGCCCTGGATCGGGGCGCGCGCCAGCCCGGGTTTTTCGCTGATGGCCGGGCCGTTGCTGTCGGTCGCCGCAATCATGGCCATCCTTGCCGCACCGCTGGGCGCGGCCGCGCTGTGGCTGGCGCTGGGGCAGTTCCTGCTCGGCTTTGGGCCGATGCTCTGGCAGATCGCGCAGACCAGCCTTCGCCAGTCGGTGACACCCCCCGGCTTGCTCGGCCGGGTGGGGGCGACGATGCAGGTGGCGGTGTTCGGCGTACGTCCACTCGGCGCGCTGGCTGGCGGTGCGCTTGCCGCCTGGCAGGGTCCGCAGGCGGCGGTGTGGCTGGCGGCAATCGGCTTTGCGGCGTCGCTGGTGGTGCTGATGGGATCCGTGCTGCCGCGGCTGCGGGTGCTGCCGGGCCCCCGCCCGGCCCGATGAGGATTGATCGCGAACTGTTCAGGACCTAAACGGAATAATCAGGCCCATGCGCAGTTCATAGTCTAGGCCCCCTGGGAAACGCCCTTGAGCCGCTTCGCCCGCGCCGCCGACCGCGTCATCATCGGCTTTGCCAGCGGCTATCAGTTTTCCGCACTCGCGCCGTTCCTGCATTCGCTCGCGGCGACGGAATACCAAGGTAGCGTGGTGTTCTACACGGGCGGACTGAGCCGCGACTGTGTCGCCCGGCTCACGGCACTCGGGGTGGAGCTGCGCCCGTCCGGGCCCTTCCTCGCGGCCGAACTCGACCCGCAGCTCGCGCGATACGCCATGTACCTGGACTGTCTGGCGAGCTGGCCGGAGCGGCTGCGCTTCGCGATGATCACGGACGTGCGCGACGTGATGTTTCAGTCCGACCCCTCGGCCTTCGCCCCCCTCGACGCGGCATTGGGCCCGAGCGTGCACCACTGGAGCGAACGCGCGGGCGTCGACCTGCTCGATGAACCGAACAATCGTGGCTGGCTAGAGAGCCTCTACGGCGGTGCGGTGATGCGGCTGCTGGTGGGCCAGCCGGTGTCGTGCTCAGGCATCAGCATGGGCGACCAAGCGGGCATGCTCGGCTACGTCGCTCGCATGCAGGAGGAAGCGCGCCGGCGGCGCGGCGGGCTGCGCATGAAGGGGATTGACCAGGGCATCCACAATCACCTGGTCTGGGTCGAGAGACCACGAGGGTCCGCGGTGCATGCAAATGGTGACCACGTCGTCACCCTCGGCATCATGGAACGGAAGGAGTTTCGCCTGCTGGGTGAGCGCGTTCTGATGCCCCATGGAACCGCGCCGGCCGTGCTGCACCAGTGGGACCGGCACAAGGACCTCGAGGCGCTGGCCGCGCGCCATGCAGAGGCTGTGATGCCGTCTGGCCCCGCGCCGACGCAGCCGCTGATCCTCGGGTGGGTCGGCGAGGAGGCGCGACCGGAGCACGTGGGCAATTTCCTTGCATCCACTATGGAGGCGGGTGTTGCCAGTGAGATCCGGCTGCTCGGCCCCGGCTGCGGGGATCCGGCGCTTCGGGCCTTCGCGGCCACGGCCCGTGCGACCATCGCGGACCGCGCCGCCGGCGATTTTCACACCGCCATGGCCGAAGGTCTCGTCGGCGAGCCCCCTGAACGGCCGGTGGTCTGCCTCGATACGCGGTCCACCCTGCTGGTTGATGACCCGTTTCGCACGCGCCTGGGGCCGCGACCGCTGCTGGCGATGGAGGGCAGCGGCGCGTCGCTCGCCAGCTATCCCATGTGGCGAGGGCCGATCTTCGCCATCGGCGGCGACGAGATGTTGAAGGCGATCGATAGCCGCGCGCCGGTCGCGCCGGATTTCTGCCTCGGCGAGGCGGCAGCGCTTCGCGGCCTACTCGGCCGGTTCCTGACCTTGCAGGTGGAGCACCCCGCGCAGCCCACCTTCGCGCTGTTCCAGGTCGCCGCATTGGGCGCGGGTGGAGCGACGGTGACGGTGCCGAATTTCAGCCTCGTCGCGAACCTGTCGTCCTTCAACGACGAACTGGTGGAACTGCACCACAGCCCGCGCTTTCACGGCCGCAGCTGCGCCGTGATCCTGCGGGCAGACAGATCGGCTAAGCTCGCGGCCTGGGCCGGGCTTCTGCGCAAGCGCCTGGATGAACCCGGGTAAAGGCGGCGTTCAGTACAGCCGCTGACCTGCCGGGTACGGCAGCACGATCTCGTCGCGGCCGACCATGTTCAGCAGCGCCCGGGCGCGTTCATCGAGCTGGTCGCGCTCGACATGGTCGCCGCGTAGGCCCTGGACGCGGCGTTCGATGGCGTCCCGTGCCGCCTCGGCACGCGCCAGCTCCACGCGGGCGAGCGTGATTTCCTCGGTGCGCTGGGCATGGGCGAGCAGGCCCCGCTCGCCGTGGCGTGCGTGCCAACCGAAATAGAAGCACACGGCGATGAAGACGAGCGGCAGCACCGCTTCCTTCGCCCGCCGCTTCAAGCCCTGACCGAAACCCTTGAACACACGCTACCCCCGCGCCCCTGGCCTAGAGAATCAACATCGGAGTCTCTTGGCAAGCACGCATCCGCGTGTGCGTGCAGAAAACTCACCGCCGCGGAGCGGCCATGACTTACCGCCGGAGCACCGAACGCCCGGCATAGCGCGCCGCGGCCCCCAAATCCTGCTCGATGCGGATGAGCTGGTTGTACTTGGCCAGGCGGTCCGAACGACTGAGCGAGCCGGTCTTGATCTGCCCGCAATTGGTCGCGACAGCGAGGTCGGCGATGGTCGCGTCCTCGGTCTCGCCGGAGCGGTGGCTCATGACCGCGCGATAGCCGGCGCGGTGCGCGATCTCGACCGCGTCGAGCGTCTCGGTCAGCGTGCCGATCTGGTTGACCTTCACCAGGATGGCGTTGCCCGTCGCGCGCTCGATGCCCATGCGCAGGCGCTCGGGGTTGGTGACGAACAGGTCGTCGCCGACGAGCTGAACGGTCGCGCCGATGCGGTCGGTCAGCAGCTTCCACCCCTCCCAGTCATCCTCGGACATGCCGTCCTCGATGGAGACGATGGGCCACTTCGCGCAAAGATCGGCGAGGTAGTCGACCATCGCGCCGGGCTCGAGCGTCTTGCCCTCGCCGGCCAGCTTGTAGAGGCCGCCCTCGTGGAATTCGGTCGCCGCGCAGTCGAGCGCGAAGACCACATCCTCGCCCACGCGGTGGCCGGCGGCCTCACAGGCCTTGGCGATGAAGGCCAGCGCCTCGTCGGCGGAACCGATATTGGGGGCAAAGCCGCCCTCGTCGCCGACATTGGTGTTGTGGTGGGCGTCGTGCAGCTGCTTCTTCAGCGCGCCGAAGATCTCGGCACCGATGCGCACCGCATCCGCCATGGTGCCGGCCGCGACCGGCATCACCATGAATTCCTGGATGTCGATCGGGTTGTCGGCGTGCTTGCCGCCATTGATGATGTTCATCATCGGCACCGGCATGGTGCGCGCGAAGACGCCGCCGACGTGGCGGTAAAGGGGTATGCCCAGCTCATTCGCCGCCGCCTTGGCGCAGGCGAGCGAGACGGCGAGCATGGCGTTGGCACCCAGGCGCGCCTTGTTTGGCGTGCCGTCGAGTTCGATCAGCGTCTCGTCGATCTTGACCTGCTCGAAGGGGTCCATGCCGCCGATGGCGTCGAAGATCTCGCCCTCGACATTGCCGCAGGCCTTGAGCACGCCCTTACCGGCGTAGCGGGCCTTGTCGCCATCGCGCAGCTCCACCGCCTCATGCGCGCCGGTCGAGGCGCCGGAGGGGACGATGGCGCGGCCGGAGGCGCCGGAGTCCAGCACCACCTCACACTCGACGGTGGGGTTGCCGCGGCTGTCCAGGACTTCGCGGGCGATGATGTCTTCGATGGCGGCCATGGGGGCGGGTCTCCGTCTCTGCTGTCGCGAGGCGGAGTAGAGCGCCCGGGGGCGGACGGCAAGCGCGCGCTCAGCGCCAGCGCTGGGCGGACCTCAGCCCGGCGACCGCCTGCACGACGCGCCCTTGGTGGTCACAGGGCTCGACCAGACGCGAGGGGATGCCGCGCGCCACGGGCATCCGGTCCGTCCTGGGGCGGGAGAAGCCGGCAAAGCGGATGTCCAGCTGCCCGCCCGTCGCACGCTCCACCTCGCCCCAATCGCCGGCCTTGGCGGTCACGAATTCACCCTCCTCGTCGCGGCGCATGCGCACGAGGTCGCCCACCTGGACGCCAGGTTCGGGCTGGGCTGCCTTGGGCTGGACGCCCTGCTCGGCCGCGGAGGAACGCAGGCCGACGCGGCTGAGGTCGCGCTGGTTGAGCAGTATGGCGGCACCGCGGGCGTCGCACGGCGCGAGCCAGGAGGCGGGGACGTCCCGCGCATAGGGCAGCGTGGCGTTGGCAGGGCGGGAGAAGCCGGCGAGCTTGATATCGGCCGTCTTCGGATTGATCGCGGCGACGGTGCCCCATTCGCCGCCTCGATAGGCGATCGGTGCGCCGAGGTCATCGCGCTTGATGCGCACGAAATCGCCTGCCTCGAACACCGGCAGGGGCTGACCTTCCTTGGTGTAGGCAATGCGCATGGAGCCGCCCTTTTTTGCGGCCATGGGTTGACGGCCGCCGGAGGCATTGTCGCGGAGGATGGGTAAAAAACCGCCTAAGACGCCGGCGTCAGCTCGACTTGGCGAGGCGGTCGAAGGCCATGAGCCTGGCGATCAGCGCCGGCATTTCGCGCAGCGGGATCATGTTGGGCCCATCGGAGGGCGCGCGGTCGGGGTCCTGGTGGGTCTCGATGAAGACGGCCGCCACGCCAACCGCAATGGCGGCGCGGGCGAGGATGGGGGCGTATTCGCGCTGGCCGCCGCTGCTGCTGCCTTGCCCGCCTGGCTGCTGGACCGAATGGGTCGCGTCGTACACCACGGGGTAGCCGGTCTCCGCCATGATCGGCAGGGAGCGCATGTCCGAGACGAGGGTGTTGTAGCCGAAGGAGGCGCCGCGCTCGCACAGCAGGATGCGGGTATTCCCGGTGCTCGCGATCTTGGCCGCGACGTTCTTCATGTCCCACGGTGCGAGGAACTGGCCCTTCTTCACGTTGATGGCCGCCCCCGTCTCCCCAGCCGCGAGCAGCAGGTCCGTCTGGCGGGAGAGGAAGGCAGGGATCTGGAGCACGTCCACAGCCTCGGCCGCGGGGGCGCATTGCTCGGCGGTGTGGACGTCGGTGAGCGTGGGCAGGCCGGTCGTCTCGCGCACCTCGGCGAGGATGGCGAGGCCTTCGGTCATGCCGATGCCGCGGGCGGCGGAGACGGAGGTGCGGTTGGCCTTGTCGAAGCTGGATTTGTAGATGAGGCCGATGCCGGCGGCCTTGGCCATCTCAGCGAGGGCGGCGGCCGTTTCCAGCGCATGCGCGCGGGATTCGATCTGGCAGGGGCCGGAGATGAAGACCAGGGGTCGGTTGTTGCCGACGCTCAGGTTCTGAATTTTAACCGCTGATTGCTCGGTCATTGGGTATTTCCCGCGCGGCTGGTGCCAAGTCGCAAAAACAAAAATTGGCGGTCCGGGGGAAATTCCTTTCCCCGTTATTCTTCAGACCAGCCGCGCCTGCTTCACCGCCGCCCCGATGAACCCCGCGAACAGCGGATGCGGCTCAAAGGGTTTGGACTTCAGCTCGGGGTGATACTGCACCCCGATGAACCAGGGATGGTCGGGGTATTCGACGATCTCGGGCAGGACGCCATCGGGCGACATGCCGGAGAAGCGCAGCCCCGCTTCCTCCAGCTTGCCGCGGTAGGCGACGTTGACCTCGTAGCGATGGCGGTGGCGTTCCTCGACGCTGGGCGCGTCGTAGACGTCGCGCACCAGCGAGCCTTCGGCGAGGTTCGCGGTGTAGGAGCCCAGGCGCATGGTGCCGCCGAGGTCGCCGGCGGCCGCGCGCTTCTCGATGTCGTTGCCGCGAAGCCATTCCGTGAGCAGGCCCACCATGGGTTCGGCACAGGGGCCGAACTCGGTCGAGGAGGCGCCCTTGAGGCCGAGCAGGTTCCGGCCCGCCTCGATCACCGCCATCTGCATGCCGAAGCAGATGCCGAAGAAGGGGATCTTGCG
>JAZKFA010000366.1:0-2505 GCA_040386655.1 Pseudomonadota bacterium | reverse complement strand
ACGCGGCTGACCGGGTCCGGCCTGTCGATCATGGAATGGGCGCCGCTGTCGGGCACGCTGCCGCCGATGAGCGATGCGGAGTGGCAGCGCCTGTACGACCTGTACCGCACCATCCCGCAATACGCCCAGGTCAATGCCGGCTTCGGCCTGGAGGGGTTCAAGCAGATCTTCTGGCTCGAATGGGCGCACCGGTTGTGGGGGCGGGTGATCGGGCTAGCCTATGCCGGGGGCCTCGCCTGGTTCCTGCTGCGCGGGCGGGTGCCCAAGGGTTACAAGGTGCCGCTGCTGCTGCTGCTGGGGCTGGGCGGCCTGCAGGGCGCGGTGGGCTGGTTCATGGTCGCCTCGGGCTTCCAGGCAGACCGGGTTGCCGTCTCGCCCTATCGCCTTGTCGTGCATCTGGGCCTGGCCCTGCTGCTGTTCGCCATGCTGCTCTGGACGGCGCTGACGCTGCTGCGCCCGGGGCCGACGCCGGTCGATGCCGCGCGGCTGCGGCGGCCCTTGCACGTGGCGGCCGGCCTCGCGCTGCTGGCGATGCTCGCGGGTGGCTTCGTCGCGGGGATGCGGGCGGGCTTCAGCTACAACACCTTCCCGCTGATGGATGGCCGTCTGATCCCCGAGGGCTACGCCCAGCTCGACCCCTTCGTGCTGAACTTCTTCGAGAATATCGCGGCCGTGCAGTTCAACCATCGCCTGCTCGCAACCCTGGCATTGCTCGCCGGCCTCTATGCGGCGGTGCGTGCGCTGCGGCTGCCGGCGGGGCGGGCGCGGCACGCGGCGCTCGCACTCGGAGGCGCATTGGCCTTGCAATACGCGCTCGGGGTCGCGACCTTGCTGTGGGTGGTGCCCGCCTGGCTCGGCACGCTGCACCAGGGGGTGGCCGTGCTGGTCCTGGCCGCCGCCATCCTCGCCCTTCACGCGACGCGCCGTCCCGCGCGCACCGGAGCTTCCACATGAGCGCGCTCGCCACCACAGACGCCCTGTTCTTCGACAACCTCGACCGCGCCGCGGCCGAGGCGATCCTCGCCCGTGCCACCCAGGGTTGCGAGGATGGCGAGCTCTTCCTCGAATACCGCGAGAGCGAGGCGATCTTCCTCGATGACGGTCATATCCGCTCGGCCTCCTACGACACCACGCGCGGCTTCGGCCTGCGTGCGGTGTCCGGCGATGCCGCGGGCTATGCCCATTCGGCCGAAATTTCCGAGGCGGCCCTCGGCCGCGCGGCCGATGCCGTGGGCGCGGTGCGCTCGGGCCATTCGGGCGTGCTGGACGTCGGCCCCCGCGCGACCAATGCGCGGCTGTATTCGGACGCCAATCCGCTGAACGCCATGCCGTTCGGCGAGAAGACCGCTCTGCTGGAGCGCATCGACGCCTATGCCCGCGCGCGGGACCCCCGCGTGGTGCAGGTCTCGGCATCGCTGACGGGCGAGTGGCAGGCGGTGCAGATTTTGCGCCCCGATGGTCAGCGCGTTGCCGATTTGCGCCCGCTGGTGCGCTTCAACGTCGGCATCGTGGTCGAGAAGGATGGTCGCCGCGAATCCGGCAGCCACGGCACCGGCGGCCGCTTCGACCTTTCCCGCGTCATCAGCGAGGCGCAGTGGAAGGCGGGCGTCGAGGAGGCGCTGCGCCAGGCGCTGGTGAACCTCGAGAGCGTCCCCGCGCCGGCCGGCGAGATGGAAGTGGTCCTCGGCAGCGGCTGGCCGGGCATCCTGTTGCACGAGGCGATCGGGCACGGGCTGGAAGGCGATTTCAACCGCAAGGGCACTTCGGCCTTTGCCGGGCTGCTTGGCCAGCGCATCGCGGCGCCGGGCGTGACCGTCGTCGATGACGGCACCATGCCCGACCGGCGCGGCAGCCTGAGCGTGGATGACGAGGGCACGCCGTCGGCGCGCAACGTGCTGATCGAGGATGGCATCCTCAAGGGCTTCCTCCAGGACCGGCAGAATGCGCGGCTGATGGGCGTTGCCCCCACCGGCAATGGCCGTCGGCAGAGCCACGCGCACATCCCGATGCCGCGCATGACCAACACCGTCATGCTCGCGGGCGACCGCACACCGGAGGAGATCATCGCCTCCGTCAAGCGCGGCCTTTACGCGGTGAACTTCGGCGGCGGCCAGGTGGACATCACCTCCGGCAAGTTCGTGTTCAGCGCGTCGGAGGCCTACATGATCGAGGACGGGAAGATCGGCGCGCCGGTGAAGGGCGCGACGCTGATCGGCAACGGCCCCGACGCGCTGACCAAGGTGGCGATGGTGGGCAACGACATGGCGCTGGATCCGGGCATCGGCACCTGCGGCAAGCAGGGGCAGGGCGTCCCGGTCGGCGTCGGCCAGCCAACGCTGAAGATGACCGGCCTGACGGTCGGGGGCACCGCCGTCTAATCTCGGCGGCGGCTGCGCCGTCCGATCCTCGGCGGCGGTTTCGCCGTCCGACCTCGGCGGCGGTTTCGCCGTCCGATCTCGGCGGCGGTTTCGCCGTCCGATCCTCGCGGCCAGCCGCACAGGCGAA
>JAZKFA010000365.1:701-3074 GCA_040386655.1 Pseudomonadota bacterium | reverse complement strand
CGCGGACCTAGATATAGCCGAGGTGCCGCGCGGCCTCTTCCCGGACAGCAAGGCGCTGCGCCTGCGCGCCTGGTCCCGCACGCTCGGCGATCCCTCGCACAGATGCGGAGCTGGAGCGAATTCCGGCCAGGCGATGCGGCCCCTACCCGCCGCCGCCGGCGGCTGAGCCAAGAGCATCATCGAAAGCGCAGGCTTTCCGGATCACGCCATCAGGCCGGCAGGCGAAGGGTGAAGCAGGTCTCGATGGCGTCCGAGGCGAGCTCGATTTTGCCGCCATGGGCGCGCGCGATCTCGGCTGCGATGTAGAGACCCAGGCCCAGGCCATCCTGGCCGGGCTTGACCTCGCCGCGGGAGAAGGGCCGAAACATTCTCTCGCGCACGGCTTCGGGGATCGGCGGGCCCGCATTGGCGACGGCAAGGGTGAAGCCGCCGGCGTCGCTGCGTGCCTCGACGCGCACCGGCGCCTCGTCGGAGCCGTGGTGCAGGGCGTTGCCCAGGAGGTTGGCGAATAGCTGGGCAATGCGCGGCACGTCGGCCCGGACCGGCGCGGCGAGGGCGCATCGTACCTCGATGGCGCGCTCCGGCTCGATTGCCTGCATTTCGGCCACGACGTTGCGCAGCGCCTGCTCCAGAGCGGTCGTGGGTTGCGGGTGCACGCCGATGCCGCCGGCCATCCGGGCGCGGGCGAAATCCAGCACGTTGTCCACCAGCCCGCCCATGCGCGCGACGGTCGCGAACATATGGTCGGCGATCATCGCCGCCCGCTGCTCATCCTCGGTCGCGCGCAACAACCGCGTCCCCGCCGCCATCGCCGCGAGAGGGTTGCGCAGGTCGTGGCCGAGAATGGCGATGAAGCGCTCGCGCTCGGCCGCCTCGACGCGCTCCTCGGCCAGGCGTGCCTCTGCCGCCTCCATGCGCGCGATGTCGTCGATATGCGTTGCGATCAGGCGCGCGAACATCGCGAAGCTGCCCAGGGTCTCGGGGTTGCGCACCCGCGCGGGGGTCCGGCCGAGCGCGCAGAGCGTCCCGAAGAACCGCCCATCGGCCAGGATGATGGGCACCGAGATGTAGCTCTCGATGCCATAGGCCGAGGCGATCGGGTGCGACTGGTACACCGGGTCCGTCGAGGCCGCATCGAACACCACCGGCTCGCGGCTCTGTCGGACCGTGTCGCAGAAGGTGTTCTCGATCTGCAACTCGCCGCCAGCGGGCAGGCCGAACGCGACCTCGTCGCGTACGGCGCAGGCCACCCAGCGTTCCGGGGTGACGCGTGCGACCGTGGCAAAACCCATCCCCGTGAGTCGGCAGGCGATTTCGAGAATGGATGGCACCACCTCGATCCGCTGGACCGATTGGATGTCGAGATCAACTGTCATTCGTGATGAATTCCTTCGCGGCGGACCCTTGCATGGCCAAGGCGCCCGGCGCCAGTGCCGCAGCCATCTCAAATGGTGCGGCGTTGACAGGCCGGGCCGCAGGCCGCTACGCCCGCGGCCCGGCTGTTGAACCGAATATCGAAACGGAAAGCCAAGCGTCATGGCACTCGCCTTCGTCTTCCCCGGCCAGGGAAGCCAGGCCATCGGCATGGGCCGCGACCTCGCCCTGGCCTTTCCCGCGGCGCGCGAAGTCTTCCAGGAGGTGGACGACGCGCTCGGCCAGCACCTCGCGAAGCTGATGTGGGAGGGTGAGCCCGAGGCGCTCACGCTCACCGCCAATGCGCAGCCGGCGCTCATGGCCGTCTCCCTGGCGGTGCTGCGCGTGCTGGAGCGCGAGGGGGGCATCGACCTCGCCACCCGCGTGGCCCTTGTCGCTGGGCATTCCCTGGGCGAGTACAGCGCCCTGACCGCCGCCCGGGCATTCGGCGTCGCGACCGCCGCACGACTGCTGCGGCTGCGCGGCGAGGCGATGCAGGCGGCCACCCCTGCCGGTGTGGGTGCGATGGCCGCCCTGCTCGGCGCCGAGCTCGATCAGGCGCGTGCACTGTGCGAGGCAGCCATTGCCGACCCCGAGACAGGTGAGGACGAGGTCCTGCAGACCGCCAACGACAATGGCGGCGGCCAGATCGTGATCTCCGGCCACAAGGGCGCGGTCGAGCGCGCGATCGCAGCGGCACCCGCGGCCGGCATCCGGCGCGCCATGCTGCTCCCGGTCTCCGCACCTTTTCATTCCGCCCTGATGGCGCCTGCCGCGGAGTCCATGGCGGAGGCACTGGCCGGCGCCGCGATCGCCGCGCCTGTGGTGCCGCTGGTCGCCAACGTCACCGCCGCCAAGGTCACCGACCCCGACGAGATCCGCCGCCTGCTGGTCGAGCAGGTGACCGGCAATGTGCGCTGGCGCGAATGCATCACGGCCATGGTCGGGATGGGTGTCACG
>JAZKFA010000365.1:0-691 GCA_040386655.1 Pseudomonadota bacterium | reverse complement strand
AACTGGGCGCCGGCAAGGTGCTGACGGGGCTGATGAAGCGAAACGCGCCCGATGCGGCAGCCAATGCCATCGGCACGCCGGCCGATATCGAGACCTTTCTGAAGTCGCTCTAAACACGCTCTAGCAAGCCTGGGGCGCGATCCTATCGCGCCTGCCTTTTGAGGAGTGACGCCGATGTTCCGCCTGGACGGTAAAGTGGCCCTGGTCACGGGTGCGACGGGCGGGATCGGCGCTGCCGTGGCCCGCGCCCTGCATGCATCGGGTGCGGTCGTGGCCATAACCGGCCGTCGCGCCGCCGAGCTCGATGCGCTCGCCGCCGAGCTGGGCGAGCGGGTGATCGTCGCGCCCGCCGACCTCGCTGACCCGGCCGCGCCGGCCGCCCTGGTGGAGAAGGTCGAGAAGGAGGCCGGTGGCCTGGACATCCTGGTCAACAATGCCGGCTTCACACGGGACATGCTCGCGCTGCGGATGGGCGATGCAGACTGGCAGGCGGTGCTGGACGTGGACCTGACCGCGCCGTTCCGCCTGGCGCGCAGCGCGCTGCGCGGGATGATGAAGAAGCGCTCCGGCCGCATCGTCTCCATCGCCTCCATCGTCGGAGTGACCGGCAATGCGGGTCAGGCAAACTATGCGGCCGCCAAGGCCGGCTTGATCGGGATGAGCAAGTCGCTCGCCCAGGAGGTCGCGACGC
>JAZKFA010000364.1:0-2370 GCA_040386655.1 Pseudomonadota bacterium | reverse complement strand
AAGCGCCAACACATGGAGGTCGAGGATCGACACGATCCTCGCGGGGTCCAGGGGCAGCGCCCCTGGCCTTCCTGCGACCACCCTCAAGGCGCCGGCATGCTCACGCGGCTGATGGCCCATTGCACCAGGCCGGTGTCGCCGGTGGCGAAGAGGGCGATTTGTTGGCTGCGTTTGGCGTCGCCGCCGAGGTGGACGCTTTCCTCGATGGCGACGCGGGCGCCGTTCGCGCGCAGGCGCCATCCGATCCCAGATGGCAGGCGGAGCAGGACGGCGGAATCGTCTTGCTGGGCGGAGGCGGTGACGCCGGGATGGAGGTGGAAGCGGATGGCGAAGCCCGGGAGTGGCTTGCCTTCGGCCATTTCGACGCGGTCGTGGCCGCGCAGGTCGTCGCCGGATTCCGATAGATAGAGGCGGCGGCGGTGAATGGCGCCGAAGGCGCGCGCGTAGCCGTCATGGCTGAGTTCGAGGAGTTGCCCTCCGGAGGCTTCCTGTCGTTCCGATTCCACGTGTTCGGGCCGGCGGCCGAGGCCCGAATCACGCAGCTCAGCGCTGTTGGTGTCCGACAGGGTGAGGGTCGAGTGGGCGGCGGTGGCGCGCAGTGCGTCGCGCCAGCCAGCCTCGGCGGCGGGTGCGGCGCCGCAATTGACGATCATGCGTTCGCGCCCGACCGACATCTCGAAGGCAAGGGTGCCGGCATGGGCGAGCCGGTCGGCACCGCGGGGAATGCCGCCGGGCCCGGTTGCGCCGGCGCGCTGGGAGGGTGGGGCGCCGCAATCGATGATGACGAGCGTGCGCCCGGCCTGCAGGCGCTGGAACCCGGTCTCGGCGAGCACGAGGGGGGCTCGGCTGCGCGCCTGTCCCTGCGTGAGGACCAGGTCGACCATGGCGGAGTTCTCGTCGCGCGTGCCGTTGAACAGGGCCAGACCCCCATCCCCGTGGCGCAGCGAGCGGAGTGCGGGGGCCGCGCGGTCGAGTGCGACGGTCAGATGCGGCGGTGCCTCGATCTCGACGCCGTGGAGCAGGTTGCGGATCTCGATAAGGTCCTTCAGCGCCTCCATCTGCTGCGCCGGGCTGCGCTCGATATGGCCGCCATCCGGGTGGAACTGGCGTTCCAACTCGGCGGGCAGGAAGCGCACGCAGCGCTGCAGAAAGGCGTCGTCGTCGAGTGCGACGGCGGCGGCCAGCGCGCCCTTCAGGGCGACCAGCGCGCCGCGATGCGCGGCCTCGGCCGGCAGGGAGGCGATGAGGTCGCGCGCATCGGTCGCCAGGCGCTGCATGATGGCGCGGCGGAACCCATCCTCGGCCGTGGCCGCGAAGAAATCCCAGTTGCCGAGCCAGGAGGAGATGCGCGCGCCGGCGACTTCGGGTGCCGCGGCGATGGCGGGATGCGCGAGTGCCAGCCAATCGGCCGACAGGGCGCGGGCACGGATGCGCGCGGCGTCCGAGCCGAGGGTGCGCAGGTCGCGCAGCCACAGGAAGCTGTGCGCCGCCGCGCGCCAGGGCGGTGCGCCATCATGGTCTCCCCAGCCGACCGCGGGCGCGCCCGTCTCGTCAGTGGGCAGCAGCGGGCGGACCGATCCGGCATATTCGAACTCACCGCGCAGCAGCCGCGCCCCCCGCGCGGCATCGCCGGGCCAGAGGTCGCGGAAGGGGCGGGACGGCGCTTCGGGCGCGCGCACCGGGCGCAGCCTGGTGAAGCTGCGGAGCAGGCCCTTCAGCATCCGCGCAGCCCGGCGATGGCGGTGGCGTAGTCCGGCTTGCCGAACACCGCGGTCCCCGCGACCAGCACATCCGCACCGGCCTCGATGCACAACGGCGCGGTTTCGGCTGTGACCCCGCCATCGACCTGGAGGCGGATGTCGCGGTCGCCGATCAGCGCCTTCAACCCGGCGATCTTGGCGAGCTGGCTGCGGATGAAGCTCTGCCCGCCGAAGCCGGGGTTCACGGACATGACGAGGACGAGGTCAAGCAGGTCGATCACCTCGGCGACATGGGCGATGGGCGTCGCGGGGTTCAGCACCACGCCGGCCTTCTTGCCCAGCGCGCGGATGGTCTGCAGCGACCGGTGCAGATGCGGACCAGCCTCGGGGTGCAGGCTGATCCAGTCCGCGCCGGCCTCCGCGAAGGCGGCGAGGTAGGGGTCGGCGGGCGCGATCATCAGGTGCACGTCGAAAGGCATCGCGCTTTTCGGACGCAGCGCACGGATGAGGCCAGGGCCAAAGGTGATGTTGGGCACGAAATGCCCGTCCATGATGTCGAGGTGCAACCAATCCGCCCCCGCCGCCTCGATGGCGGCGAGTTCCGCGCCGAGGCGGGAGAAGTCGGCGGCGAGCAGGGATGGCGCGATTCGGACCGGATTCTTCACCGGCA
>JAZKFA010000363.1:7574-11358 GCA_040386655.1 Pseudomonadota bacterium | reverse complement strand
GGGCGCCGGCTCCGCCGGCTTGCCTCGCGCCATTAGGCGCGCGCCGCATTTGCGGCGGGCGGTCCGCGCGAAGGCGCGACCCGGTGGGGCGGGCGCTTCCTCTAGCTTTTGAGCCAGTTGTGCCCGGCCTCGGTGACCGCGACTCGCGCCGTTGCCATGCCGCCGGGCTCCGGCTCCACGCGGATCAGGCCATCGGCCAGCGCGTCTTCCCACAGGGCCAGGCGCGGGCAGGAGCTGCGCCAGCCCGCCATCGTCTCCTCATAGCCGCGCGGCGCGGCGTCGAGCCATTCGAGGAAGGCGCGCGTGGCGAAGTCATGGGCGTTCTGCATCGAACCAATTCCCCAACCATGAGGTCTTTGCCTAGGATGGAAGCATGATCCAAACCGATACCGAGTTCCAGCGCGCCGAAGCCTTCGCCGCCCGGGCCCATGCGGGACAGACCCGCAAGGGTGCGGCGGGCGAGCCCTACGTCCACCACGTCATCGAGGTGGCCGAGATCCTCGCCGAACACGACGCCCCGCGCGAGGCGGTGCTCGCAGCGTATCTGCACGACACCGTCGAGGACACCGACGTCACCTTCGACATGCTGATCGCGGAATTCGGCGAGGTCGTGGCCGGGATCGTGGCCGAGGCGACCGATGACAAGGCGTTGCCCAAGGAGATGCGCAAGGCCGCCCAGATCCGCCACGCGCCGGACCGCACGGAAGCGGCCAAGCAGCTCAAGCTCGCGGATAAGATCTCCAACTTGCGTGCGATCATGGAGAGTCCGCCGGCCAATTGGCCCCATGCGCGCCGGGTCGAATATGTTGGCTGGGCCGGGCGTGTCGCGGTCGGGCTCAAAGGCGTGAACCCCGCGCTCGACACGCTGTTCGACGAGACCTACCGCGCCGCGCTGGTGCGCCTCGCCGCCGAGGCCTAGGCGCGCGTCACTCCGGCTCCACACCCGCGCGGCGCAGAACGTCCAGGCCGCGCGCGGCGGCGTCGGTGATGAAGGCGGCGAACTGCGCCGGGCTCTCGCCCTGGACCGGATCGCCACCGAGATCGGCCAGCTTGCGCCGTACTTCCGCCGTGGCCGAGGCGGCCTGCACCGCGGCATGGATGCGCGTGACCTGCGCGTCGGCCAGCCCCTTGGGCCCCCACAGCGCGAACCCGGGCGCGATGGCAGCCAGGGCGGGCATACCGACCTCTGCCGCGTTCGGGATCTCGGGTGCGGCACTCGCGCGGCCCGTGCCGGTGACGCAATAGGCACGCAGCCGGCCCGCCTGGATCAGCGGCAGGGCCGAGAGCAGCGGCGACATCATGAGGCTAGTCTGCCCGCCCACCACATCCTGCAAGGCGGGCCCGGTGCCGCGATAGGACACCACGAGCACGGGCTGCCCCACCTCGAGCCGGAACAGCAGGGTCGCCAGATGCCCGGAGGTGCCGAGCGAGGTATTGGCGAAGGCGTGCCGCTCGGGGTTGGCGCGGATGTCCGCGACCAGCGCAGGCAGGTCCGCCGCCGCCAGCCCAGGCGCGCCCACGAGCACCAGCGGCGAGACGGCAAGCCGCGCCACCGGCGTAAAGTCTGCGATGGGATCGTAGGGCACCTGCCGCATCACCCCACGCGCGAGCAGATGGCTGTCGGAATTGCACAGCAGCGTGCGGCCATCGGCCTCGGCCCGCGCCACCGCTTGGCTGCCGATGGCGCCATTCGCACCCGAGCGATTCTCCACAACCCAGGTCTCGCCAAGGCGCGGGGCCAGCGCCTCGGCGAAGATGCGGCCGGAGATGTCGATGCCGCCGCCCGGCGGGTAGGGCACCACGATGCGCACGCTGCGCGCCTGCGCGCGCGCCGGGCGCGCGAGCAGCAGGGCAGGGGTGACAAGCAAGGCGCGGCGGTGCATCGGTGGCATCGTCATCGATCGGGTCCGGGAGAGGTTTTCGAGCATGCAGGCAGGAACGCCCCTGGCCGCTTCATTGCAAGCCTCATTGCAGGAGCTGGGCCTGGCCAACCGCGTCCTTGCGCGCGAAGGCGTTGTCGATGATTTCGGCCACATCGCGCTGCGCGACCCCGCCGATCCGCAGCGCTTCTGGCTCTCCCGCGCGCGGCCGCCCAACCTGGTCACGGCCGAGGATTTCCGCCGCTACGATGCGGAGGGTCGCTGCGAGGACCCGACCGTGCGCAGCTATTCCGAAGCCGTGCTGCACGCCGGTGTCTTCGCGCTGCGTCCCGATGTAAACGTCTCCATCCATCACCACGCGCGGCCGCTGCTGCCCTTCACCATGCCTGGTGCGCCGCCGCTGCGCCCGGTCTTCCACACGGGGTCCATCGCCGGGTGGGACATCCCCGTCTGGGACAGTGCGCCCTTCGGGGCTGAGGGCATGCTGGTCGACACCGTGCCCAAGGCCTGGAGCCTGGCCGAGGCGCTCGGTCCGCACCGCGCCGTCTTGCTGCGCGCGCATGGCGCGGTTGTCGTCGGCAGCAGCATCGCGCAGGCGGTGATGGTCGCGATCTACATGGTCGAGAATGCCGCCGTCGCGCTGTCCTGCGGCGCGCCGCACCGCCCCGTCCCGACGCTGAGCGAGGCGGAGACAGCAGCCACCGCGCGTCGGTTGCTCACGGAAGAAACGCTGGCGCGCGTGTGGGACGGCCGCGTCGCGCGCCTCTAGCCCGCGTCGCCGCGCTCCACCCAATCAATGTGCCGCGCAACGGAGCGCGCGACCGCCGCCTCCGCACCGGTGAGGATCACGCGGTCCCAGAAGGCGCCGTACACCGCGTCGTAGCGATAAGGGGCGATTCGCGCCGCGATGCCGTATACCGCCGCCGCACCCAGCGGGATGAAATTCGGATAGGACCACATGAACCCCACATGCGTGCGGTCCGCCACCACCTGCAGCAGGTCTCCGGTCAGCAGCGCGCCCGCACCCTCTTCCGAATGCAGCACCGTCCCGCCCGGGTAGTGCCCGCCGGCGCGTACCAGCGTCACACCGGGCAGCAGCGGCCTTGCGTCACCCTCCCACAGCGCGATGCAGGGGTCGGGCCGCATGATCCATTCGCGGTCCGCGGCGTGCAGGTGCACCGGCACGCCGCCGAAGGCGCGGCTCCATTCGACCTGCGTCGTGTAGTAATGCGGATGCGAGATCGCGATGGCGGCCAGGCCGCCGAGTGCTGCGATGACATCGACCATCGCCTGGTCGATCAGGCTCACGCAATCCCACAGCACGTTGCCCGCCGGCGTACGCAGCAGCAGCGCCCGCTGCCCGATGCCGACATTCGGCGCGGTGCCGATGCCGAGCAGCGCCCCCTCCATTCGGAAGGTCGCCATGTGCGTGCGACGCAGGCGCTCCAGCGTGGTCCAACCCTGACCTGTCGGCGGGACGTATTGGCGTTCATCGTCGCAGATGACGCATGATGCGGGCGGCGCATCGCTCAGGGCATGCTGGGTTCCGCAGGTCGTGCAGATGAAAGCCGGCATGGCGCGTCTCCTGTTCGGCACGAGGCTTGCAACCCCATTCATGCAAATCATGCGCCGTGCCCGCAAGGCGCCATGCCGGAGATTGACCATGTCCAACCTGCCCCGCCGCGCGCTGCTCGCTGCCCCCACCCTACTGCTGGCCCCGGGCGTACGCGCGCAGCCCGCCTGGCCCGACCGCCCGATCCGCTGGGTGGTGAACTTCCCCCCTGCGGGAGCGGCGGACATCCTTTCCCGCACCCTCGCGGACTGGTTCGGCAACCGGCTGGGACAGCCGATCGTGGTGGAAAATCGCCCCGGCGCGGGCGGGCTGGTCGGGACCGACCTGGTCG
>JAZKFA010000363.1:6321-7564 GCA_040386655.1 Pseudomonadota bacterium | reverse complement strand
CAAGGCGCGTGGCGATACGCACCTGGTGATGATCTCCAACGCTGCCTCGCACGGCATCGGGCCGGTGCTCTACGCCAACGTGCCCTATGACCCGCTGAGCGACTTCGTGCACATTCACAGCATCGGCACCTTCCCCTCGGTGCTGCTGGTGAACCCGAACTTCCCCGCCGCAACGCTGGCAGACTACATCGCCGCCGCCCGTGCGCGGCCCGGCACGATCACCTACGGCTCCGGCGGCAACGGCACGATGAACCATCTGATCGGGCAACTGCTCGGCCGCGCGGCGGGGATCGAGCTGACGCATGTCCCCTATCGCGGCTCCGCACCTGCGATGACCGATGTGATCGCAGGTAACCTGCCCTCGCTGATGGAGAGCCTGCCGACCGCCATGGGCCATATCCGCGCCGGCCGCCTCAAGCCGATCGCGCAGAGCGAGACGGCGCGCGACGCGACGTTGCCGGCCGTGCCGACCTTCGTCGAGGCCGGTTTCCCCGGCGTGTCGTCCACCAACTGGTTTGGCTTCTCCGCACCCGCCGGCATCCCGCCGGCGCTCGCCGCGCGTTGGGAAGGGCTGATCGCGGAGGCGCTGGCCTCGGACGCCGTGAAGCAGCGCTTCGCGAGCATCGGCGTCCGCCCGGGCGACCTGACGAGCGGCCCTTACACCGCGCTCATCACCAGCGAACTGGCCCGCTGGCGCTCCGTGATTCGCGAAGGGAATATCCGCGCGGACTAGCCGCCTCACGCCACGCGGTTGTCGATCAGGTCCGTCACCACGCCGGGGTCCGCCAGCGTCGAGGTATCGCCCAGCCCATCCACCTCGTTCGCGGCGATCTTGCGCAGGATGCGCCGCATGATCTTGCCCGAGCGCGTCTTCGGCAGCCCCGGCGCCCACTGGATGGCGTCCGGCGTCGCGATCGGCCCGATCTCCTTGCGCACCCAGGCCACCAGCTCCTTGCGCAGCGCGTCCGTGGGCTCCACGCCCGCGACGAGCGTGACGTAGGCGTAGATGCCCTGGCCCTTGATGTCGTGCGGCATGCCGACGACCGCGGCCTCGGCTACGGCGACATGCGCGACCAGCGCGCTCTCGACTTCGGCGGTGCCCATGCGGTGGCCCGCGACGTTGATCACGTCATCGACGCGCCCGGTGATCCACCAGTAGCCATCCGCATCGCGGCGTGCGCCATCGCCGGTGAAGTACTTGTCGGGGAAGGTGGAGAAGTAAGTCTGGATGAAGCGCTCATGG
>JAZKFA010000363.1:0-6311 GCA_040386655.1 Pseudomonadota bacterium | reverse complement strand
TGCCCCGGCCAGCTGTCGAGGATGACGAGGTTGCCCTCCGTCGCGCCCTCCAGCAGCGTGCCCTCATTGTCGACCAGCGCGGGCAGCACGCCGGGCAGCGGCAGCGTCGCGGAGCCTGGCTTTTGGCCGACCGCGCCGGGCAAGGGCGAGATCAGGATGCCGCCGGTTTCGGTCTGCCACCAGGTGTCCACGATCGGGCAGCGCTCATCGCCGACCACGCGATAGTACCACAGCCAGGCCTCCGGATTGATCGGCTCACCCACGCTCCCGAGGATGCGCAGCGAAGACCGGTCATGCTTCTTCACCGGCGCCTCGCCGTCGCGCATCAGGGCGCGGATGGCAGTGGGCGCGGTATAGAAGATGTTGACCTTGTGCTTAGCGACCACCTGCCAGAAGCGGCCATTGTCGGGCCAGCTCGGGACGCCCTCGAACATCAACGTCGTCGCGCCATTCGCGAGCGGGCCGTAGACGATGTAGCTGTGCCCGGTCACCCAGCCCACATCCGCCGTGCACCAGTAGATCTCGCCGGGGCGGTAGTCGAAGACGGTCTCGTGCGTGAAGCTCGCCCAGACGAGATAGCCGCCGGTGGTGTGCAGCACGCCCTTGGGCTTCCCAGTCGACCCCGAGGTGTAGAGGATAAACAGCGGATCCTCGGCGGACATCGGCTCCGGCGCGCATTCGGCCGGCTTGTCGTCGCAGGCATCCGACCACCAATGGTCGCGACCCGTCTGCATGGCCACCGTGCCGCCCGTGTTCTTCGCCACGATCACGTTGCGGATGGAGGGGCAGGCCTTCAACGCCTCATCCGCATTGGCCTTGAGCGGCACCTTGCGGCCACCGCGCCGTCCCTCATCGGCGGTGATCAGCATCACGCACTCGCTGTCCTGGATGCGCGATGCCAGGCTGTCCGGCGAGAAGCCGCCGAAGACAATGGAATGCACCGCGCCCACGCGCGCGCAAGCGAGCATGGCAACCGCGGCCTCGACGATCATCGGCATGTAGATGCAGACCCGGTCGCCCTTCTTCACGCCCATGCCGCGCATGGCGTTGGCGAGCTTGCACACGCGCTCATGCAGTTGGCGGTAGGTGACCTTCGCATCGCTGTTGGGGTCGTCGCCTTCCCACAGGATCGCGGTCTGGTCGCCACGCGTCGCGAGGTGCCGGTCGAGGCAGGAGACGGAGGCGTTCAGCACCCCATCCTCGAACCACTTGATCGAGACGTCGCCCAAGAAACTGGTGTTCTTGATGATGGTGGGCGGCGTCATCCAGGCGATGCGCTGCGCTTCCTTTGCCCAGAATGCGTCGGGATTGGCGGTGGCCTCGACAACCATCGCCTCGCGCTGGGCGGCGGTGACACGCGCCTGGGCCGCGATCTCCGGCTTCACGGGAATCATCAGGCTGTCGGACATGGCGGCGTTCCTTCCCAAGGCTTGTCTCTTATTGCCTTCCTTTTCCTCCAGTGCCTTGCGCTGCGTCAATCGCGGGGTCGGCAGCACCTCACGCGGGCTTCGCAACGGCTTGCCGGGCGCTCGCAGCGCGGCCAAGCTTCGGCCATGGCACGCCCCACACATCTTGATCTTCCCAATGTCCATCCCGGCCACACCGCGCATTTCACCGACTACCGCGCGGCCGAGATCGGCACCGTCTCCATGACGCCGCGCGAACCGGTCGAGGCCGGGTCCTACGCCGCCTTCACCCTGGTCTTCACCGCCGGCCGCTTCGGCATGGACGACACCGGCTCCATCCGCATCTGCACCCGCCAGGTGAGCGACACCGGGCGACCGCAGTTCTCCGACCCGAAGGCGCCGAACTACGTCACCGCCGAAGCCTCAAACGGTGCGAAGCTGACCCTGGAGTTCCACCCCAAGCTCGCGATGCGGCCCTGGTCGCGCACGCTGACGGTGACGGTGGCGCGCGGCTTCCTCTCGCCCGGGGACACCATCACCGTGCGCATCGGAGACCAGCGCCAGGGCTCGCCGGGGCTGCGCATGCAGACCTACTGCGAGGAGCGCTTCCACTTCCTCACGCTCGCGGATGTCTTCGCCACCTGCAACTGGGCGCTGCTGCCGGACCAGCCGTGGGTGGAGGTGGTCCCCGGACCTCCGGCACGGCGCTTGGCCATCCTGCCGACCCGCCGTGCACCGGGCGAGCCCTTCTCGCTGCTGCTGCGCGCCGATGACCGCTGGGGCAACCCCGGGCGACTGCCGGCGGGGACGCACCGGCTGTCGGCGAGCCAGCCCGTCGCCGGCCTTCCGCCGGAGATCACCTGGCCTGAGGGCGCGCGCGCTCACCGGATCGAGGGGCTCTCCGCCGATGCCGCGCAGGCGCTGGTCGTGCATTGGGACGACACGCCGTCCAATCCCATGCGCGTCGCCGCGGGTGCGCTCACCCCCTATTGGGCGGACCTGCACGGCCAATCCGGCGAGACGGTGGGCACCGGCCATATCGACACGCTCGCGCGCTATGCCCGCGACCTCGCCGGCGTCGATGCCATCTGCCACCAGGGCAATGACTTCCAGATCACCGCCGAGGGCTGGGCCGATTTCAACCGCGCCTTCGCCGAGTTCGACGCACCTGGCCGCTTCGTCTTCCTCCCCGGCTATGAATGGTCCGGCAACACCGCGCTCGGCGGCGACCGCAACGTGATCTTCCCCGAGGAGGGCCGCGTCATCCGCCGGTCCTGCCACGCGTTGGTCGAGGACCTCACCGACCACGCGACGGATGCGCTGGATGCCCGCGAACTGCATGCCGCCCTCCGCGCCGAGGGCCGTCCCGCGATCTGCGTGCCGCATGTCGGCGGACGCTATGCCAACCTGTACTTCGCCCATGACCGGAAGCTGGAACGCTCGGTCGAGGTGCATTCGGATTGGGGCACCTTCGACTGGCTGCTGGCCGATGCCTTCGCTGTCGGCGCGCGGGTCGGGATCGTGGCGAATTCGGATGGGCACAAGGGGCGGCAGGGTGCCTCTCACCCCGGCGGCAGCCAGTTCGGCAGCTATGGCGGGCTGACCTGTCTGCTGACGAACGATCTCAGCCGCGCGGGCGTGTTCGACGCGCTGCTCCGCCGCCACCACTACGCCACCACCAACGCGGCGCGCGTGCATGCGGATGTGGCCGTGACGCTGGCGCATGAGGCTGCGCTGCACATCGACGACCCGGCGCTGGGCGGCGCCGCTGATGCGCGGACGAACACCGCTGTCATGGGCGACATCCTCGCCGGCGCGGTCGATGAGACCGCGCTGTTCCGTGCCGAGATCATGGGCGCATCGCCCATCGAGCGGATCGAACTGCGCAACCGCGACGCGCTGATCGAAGTGCTGCGGCCGGATGCCCCTCCCGGCCTGCGGCTGCGCGTGGTGTGGGAGGGCAGCGAGTATCGCGGCCGCGGGCGCGAGACCTTCTGGACCGGCAGCATCGGCGTGGACGGCACCACCTGGTCCGACGTGCGCCCGATCAACCGCTTTAACCTCGACCATCGCTTCGAGGCGGATGCGACGACGCTGCGCTTCGAGGGCGTTACCACCGGCGGTTTCCAGGCGATGGATGCGCAGCTCGCGAGCCTTGACGGCACGCTCTCCATCGCGACGGGACTGGTCACCGCGCAGGTGCCGCTGCGCGACCTATTGGCGGGCGAGGCGGTGTGGGAAGCGGGCGGCCTCGGCCGACGGATGCGCGCCTTCCTGCTGCCCGACGCAGCCCCGAGCGCCATGGTGTTCGAACGCCAGGTGCCGCTGCGCGCCGATGCCGACAACGCGCTGTTCCTGCGGGCTACTTTCGAAGACGGGAGCGTGCTGTGGACCAGCCCCGTCTATCTGCTGCGATGAACGTCGTGCCGGCCCACGGCCACAAGGAATGAGCGATATGGACGGACACCCGCACCCAAGCTCGACCTCCTCACACGCTCTGAGCCGGCGCGCCGCACTGACGCTGCCCTTCGCGGCCGCCGCACCCGCGCTCGCGCAGTCCTGGCCCACGCGGCCGATCACCATGGTCGCACCGCTCGCGGCCGGTAGCAGCGTCGACATCATGGCGCGACTGCTCGCCGAGCAGTGGGCGCAGCGCCTTGGCGTGCCGGTACCGGTCGAGAACCGGCCGGCGGCGAATGGCACCGTAGCCCTTGGCCAGGTCGCGCGCGCGCCCGCGGATGGCTACACGGTGGCGATTGCGGGGCAGACGGCCGTCGCCTTCAACCCGCATCTGTACCCGACCCTGCCCTACGACCCGTTCCGCGACTTCGCCTACATCGACCGAGTTGCGGGTGTCTCCAACGCGCTGGTCGTGCGCGCGGCGTCGCCCTTCCGCACGCTCGATGACCTGCTCGCTGCGGCACGCGCAAGGCCGGGCGTGCTGACCTATTCCTCGGGCGGGGTGGGGACGACGCACCACCTCTCCTCCGCGCTGCTGTCGCAGCAGGCGGGCATTTCGTGCACGCACGTGCCCTATCGCGGCGCGCCGCAGGGCATCCTCGCGGTACAGACCGGGGAGGTGGATTTCGCCTACTACAACATCACCACGCTGCTTGGCGGCATCCGGTCCGGCGCGCTGCGGCCGCTGGCGGTGACCTCGGCCGCGCGGTCCGCCTACTTGCCCGAGGTCTCGACCATGCGCGAGCTGGGCTTCCCGGACTACGAGCTCACGACCTGGTTTGCGGTCGCGACGCTGGCCGCTACGCCTGCACCCATCATCGCCCGCATGCGCGAGGTGACGACTGCGCTGATGGCCGATGAGGCGGTGCGCCGCCGCCTGGTGGAACTCGGCTTCGAATTGCTGGAGCCGGTCGCGCCGGCGGCGATGATGCCCATGCTGCGGGCGGAGCATGAACGCTGGGGCGTCGTGATCCGCGCCAGCGGAGCGCGCCTGGAATAAGAGTGATCCGCGCCAGCGGAGCGCGCCGGAAAAAGGCCGATCAGTGCCTGCGCAGCGCTCAACCGTTCAGCAGCGCGCGGCCGGACTGACCGCGCGCTGCGAAGCGCCTACTGCACCTCGACGGTCACCAGGTCCTGGAACCAGCTCTGCGCCGGGGTGAAGCCGCGCACGCGCCTGCTCATCGCGCGCGGGTTCAAGTCATGCACGATGAACAGCCACGGCGGGTTGTCCACCAGCCGTGCATGCGCCAAAGCGAAAGCCGCCGTCGCCGCTGCCGGATCGCGCGCCGTCTCCAGTTGGCCGATCGCCGTCTCGAATGCCGGGTCCGCCCACTGTCCCCAGTTGAACCCGGTGGGCGGGAAAGCCGCGCGCAAGAAGTAGCGCACGGCCACCGAAGGGTCGGAGGATGGCGAGGACGGATTGATCGAAACCGCGCCGTTCAGGATCGGCGCACCAGGCGGGCTGCGCACCGCGGTCAGCAGCGTGTTCCACTCCGCGACCTCGAAGTTCACCTGCACGCCGCAGGCCTCGCGCAGGTTCTGCTGGAGGAACTCGTTCATCGGCAGTGGCAGCATCTGGCCTGAACCCGAAGGCGAGATCAGCACCTTGAAAGTCAGTGGCCGCTGGGCGTTGAAGCCCGCCGCCGCCAGTAGCGCACGCCCCCGCGCGGGGTCGAAGGTATAGCGGTTCTCCGGTGTACCGAACGCGGGATCGCCGGGCTTCAGCCAGCCCACCGAAGGCTCCGCCGTGCCGTTCAGCAGCCCCACCATCCCGGCGCGATCAACGCAGTAGTTCAGCCCCTGCCGCACGCGCACGTCGCGGAACGGCGTGTCGCCCTCCATCTGGAAGAACCACGGCCAGACATGCGGATAGCTGCCGGTCGAGATGTTGAAGTTGGCCGCCCGCAGCGACGGGATGGCATCGGGCGGCGGCACCTCGATCCAGTCCACTTGGCCGGAACGCAGCGCGGCCAGGCGCGTATTCGCCTCCGGCATCGGCAGCAGCAGGATGCGGTCGAGCCGCGCGATGCGCGAGCGGTCCCAATACCCGTCATGGCGCGTCAGTTCGGCCGATTGGCGCGGCACCACGCGGGTCAGCCGGAACGGGCCCGTCCCCGCAGGCGGCAGCAGCCCCACCCGCGCCCAGTCACGCCCCGCCTGCTCGAAGGACTGCGGGGAGGTCATCAGCAGGTAGACGACCATGTAGGGGAAGTAGGACGCCGGCCGCACCGTCGTCATCGCGATCGTCATGTCGTCGATCTTGCGATAGCTCTCGAGGATGGTGACGCGCGCGCGGCTGATGCCGCTCGCCGCCGGCTCGAATTGTGGGCTCGAATTGAGGAAGTAGCGGTCGAAATTCCAGATCGCCGCGTCGGCGTTGAAGGGCGTGCCGTCATGGAAGGTCACGCCCGGACGCAGCCGGAAGATCCAGACCTTGGGGTCGTT
>JAZKFA010000362.1:0-9337 GCA_040386655.1 Pseudomonadota bacterium | reverse complement strand
CGCTTGAGGCCGGCATAGGCGAGCAGGCTGCCGGCGAGATGGCCTTCGCGCACGCGAGACAAGCGCGTCTGCACGTTGCCGCGCAGCATCCCAATGCGCAGGTCCGGACGAGCATACAGAAGCTGCGCCTGGCGCCGGACGGAGGAGGTGCCGATCAGCGCGCCGTGCGGGATGCAGGCCAAGGGATCATCCGGGCAAACCGCCTGCTCGACGCCGGCGCCGAGGATCAGCGCATCGCGCGCATCCTCCCGCTTGAGCGTGCACGCCAGCATGATGCCCTTGGGCAATTCGGTCTCGAGATCCTTCAGCGAATGGACCGCGAAATCCACGCGGCCATCGAGCAGCGCCTCATGGATTTCCTTGGCGAAGAGCCCCTTGCCGCCGATCTCGGACAGGCGGCGATCCTGGATGCGGTCGCCGGCGGTGCTGATCTGGTTTTCCTCGAAGGCCTTGGCATCGCGCAGCACGGGGCAGAAGCGCGTGATGATGTCGAGGAAGTGCCGCGTCTGGTACAGCGCGAGCGGGGAGGCGCGGGTGCCCACGCGCAGCGGCAGGGTGCGGCGATGATGCGGGCGCACCATGGCGCCGTCCTCGCGAGGAAGATCGAGAGCCTGGTCGATCGGGCCGTGCGGGAAGGAGACCATCACGCGCGCGCCAGGCCGAGGAGGTGCGCAAGATCCTTGAAGAAGATCTTCACGTGCGCGACCGGCTTTTTCCGAACCAACTGCTTGTTCATATAGGACTCCCAGGTCAGCCGCTGCACATCGGGGTCACGGCACATCTTCACGAAGCGCTCCCTGGTCCAGTCGTTTTTGTACCAAAAATACTGCATCATCCCGAGCACCCAGAAGACCGTGCCGTGGGCCTTCATGAAGCGCTTGCGCGCGATGCCGAGCGCCTTCGCGTCACCGCTCGCGAGGAAGGCTTCGCCGGCTGTCGCTGCGAGTTCGCCGCCGAGCATGGCGTAGTAGATGCCCTCGCCCGAGGCCGGCGCGACAACACCCGCGGCATCGCCGGCGAGCAGCACGTCGCGGCCATTGTCCCACTTCTTGAGCGGCTTGAGCGGGATCGGCGCGCCTTCGCGGCGGATGGTCTCGGCCGTGTCGAGCCCAGCCTCGCGGCGAAAGGTGGTGACCGCGCCGCGCAGCGAGAAGCCCTTGCGGGCGGAGCCGGTGCCGATGCTGGTCTGATGGCCGTGCGGGAAGACCCAGGTGTAGAAATCGGGGCTCAGCCGGCCGTTGTAGATCACGTCGCAACGGCTGCCATCGTAGCGGGCGTCGCCCTCGGGTGTGCGGATGATCTCGTGGTAGGCGAAGACGCAGGGCATCTTGTCGCCGCCCTTGACGTGGTGCTTTGCGATGGCCGAGCGCGCGCCATCGGCACCAATGACCAGCCGCGCGCGGACGCGGTGCGCGACCTCATCCTTGGTGCGCCAGACGACGACGGCGCAGCCATCGGCATCGCGCTCGATGGCTTCGTAGTGGCCGGTGGTGCGCTCGGCGCCAGCATCGGCGGCGCGCACGCGCAGCCATTCGTCGAACACGTCGCGATCGACCATGCCCACATAGCCGCCGTCGATCGGCATATCGACCGACTTGTCCTGGGGCGAGACGATGCGCGCGCCCTTGATGCGCGCGCAGATCAGGTGGTCAGGGATGGCGTAGTCGCGGATCAGGCGCGGCGGGATGGCGCCGCCGCAGGGCTTCGGACGCCCGGCGCGGTCGAGCAGCAGGACGCTGCGCCCCTGCCGCGCGAGGTGCTCTGCGGCGGTGGACCCTGACGGGCCGCCACCCACCACGACGACGTCGAACTGAGTGGTGCTCATGCGCGCCTCTCCTGGAATGCCGCTGGCGCCGCATCGCGCGAAGCCTGCGCATCGATGCCGGCGGCCAGCATGGCCGAGAGCAGGAAGAGCCCGCCCTCAATTGCGAAAACCAATGCGTATGCAGGCGCATGCGCGCCCATCAGCCAGCGCCCGAGATCCACGACGATGGTGCCCGCAAGGCCACCCAGCCCGAAGGCCACCGCCTGCGCCGCGCCCCATAGCCCGATGCGCGTTCCCTCGCGCCCGGAGCGACCCTGCGCGGCCAGCATCATCATCGAGGCGATGGCAGCCGCGGCGAAGGCGCCATTGGCCAGCCCGAGCGCGAGATAGCTGGCCCCGAGCGGCAGGGCTACATGCCCGGCGCCGCCGAGTGCCAGCACGAACAGCACCAGCGCCGAGGCGATGCACCCGCCCACTGTCCAGCCGCGCAGGCCGCCGAAGCGATTGCCCAGGATGGCCACCACGATCATCCCCAGCAGCGTGCCGGTATTCTGCACGCCAGCCAGCGAGGTCGATTCGCCGATGGAGCGCCCATACACCTGCCCTGCGAAGGGCTCGAGGATCAGGTCCGAGGCGCTGTAGGCGAGCATCGAGACGAAGACGAAGATGGTGAAGCGCCGGGCATCGGGCTCTGCCCAGATCGCGCGGAGTGCCGTGCGGAAATCCGGCCTGGACGACACGGCCGCCACGACCAGAGCAATGCGTTGCCGCTCGACTCCCCACACCGCGGCCGTTGCCAGAGCGAACGCGAAGAGCGACACGCCGCCCGTCACGGCAATGAGACGGGCCGGGGAGAAAGGATCCAGCAACCGCCCCGCCACGCCAGCGGTCACCGCGAAACCCGCAATCATCATCACCCACACAATGGTGGCGGCCGCGGGACGCCGTGGCGGCGCGACCTCGGAGGCGAGCAACGCCAGAAGCGAGGTGCCCGATGCGGCCACGCCCATGCCGACCGCCACAAAGGCTAGGGCTGCCAGCGCGAGGCCGAGCACCAGCGCAGTCTGCATCACCGGCACCGCCGCCGCGGCGCCGAGTCCGCCCAGGCCCAGCAGCGCGATGCCACCGATGATCCATGGCGTCCGGCGACCGCCCACGTCCGAACCGAACCCCATGCGCGGGCGCGACATCTGCACGCCGTAATGCAGCCCGACCAGCAGGCCCGCCAGCGTCGCCGGCAGCGCCAGCTCCACCACCATCACGCGATTGATCGTCGAGGTCGTCAGCACCACCACGGAGCCCAGCGCCGTCTGCACGAGGCCGAGGCGGATGATCCCGAGCCAGCCCAGCCCACCGCTCATGGCTGCACCAGCGCGCGCAGGGCGAAGGCGGTCGCCAGCATTCCCAGCACATAGAGCGAGACGCCGGTCGCATTGTACCATGGGGCCAGCGCCTTCGGGTCGCGCAGCATCCGGCGCATGCAGACCAGCTGCGCCACAAGCGTGACCAAAATCAGCGCCGCCGCCCAGGCCTGGCCCCAGGCCAGCAGCAGCGCGATTACCACGGGCTGAGGCGCCGCCATCATCGCGCAGGCGACCAGGGCTGCGCGCTCCGCGCCCAGGCGCGCGGGGAGCGAGCCAAGCCCCATGCGGCGATCGCCCTCGATCGACTTGAAGTCGTTCAGCGTCATGATGCCATGCGCGCCGAAGCTGTAGAGGCCGGCCACCACCAGGATGCGCCAGTCCGGCGCGCCGCCGGCCATGATGGCGGCACCGGTGATCCAGGGCAGGCCCTCGTAGCAGACGGCGACGGCCGCATTGCCCCACCAGCCATTACGCTTCAACCGCAGCGGTGGCGCGCTATAGGCCCAGGCAAAGAACAGCCCGGCCGCGGTCGCATACAGGCCCCAGGCGCCGAAGCGGGCGGCGACGAGCAGCGACAGCGCCGCCCAGACCATCGCGATATAGAGCCCCCACTCGCCGGGGATGCGGCCCGAGGGGATCGGCCGGTTCGGCTCGTTGATCGCGTCCACGTGGCGGTCGTGCCAGTCATTGATCGCCTGGCTGGTTGCGCAGACCAGGGGCCCGCAGAGCAGCGTCCCCAGCGCGAACTCGCCCCAGCGCCCGTCGAACGATACACCAGCGGAAACGGTGCCGCAGATGAAGGCCCAGACGGAGGCGAACCAAGTGACCGGCTTCAGCAGCTCCACGACCGCGGATAGTTCGAGCCGGCGGGGAAGGACGCTGCTGCTCAAGGCTCAGCCCTCGTCCTGGCTGTCGAGGTCGCCCAGTCCATAGCGCCGCAGCTTCACGTAGAGGCTCTGCCGCGACAGTCCGAGCATTTCCGCCGCCGAGGCGCGGTTGTCGCCCGAAAGTTCCAGCGCCGCCTCAATCGCGAGTCGCTCAATGACGTCCGTTGCCTCGCGCACCAGTTCCTTGAGTGGCACCCGGCCGACGAGCTCCGTCAGCTGCTCGACCGGGCGCGGCATGGTGAGCGCCTCGGCCGGCTGCGCGGGTGCGAGGCGCTTGCCGATATCGCGGATGGTGAAGCCGAAGCAGGGCGGCCCGCCCTCCACGACGATGACGGCCGAAACCTCGACGGAGGATTGCGCACCATGCGCACCGCGCAGCCGCGTCTCGAACAACCGCACCGGACCGCGTGCGCGCAGGTTCGCGATCAGCACGTCCAGTTCGAAGCCATGACGGCCGAGGAAGCGCGACAGCGGCTCGCCGCGGGCCTGTTCCTCGCTGGCGATCTCCGCCATCTCGAGGAATGCGGGGTTGGCCGAGAGGATAGTGCCATCCTCCTTCGCCACGACGAAGGCATCGGGCGCGGATTCGACGAATTCCAGCAAACGGGACCGGCCGGCAGGGCCAAGATTTGCCACACCGCCCGCGTTCGGGAAGGACAGGCGCACAAGGAACAGCGCCGCCTTTTCCTGCCGCAGCAGTGCTGCGGAGACGGCGACCTCGCGCTCGCCATCGGCCAGGCGCACGAGCACGTCATCGGCCTGCCCCGCCGACCGGACGCCGGCGAGCATGGCCTGCAGGCGCGGCTGCCCGGGAGCGTCGAAGGCGTCGAGGAAGGTCCGGCCGGCGGTGGATGCGGCATCGGCGCCAAACAGTCGGTCCGCGGCCAGGTTCGACTCGATCACGCGCAGCCCGATGGCGTCGACCACCATCACCGGCTCGGCGGACATTTGGAACAGCAGGCGGTAGCGTGTCTCGGCCTGGCGCAGCCGCGCGTAGTCGCGCTCCATGGCCTGCTGCGCCTGCACCAGGCGCTGCTGCAAGGCGGAGACCGGCCGCAGATCGCGCCCAAAGATGACGGTGCGCTGCTGGTTCGCAAGCTGCGCAGAGGCATACAGCAAAGGAATGGCAGGGCCCGAGGGGACAGCCTGATTCAGGTGGCGCCAGCGCGGGGTGGAGGGCTTGGGCGCGTCGCGCAGAAGGGCCTCCGCCTTGGGGCGGCTCTCCTCGGTCACGGTATCGATCCAGGCGCGTCCGATCCAGCTGCGCCAGCCCTCAAAACTCGGGGCCAGCTCCTCGCTGCCGAAGGCGACGTCTCGTATCACGCCGTTACCATCAAGAAGAATCGTGACGTCGGCCGCCGCCGCGATGACCGTCGCGGCGGATTCAGCGTCCAGATCGCCGAGCGATTTGCCCGGAGCGGCGAATCCCAACACGTGTCCTGTCTTCCTTCGTTACGCGGTCCACTGCTTAGCTGACGCTGTTCTCCCTCACTCATCGGTGGCTCGTTCGAGTGCGAGCCTTACGGCAGCGACCGTCAATTCGACCTGACAGCCGCATAGTTCAATCCATGACACTCATCAAGGCGTGGAGAGCCTCTGCACGTTGAACGGCTTCGGCGCCTGTCGCCGCAGTGGAGTCGGCACCGACCCGGTTCGCCAGCGCCGGCTTCTGAATGAACAGTGGCCCACCCACCATGATCGCAAGCTCATCCCCGCCGGCGGATTGGCGCCGAATGGTCGCGATGGAGCGGGTGAGCTCCGCGAGATGATCCTCCGCCCCGATCGAGAGGCCGACGACGCGGCATTTCTCCACGCGCACGGCGTTGGCGATTTCCTCCGCGCTCGAGGCCTCTGGGCGGCGCACATCCCAGCCGGCGCGATGAAAGTATTCGCACACCATCGTCAGGCCGAAGCTGTGCTGCTCGCCGGGCGCCAGCGCGAGGAAGATGCGCTTGGCCGCCACAGGCTCCGCCCGCGTCATCTGAAAGTCGGGCGAGACCATGACCATAAGCTGGTGCAGCCGGCCCAGGGCGAGGGTCACGTCGACGAAGCTGCAACGGTCCTCCGTCCAGTAGACACCGAACTCGCGCGCGACCGGGGTGAGGATGCCCGTGTAGATCGTCTCCGCGCAGATGCCGCGCGCGCTGAGGTCCGCAAGCGCCGCTTCGGCGGCAGCCATGTCGTCCAGGAGAAGCAGCGCCATCAGCTTGCGCCGGTCCTTGAGCAAAGCCGGCGCCTTGGCGGTAATGCCATGGGCCCGCCCTGTGGAGACCAGCTTCGGCAGGACCTGCGTTTCGACTGCGGCGGCGATCTGCGCGACGCGGCGGCTGATGGCGTCATGCTGCCATTGCGGCAGGCTCGGGATGAGCGGGAGATCCGCCAGGTCGGGTGCGTTGCGCAGATCGCCAGGCGTCGGCGCGAAGGGCGCTGCGACCGACTCCCTGCTGTCTGTGATCTGCTGCTCTCGCATCGATGTCTGCTTCCGGTCCATCTCTTCCCCTTCCCAAAGCTTCGCCCGTTTCGTCGACTTCTGTCAACGTTGCTTTACGTCAGTCTTGCTTGACACCTGATCGATCCCCGACTTAGCCTTCGGACAGGGAGGCAGGTGCTCTCTCAGCGAACCAGAGGTTAGGCACATCACGCCCCGCGGCCCCGGCTGCAGCGTGGTTGCCAAGGCCAAAGGTTACTGGACGCCAAAGACCCGGCCTGCGGAAGAGGAAATGTCGCCAATGCGTCGGAACGGTGTGTTTGACCCGATTATCTCGGCCATGGATTGCAGCCCCTTCGGTGCCGCCTGCGGCCGAAAGATCCAGCGCCGCCCGCAGATCCAGCCGCTCTATACGCCCGAGGAACGCGCCCGCCGCGATGCTACACCCTGGACAATGGTGCAGGGCATCCTCGCTCCCGTGCAGTTCCTGGTCTTCCTCGTGAGCCTCGGCTTCGTCCTGCGCTATCTCGCCACCGGTGAGGGACTCGCGACCGCCACGGCGTCGGTCGTGGTGAAGACGCTCACGCTCTACGCCATCATGATCACCGGCTGCATCTGGGAGCGGCGGGTCTTTGGGCGGTATCTGTTCGCACCGGCCTTCTACTGGGAAGACATGTTCTCCATGCTCGTGCTCGCGCTGCACACGGGCTATCTGGTCGCGGTGGCGACCGGCTTCGGCGACGCGCAGTTCCAGATGTGGCTCGCGCTCTCTGCCTATGCCGCCTATGTCGTCAACGCCGCGCAGTTCGTCATCAAGCTGCGCATGGCCCGGCGCGACACGCAGCCCGCCTATCTCCACGGGCACGCCGCGTGAGCGCAGGCGCGGCCCTGCTTCCAACTGCCACTGGCTGCGAAGACGCGCCGGTTCTCCGCCAGCGTGGCCAGCGCGAGGTGTTCTGCGGCCTGACCGGGATCGTATGGCTGCACCGCAAGATCCAGGACGCCTTCTTCCTCGTCGTCGGCAGCCGCACCTGCGCGCACCTGCTGCAATCCGCCGCCGGCGTGATGATCTTCGCCGAACCCCGCTTCGCGACCGCCATCCTCGACGAGCGCGATCTCGCGGGCCTGGCCGATGCCAATGACGAGCTCGACCGCGTGGTCGCTCGCCTGCTGGAGCGCCGGCCCGATATCCGCATGCTGTTCCTGGTCGGCTCCTGCCCGTCCGAGGTGATCAAGCTCGATCTGTCACGCGCCGCGCAGCGCCTCGATCGCACCAAGGGCGATGTGCGCGTGCTCTACTACTCCGGCAGCGGCATCGAGACGACCTTCACCGAAGGCGAGGATGCCTGCCTGGCCGCGCTGGTGCCGGAAATGCCCGTCGCCAAGGACTCCACGCCGTCGCTGCTCATCGTTGGTTCGCTGGCAGAAGTGGTCGAGGACCAGATGCAGCGGCTGTTCGCGGCCATGGGCATCGACGATGTGCGCTTCCTGCCGCCCCGCCGCGCGCGCGACCTGCCCCCAGTCGGGCGTGGCACGCGCATGCTGCTGGCCCAACCCTTTCTCGCCAACACCGCGCGCGCGCTTGAAGCCCGTGGTGCCGTCCACCTTCCGGCCGTGTTTCCGTTGGGTGCCGAGGGCACCACGCTGTGGCTGCGCGCCGCGGCCGATGCCTTCGGCGTCTCGCCCGCCCGCTTCACCGAGGCGACCGCATCCGCCGAGGATCGCGCCCGCCGCGCGCTGGCGCCCCTGCGCGAAACGCTCGCCGGCAAGACGCTGTTCCTGTTCCCCGACTCGCAGATGGAGATTTCACTCGCGCGATTCCTCGCGCGCGAGGTCGGGATGATCCCGATCGAGGTCGGTACGCCCTACCTGCACCGCGCCCATCTTGGTCCGGAGCTCGCGCTGCTGCCGAACACCGCACTTCTGTCCGAGGGGCAGGATGTGGAGATGCAGCTGGACCGCTGCCGTGAGGCGCAGCCCGACCTGGTGCTGTGTGGCCTGGGCCTCGCCAATCCGCTGGAGGCGGAGGGGCTGACGACGAAGTGGTCGATCGAGACCGTCTTCACGCCCATCCAGGGCTACAACCAGGCAGCCGACCTGGCCGAGCTTTTCGCCCGGCCGCTCCGCCGCCGCGCCAGGCTGATGGTGTAGCCATGGAGCTCGCCGTCTGGACCTATGAAGGGCCTCCCCACGTCGGTGCAATGCGCATCGCCGATGCGATGCAGGGCCTCCACTACGTGCTGCACGCGCCGCAGGGCGACACCTACGCCGATCTGCTGTTCACCATGATCCAGCGCAATGATCGTCGTCCGCCGGTCACCTACACGACCTTCCAGGCGCGCGACCTCGGCTCCGATACGGCTGACCTGTTCCGCCGAGCGGTGCTCGACAGCCACGCGCGCTTCCAGCCCGAGGCGATCCTCGTCGGCGCCAGCTGCACGGCCGAGCTGATCCAGGATGATCCGGGTGGCCTCGCGAAGAGCCTAGGCCTGCCGGTACCCGTCGTGGCGGTAGAGCTGCCGGCCTACCAGAAGAAGGAAAACTGGGGCGCGGCCGAGACCTTCTATCAGTTGGTGCGGGCCTTCGCGCGTCGGGACGTGACGAAGCGCACCGAGGGTCGGCCGCTTTGCAACATTCTCGGCCCCTGCTCGCTCGGCTTCCGCCATCGTGACGACATCCTTGAAGTGAAGGCGCTGCTCGAGTCCATCGGCGTGGATGTGAATGTGGTGGCCCCTCTCGGCGCGCGGCCCTCCGACCTCGCGCGGCTGGGTGCGGCGCAGTTCAATGTGGTGCTCTACCCCGAGATTGCCGGGACCGCGGCCGCCTGGCTGCAGCGCAATTTCGCGCAGCCGGCGACGAAGGTCGTCCCCATCGGCGTCGGCGCCACGCGCGA
>JAZKFA010000361.1:22442-24511 GCA_040386655.1 Pseudomonadota bacterium | reverse complement strand
CCATCAGCAAGCGGCTCTCGGGGTGCTCACGCGTCGTGTGGATCAGATCCTCCACGGCCTTCACGCGCGCGAGGCTCTCGCTCATCGGCGCGATCCAGGCAGCACCGAGGTCCGGGTGCGGAGTGCGCGCCCAGCTGTCGGCAATGGTCGAACGCGCCCGGCGCGGGCTGCCTTGGCTGGCCAGCCGTGCGGAATAGGCGAGTGCCGCCGGCGCAAAGCCGGGGTCTGCATTGAAGGCCTGGCGTTCCAGCGCGGCAGCCTTCTCGGGGTCCGTCTCCTGCGCGGCGGCCGCAAGCGCCAGCGGGGCGAGCGGCGCATCCTTCGGCGCGAGGGCCAGCGCCTCTCGCCAGTCCCGCGTGCGGGCGGCGAGAAGCTGCCGCTCCTCGCGCAGCCAGGCGGCACCGGGTTGGGCGATCTCGGCCTCGCGCGCGAGGCGCTGCGCCTCGGGCCAGTCCTCGCGCTGCATGGCTTGACGCAGCAATCCGCGCAGACCCAGGAAGCGGGCATCATCGCGCTTGGCGAGGAGCGTGAAGGCCTCCGCGGCGGCATCCTCGCGCCCGGCCAGGCGCTCCGCCTCAGCCGTCAACAGCAGGGTCTGTGGCGTGTCGCCGAGCAGGTTGCGCGCGCGCTTCACTTCCGCCCGCGCGCCGGACGCGGACCCGGTCGCCAGCGCGATCAGCGCACGCGTCACCGCGGCATCGCCATCGGCGCGCCGGCGCACCGCGATACGCGTGCTGACGCGGCCCGGCATCCGCCGCATCCAGCCGATCACCGAGAGAATGGTGTGCAAGACAATGAAGGCGACCACGAGGGCCAGCATCGCGATGGGAAAGGACACCCCGATCCAGGTCTGGCCGAAGCGGATCTCGACGGAGCCGCCCACCTCCGCGAGCCAGAGTGCCAGCGCGATCGCGCCACCGACGAGGATGAGCAAGCCAAGGACGTGACGCATCGGCTCAGCCCGCGACCAGGTCGCGCAGCGCCGCGCGTGCGGCGAGCAGCGCCTCCGCCTGGTCGAGCCAGCCGGCTAGCCCCGCACGGGCCGGGGCCGGCAGGCGCTGCAACCGCGCCGTGGCACCCGCGAGGTCCCCGGCCTCAAGCTGGCGGCGAGCGGCCTCGATCTCGGCCGGCACCGTGTCACCCCAGACCACCTGCTCGCCGCGGCGGACCGTGACCAGGCCGGTGACCCGCGCGATGGCGGAATCGACGACGGACTGGCCTTCGCGCGCGGGCTCGCTAGCCGCACGCCCGGCGCGGGCGGCATCCTCGAAGGACAGGCGCAGCGCCGCCTCGGTCGGCGGGGCCAGGGTGGCGAAGCGCGCGAGCGGCGCGGGCGGGCTGCCCCCAAGCGCGGCGAGTGCCGGGCCCAGCGGCTGCCCGGCTTCCAGGCGCGACGAAAGCTGGTTCTGCGCGACCAGGCGGGCGGCGCGCGCCTCGCTTTGGCCGAGCCGCGTCAGCGCCGCTTCCATGGCGGCCACGCGGCCTTCCAGCGCGCGGGATCGGGTGTCCACGGCCTCCAGCGCATTGGCGCGCAGCTGCGTTTCCTCCAACGCGGTGACCCGGCGCGGCATGGCCTCGAGCGGCGCAAGGCGCTCGCCGAGCGACCCGGCCAGGGTGGAGGCAGCGTTGGCCGCCGTCTCGGCGCGGGTGGCGGTGGTGGTGGCGGCGCCGATCCGCGCCTCAAGCGCGCCGAGGTCGGGGCCGGGCCGGGACTCCGCGGTCGCGATGCGGCGGTCCAGCGCCTCAAGACGCGACTGCAGCGGGGCAAGATCGGGTGAGGGGCGCGCCTCGATGCTCGCGATGCGACCTTCCAGCAGCGGCAGGGCGGGCGGCTCGGTGGGGCGTCGGTTCTCCAGCGTCGCGATGCGTTCGGCCAATGCACGCAGCGCGGGGTCGCCGCCGGTGAAGTCGGTTGGGCGGGGCGTCGCGAACAGCCAGCCCACGGCCACCACCAGCACGACGCCGCAGCCAATCAACGCCAGAACGGCGGGGTCGAAGCGGCGTGCCGGCCGGTGCGCGGGTGCGGGCGGCGCTGGCGGGGCGGCCGCCTGCGCGGCGGGCGGCACGGC
>JAZKFA010000361.1:1076-22310 GCA_040386655.1 Pseudomonadota bacterium | reverse complement strand
CGCCGCCTGCGCGGCGGGCGGCACGGCCGCGGCGGGCGGGCTGACCGCGGCTGGCGGAGTGGCTGGGGCCTGCGTGGGTTCGGTTTCGGTCATCGGCTGGCCTCCAGGAAGCAATCGACGCCGGAACCCGGCGCATCGCGCCGCCGACCGGCGCCGCTCTCAAACGCATATGGTGCCGGGCGCGGGTCCAGCCCAGGCCTTCCGGCCGGGCAGGCCCCTGCCCGCGTCGCGATTATTCGGGCGAGCGTCCCAGCATGTCCAGCAAGGCGGCGGGGTCGGGGCGCGGTACCGCGCGGATGGAACGCCACGGCAGGGGCCGCAGCGCCGTGGCAATCCGGGGGCTGAGGGCGAGCGCATCGATGGTTGTGCATCGTTCTACAAGCCCGGCACCGCGCAATAGTTCCATCATTCGCGTGACCGAACGCGGCGAGTAGAACAGCGCAGCCCCCACCCTGCCCTCCGCCAGCGCGGCCAGTGCCGGCGCCGGCAGCGCGGCGGCAGGGGTGGCCCGGTAGGCGATGCGCCGCACCACCCGAAAGCCCTGGCCCCGCAGCTGCGTCGCGAGTGCGGCGCCATAGCCCTCCCCCACGGCCAGCAGCAGCGCGCCGGCACGAGGGTCCAGCCGAGCCGCCACCAGCGAAGCAAGCGCCGCTGCATCACCCTCGGCCGCGACCACCTGCGGCAGCCCGCGCGCGCTCGCCTCCGCCGCCGTCCCCGCACCCACGGCGAAGACGGGCAGCTCCGTCACCGGCAGCGCGCGGGCGGCGGCGCGGGAGGCGAGCAGCACGGCCTGGACGCCTGGCGGCAGGGTGAAGGGCACCGCCTCAAGCGTCAGGGCCGGGGCGAGGACGGGCGTGAAGCCCCGCGCGGCGACAGCCTGGGCCGTCTCACTTCCGCCGGGCTCCGGCCGCGTGATCAGGACATCCATGTCAGCCGAAGATATCGGCGGGGCAATCCGCGCGCAGGCTGTCGCCCAGCTCCCGGCCCAGGCGCTCGGCATCGGCTGCTGCACCATGCAGCGCGCGCTTGAGCAGAAAGGACCCGTCCGCACGCGCGACGAGGCCCGTCAGGTGCAACTCCCCATTGCCGAGCAGCCGCGCATAGCCGCCGATCGGCGTGCGGCAGGACCCGTCGAGAGCAGCAAGCATGGCGCGCTCGGCGGTGGAGACGGCCCGCGCCTCCGGGTCCTCGATGCCCGAGAGAAGCTCGTGAAGCTCGGTATCTGCCTCCCGTACCGTCACGCCGACGATGCCTTGACCGGCAGCGGGGACCATCGCCTCGGGGTCCAGCACATGGCTCGCGCGGTCCTCGAGGCCGAGGCGGCGCAGGCCGGCGAGTGCCAGCAGCGTCGCGCCGAACTCGCCCGAGGCGACGCGGGCCAGGCGCGTCTGCACATTGCCGCGGATCAGCGCGATGCGCAGGTCCGGCCGGGCATGGAGCAGCTGGGACTGCCGGCGGACGGAGGCGGTGCCCACCAGCGCACCTGCCGGCAGGTCCGTGAAGTCACCGCCGCCAGGCCCCATCACCACCGCATCGCGCGCATCCTCCCGCTTGAGGGTGCAGGCCAGCACGATCCCCGGCGGCAGGCCGGTTTCCAGGTCCTTCAGCGAGTGGACTGCGAAGTCGATCCGGCGGTCGAGCAGCGCCTCATGGATCTCCTTCGCGAACAGGCCCTTGCCGCCGATCTCGGCCAGGCGCCGGTCCTGGATGGCGTCGCCCGAGGTCTGGATGCGGTGCTCCTCGAAGGCATTGGCCGCCCGCAGCACTGGGCAGAACCGGGTGATGAGGTCGAGGAAGACATGCGTCTGCTGCAACGCAAGGGGGGAGGCGCGGGTGCCGACACGAAGCGGCAGGGCACGGCGGGTGTGCGGGCCATGGAGGTCAGAAGGAGGACTGGCGGGGGGCATGGCGGCGTCATAGAAGCTGCACGCCATGGGCGAAAGTGGGCATGCAATCCGGGTTCTGGGGCTGGAGGCGAGCTGCGACGAGACCGCGGCCGCCATCCTCGACGGCGAGGGCCGCATCCTGGCCGAGACTGTCCTCAGCCAGGAGGCCGAGCACGCCCGCTTCGGCGGCGTGGTGCCGGAGATAGCGGCCCGCGCGCACCTGGCCGCCCTGCCTGGCCTTGCGGCGCGGGTGCTGGACAAGGCGGGGCTAGTCTATGGCGACCTCACTGCGGTTGCGGGCACGGCGGGGCCCGGGCTGATCGGCGGGCTGATCATCGGCAGCGGCTTCGCCAAGGGCGTGGCGATCGCGCGCGGCATCCCCTTCTTCGCCATCAACCACCTCGAAGGCCATGCGCTGACCGCGCGCATCCCGGGCATCCTGGACCAGCCGCCGCCGGCCTTCCCCTACCTGCTGTTGCTGCTCTCCGGCGGACATTGCCAGTGCGTCGCGGTCGAGGGTGTGGGCCGGTACCGGCGGCTTGGAACCACGCTCGACGACGCGGTCGGCGAGGCCTTCGACAAGGCGGCAAAGATGCTTGGATTGCCCTGGCCGGGCGGGCCGCATCTGGAGCGCCTGGCAGCACGGGGCGACGCAGCGGCGGTAACGCTGCCGCGCCCGTTACTCGGCCGCGCCGGGTGCGATTTCTCCTGGAGTGGATTGAAGACCGCGGTCGCCCAGCGTGTCGCGCGCGGTGACGCCAGCGCCGAGGACATCGCCGCCGGATTCCAGACCTCCGTCGCCGCCGTGCTGGCGGACCGCGCCGCGCATGCGCTTGCCATGTGTCCGGAAGCAACTGCGCTGGTGGTGGCCGGCGGCGTCGCTGCCAATGGCGCGGTGCGTGCCGCACTGGCCAAGGCAGCGGCCGCGGGCGGCGTGCCGATGCTGGCACCGCCGATCCGCCTGTGCACCGACAACGCGGTCATGATCGCCTGGGCGGCGGTTGAACGTCTGCGCGCGGGCCTCGCGCCGGATGGCCTCGGCCACGCCCCGCGCCCGCGCTGGCCGCTCGATGAGTTGAACTCCGTAACCACGATCTTCTAACGGTGTTTTTGCGGCCTCTATTCCGGGGCGCTGGTAATCTCGTGTTGGCCCAAAACGGGCCGCGCTTTCCGACGAACAGGAAGGATCACGAGCATGGAAGCCCCGGCCAAAAGCTTCGTCTTCGCACCCCTCTACAATGAGGCCCCGAAGCCCGGCGAGCCGCCGAAGAACGACGCGATCGGCGCGTTCCATCCGGGCATGTCCATCTACAAGAAATTGTACGAGGGCATGGGCAAGGAAGTCGTGACCTTCAAGTTTGACAACACCGCGCCCGCCGCGCGCCGGCGCCGGTCCATCCTGGACAAGATGCAGCAGGGCTGCGGGTCGCAATGGTACGACGCGATCATCTATTTCGGGCATGGCTGGAAGGGCGGCCTGGCCTCGGCGGGCTTCAACAATGACAGCCGCGCCGAGCTGACGGACGCGATCTGGCAGTTCGGCACGCCGGGCGTGAAGGTGGTGCTCTACGCCTGCTCCTGCGCGACGCCGGGTGGCTACGCCTACAAGATGGCGCAGGACCTCAACATGTGGGCCGGCAGCGGGATGGAAGTGATCGGGCACCCGAGCGTGGGCCACAGCTTCACCAACCCGCAGCTGCGCCGCTACCCCTCGAACCAGGGCGAAACCGGGGAGACTGTCTGCCCTGACGGCATGGTCGCGAAATGGCTCAAGGTCATGCGCGACGAGAAGTCCGGCTACTGGGCGAAGGTGCCGTTCATGTCGCGGGAGGAACTGGCCGCGTCACTGTGAGGGCGGAAACTCCGCGGCCATGCCCCCGTTGGCCGGGGCAGGACCGAATGGAGCGAACAAATGCCCACCTTCGAGGCGAATGACGGCACCGAGATCTTCTACAATGACTGGGGCAGTGGACAGCCCGTCATCCTGATCCATGGCTGGCCGCTCGACGCCGACATGTGGGAATACCAGGCACCGGTGATCGCGGCCGCCGGCTACCGTGTCCTGGCCTATGACCGGCGCGGCTTCGGCCGCTCCGGCCAGCCCTGGTCGGGCTATGACTACGACACCTTCGCCGACGACCTGAACGTACTGATGGACACGCTCGACCTGCGCGACGCCATCCTGGTGGGCTTCTCCATGGGCGGCGGGGAGGTGGCGCGCTATCTCGGCCGCCACGGCGGGGCGCGCGTGGCCAAGGCGGTGTTCATCGCCTCCGTCACGCCGATGATGCTGCGCACCACCGATAACCCGGAGGGCGCGCCCGGCTCGGTGTTTGACGAGATGGTCGACGGGCTGCGCAAGGACCGGCCGCATTTCCTGGCCTCCTTCGGCAAGACCTTCTTCGGCGCCGGGCTGATGAACTTCAAGGTCAGTTCAGAGCTTCTGCAATGGACCTCGCAGGTGGCGATGCTGGCATCACCGAAGGCCACGCTCGAATGCGTGCGCGCCTTCGCGGAAACCGACTTCCGCGCCGACCTGGCCCGCATCACCGTGCCCACGCTCATCATCCACGGCGATGCCGACGAGACGGTGCCGATCGTGGTCTCGGGCCGGCGCACGGCGGCGATGATCCCGGGTGCCACGCTGCTGGAATACACCGGCGCGCCGCACGGGCTGTTCTTCACCGAGAAGGACCGGCTGAACCAAGACCTGCTGGAGTTCTTTCGCGGGTAACGGGATGCCGACGCTGGCGGAGCTCCACGCGGCGCGGTAAGTGCCGCGCGTGAACTACCGCCACGCCTTCCACGCCGGCAACCACGCCGATTGCCTCAAGCACGCTCTGCTGCTGGCCTTGCTGCGCGCGCTGTCGCGCAAGCCGGCTGGCTTCGCCGTGCTCGATGCCCATGCCGGGCGCGGTGCCTACGACCTCTCCGCCCCCGAGGCGCTGCGTACCGGCGAGGTCGATCGCGGCGCGGCGCGGCTGACGCCGACGCCGGTACTCGACGACTACCTCGCGCTCATCGCGGATGCAGGCTTCCCCGAGCATTATCCCGGCTCGCCCGCCTTGGTCCGCGCCGTGCTGCGCCCGCAGGACCGCCTGGCCTGCTGCGAGCTGCACCCGGAGGACCACGCCGCCCTGCGCGTGCTGTTCGCACGCGACTGCCAGGTAGCGGTTCATAAGCGCGACGGGTGGGAGGCGCTGGGCGCGCTGCTTCCCTTCCCCGAAAAGCGTGGTCTGGTCCTGCTCGACCCGCCCTTTGAGCGCGAGGGCGAATTCACGCGCATGACGGAGGGCATCGCGCTCATCAACCGGCGCATGCGCGGCGCCATCATCGCGGCCTGGTACCCGATCAAGCACCGCGCCCCGGTGCGCGCCTTCCACCATGCGCTGCGCGAGACCGGCGTGCGTGACATCCTCGACTGCGCGCTGATGCTCCGCGAGCCGACCGATCCCCAGCGCCTCAACGGCAGCGCGCTTGTCGTGGTGAACCCGCCGTTTGGCTTCGAGGCGGAGGCGCAATCGATTCTCGCTGCGCTGCTGGACGCGCTGGGCGATGGCGAGCCTGGCCAGGGCGTCGCCGTGACGCGGGTGGTGGAGGAGTGATGGCGCGCATCGTCGTCCTCGGTGCCGGCGCTTGGGGCACCGCGCTCGCGCTGCAGGCGGTGCGCGCGGGGGCCGGTGTCACCCTCTGGGCGCGCGACCCCGAACGCGCGGCGGCGATCGATGCGGCGCGCGAGAACGCACGCTACCTCCCAGGCATCACGCTGCCGCCGGCGCTGCGCATCACCGCCGATGCGGCCCGCGCGCTGGACGGCGCCGCACTCGCATTGCTGGTCGTACCCGTGCAGGGACTGCGCGCCGTGCTGGCGACCCTGCCGAAAACGCCCGTGCCCCTGCTGGTCTGCGCCAAGGGCGTGGAGGCGTCCACCGGTGCGCTGCCGCTGGAGATCCTCGCCGCGCTGCGGCCCGGCCCCGCAGGCGTGCTCAGCGGCCCCAACTTCGCCGCCGAGGTCGCGCGCGGGCTGCCCGCCGCCGCCGTCGTCGCCTCGCCTGACGCCGCGCTGCGCGCGACCGCACTCTCCCTGCTCGCCGGGCCAGGCTTCCGCCTCTACGGCAATGAGGACGCCATCGGCGCCCAGGTCGGCGGTGCCGCGAAGAACGTCATCGCCATCGCCGCCGGCGCGGTGATCGGCGCCGGCCTGGGCGAGAATGCCCGCGCCGCGCTCGTCACGCGCGGCCTTGCCGAACTGTCCCGCCTCACCGTCGCCCTCGGCGGCCGTGCCGAGACGGCGGCCGGCCTTTCGGGCCTTGGCGACCTCATGCTGACCACCGCCGGCGCGGGCAGCCGCAACATGTCGCTAGGCCTCGCTCTCGGCGGCGGAGAGGCGCTGGCCGACATCCTCGCCGCGCGCTCGGGCGTGACCGAGGGTGTCGCGACCGCCCCGGCGCTGGTCGCCCGCGCCCACGCCGCCGGGGTGGAGCTGCCGCTCTGCGAGGCCGTGGCGGAGCTGCTGCAAGGCACGATCAGCCTGCGCGACGCCATCGCGCGTCTGATGGCGCGCCCGCTGCGGGATGAGTAGGATGGCGCGGATGCCCGCCCGCACGCCTTGCCCCCTCCCCTGCCGATGACGCCGATCAACGCGCGCCGGCTGGAGAATTTCCGTGCGAACCGCCGTGGCTACGTCTCGCTATGGATCTTCGGCGTGCTGTTCTTCCTTACCCTGTTCGCGGAGGTCATCGCCAATGACCGCCCGCTCCTCGCGCGCGTCGACGGCCAGTTCTTCACCCCCGTGCTGTTCGACTATGCCGAGAGCGATATCCTCGAGGATGGGCTGCCCACGGGGGCCGATTGGCACGATCCGGACCTCACCCGCGCCATCGCGGAGCGCGGCTGGGCCGTCTGGCCGCCGATCCCCTACGCCTACCGTTCCATCGTGCGCGACCTCGGGCAGCCCGCGCCCTCGCCGCCATCGGCCCGCAACTGGCTCGGCACCGACGACCAGGCGCGCGACGTGCTGGCGCGGGTGATCTACGGCTTCCGCATCAGCGTGCTGTTCGGCTTCACGCTCACCATCATTAGCAGCGTCGTCGGCATCGCGGCCGGCGCGGTGCAGGGCTTCTATGGCGGAGCGACGGACCTCATCTTCCAGCGCTTCATCGAGATCTGGTCGGGGATGCCGCAGCTGTACCTGCTCATCATCCTCGCGAGCATCATCGAGCCGAGCTTCTGGGTGCTGCTCATCTTCCTGCTGCTGTTCTCCTGGATGGGGCTGACGGGCGTTGTGCGCGCGGAATTCCTGCGCGGCCGCAACCTCGACTATGTCCGCGCGGCCCGTGCGCTGGGGGTCTCCGATGCGCGCTTGATGGCGCGGCACATCCTGCCCAACGCAATGGTCGCGACGCTCACCTTCCTGCCCTTCACGCTGTCGGGCAGCGTGACCGTGCTTGCGAGCCTCGACTTCCTCGGCTTCGGGCTGCCGCCGGGATCGGCGTCGCTGGGCGAGCTGGTGAACCAGGGCAAGAACAATCTTCAGGCTCCGTGGCTCGCGATGACGGGATTCCTCGTGCTCGGCACCATGCTCACGCTGCTGATCTTCGTGGGCGAGGCGGTGCGCGACGCCTTCGATCCCCGCAAGCTGCCGGGAGGCCAGGGCTAGATGGCATTGCTCGAAGTGCGCGACCTGGCCGTGGCCTTCGGGGCCAAGCGGGTCGTGGAAGGTGTCTCCTTCCATGTGGAGCAGGGAGAGACGGTGGCGCTGGTCGGCGAAAGCGGGTCCGGCAAGTCCGTCACCGCGCTCTCCTGCCTGCAACTGCTCCCCGCCGCCGGGTCCAACCCGGCGGGCTCCATCATGCTCGACGGCGTCGACGTGCTGCGCGCACCAGAGCGCGAATTACAGCGCCTGCGCGGCGGTGTGGCGGGGATGGTTTTCCAGGAGCCGATGACCTCGCTCAACCCGCTGCACAGCATCGGCCGCCAGGTGGGCGAGGCCGTCACGCTGCATCGCCCGCTGAGCGGGGCCGCGCTGCGCGCGCGCGTGATTGAGCTGCTCACCCGCGCCGGCTTCCCCGGCGCCGAGGCGCGCCTGGCCGCCTTCCCGCACCAGCTTTCCGGCGGGCAGCGCCAGCGCGTGATGATCGCTGCCGCCCTGGCCAACGATCCCAAGCTGCTGATCGCGGACGAGCCCACCACCGCGCTCGACGTCACCATCCAGGCGCAGATCCTGGAGTTGCTCGCGCGGCTCAAGCGCGAGCTGTCCATGGCGATGCTGCTCATCACCCATGACCTTGCGATCGTCCGCCGCCATGCCGACCGTGTGGTGGTCATGAAGGACGGTATCGCCGTCGAGCAGGGCCGCGTGGCCGAGGTCTTCGCCCGCCCCGCGCATGAGTACACACGCATGCTGCTGGCGACCGTGAAGGCCGTCAACGGCGTGAGCGTGTCCGTGCGCGACGGCGAGACACTGGGCGTGGTGGGCGAGAGCGGCTCGGGCAAGACCACCCTGGGGCTCGCTCTGCTGCGGCTCGCCCCCAGCGAGGGCGCGATCCGCTTTGAGGGCCGCGCGATCGAAGCGCTGGACCGCGGCCAGATGCGGCCACTCCGCAGGCGCATGCAGGTGGTCTTCCAGGATCCCTACGGCTCGCTCTCCCCGCGCATGTCCGTCGCCGACATCGTGGGCGAGGGCCTGGCCGTCCATGAGCCGGGGCTGAACGCATCCGCCCGTGCCCGGGCCGTCGCGCAGGCGCTGGAGGAGGTGAACCTCGACCCTGCCACCGCGGCGCGCTACCCGCATGAATTCTCCGGCGGGCAGCGCCAGCGCATTGCCATCGCGCGCGCCCTGGTGCTCAAGCCGCGCTTCCTCGTGCTGGACGAGCCGACCTCCGCGCTCGATGTCTCGGTGCAGGCGCAGGTCGTCGATCTGCTGCGCGCGCTGCAGGCGAAGCACTCCCTGGCGTACCTGTTCATCAGTCATGATCTGCGCGTCGTCCGCGCCATGGCCCACCGCATCGCCGTGATGAAGGATGGCGTCGTGGTCGAGGAGGGCGAGGCGGAAGCGGTGGTCGCCGCACCCACGCAGCCCTATACCCAGGCGCTGATGGCGGCGGCATTCGAACTGGCGGCGGTGACGTGAACGAACTCGAACGACTGAAGACGCTGTTCGACGCTGACGCGGTGAAGCTCGGCGTGCAGATCCGCCGCGCGAATTCGCCCGGCAGCCCGGTCTATCGCACCTTCGAGAATGTCTGGCCGGCGGGGTCCATCGTGGCGGTCAGCTTCGCCTGCACCGTGCTGGTGCATTACTACCTGGGCTTCGCGGTGCTGGTCGCCGGCGGGATCTGGTGGCTGTGGAAGCTGCATCCCGTGATCAAGGATGGCGTCTTCGACCGCACCGCCGCCTATGTGCTGGCGCAGGAGCGCAACATGGACAATCTGTGGGGACGCGGCTGGCTGACGCTATACGCGAAGCTTGCCGATGGCAGCGAGATGGTCGCCACACGCCGCGACAGCTGGCGCGAATTCGTTGGCCGTGTGGAGGCCGCGCGCGCGGCGCTCGCCGCCGAAGGCGCGGAAACCCCGAACATCAATTCAGGCGCCGCCCCGGCGCAGGCGGAGAGCTGACCATGGCCGTGCTGTTGTCGATGAAGCCGCACCTGATGGCGGCCTGGCGGGACGCGTTGCTGGATCTCGACCCCACCCTCGACATCCGGATGTTCCCCGACACCGGCCCCGCCGAGGATATCGAGGCCGCGGTCTGCTGGTCCTCCCACGATATGGCGGAGCTGCGCCGCTACCCTAATCTGCGGCTGATCTGCTCGATGGGTGCGGGGGTGGACCACCTGCTGCGCCCGCCGGGGCCGCCGCCGGGCATTCCCGTCGCGCGCCTTGTCGACGTGATGCTCACCACGCAGATGGGCGAATGGGTGCTGCTGAACGTGCTGCGTTTCCATCGGCAGGACCTGGACTACCGCGCCCAGCAGCAGGCGCGGATTTGGGATGAGTTGGACGCACCGGTCACCGCCGAACGCCGCATTGGCATACTCGGTCTCGGCGCGCTCGGCAGCCATGCGGCGGGGATGATCCGCGCGGTTGGCTTCCCTGTCTCCGGCTGGTCCCGGCGAGCAAAGTCGATCGAGGGTGTGACCGGATTCGCCGGCGCGGACGGACTTGATGCCATGCTCCGGCAGACGGATATCCTGGTCTGCCTGCTGCCGCTCACGCCCGCGACGCGCGGCATCATCAATGCCGAGCTTCTGGAGAAGCTGCCGAAGGGCGCCTTCGTCATCAATGGTGCCCGTGGCGGCCATGTGGTGGATGCCGACCTGCTCGCGGCACTCGATGGCGGGCACATCGCCGGGGCGGCTCTGGACGTGTTCGAACCCGAGCCACTACCCGGCGATCACCCCTACTGGGCGCATTCACGCGTGATCATGACCCCGCACGCGGCGAGCATCACCATTCCCCGCAGCGCGGCGCCGCAGGTAGTCGAGAATATCCGGCGCGCGCAAGAAGGCGAGCCACTGCTTAACCTAGTGGATTTCTCCGCAGGCTACTGAACTGGCGAACGGGCACGGGGGGCATCACTACCCCCCGGCCGCTTATCACATCGCGCGACGGGCCGGCGCGGCCTCGGTATTGGCCGCCTCGGTGTATTCCATCTCGCGAGTCGTCTGCTCGGCTTCCACCATGATGTCCTGCATGGCACGCAGGAAATCGGTGCCCTTGACGGTGCGCTGCACGAGCACGCTGCGACGGTCCATCGGGTCCACCTTGCGGCGGGCCAAGTCGAGCTCGCCCAACCGGTCGAGCGCGCGGGTGATTGCGGGCTTGGAGACGTTGAGCTCGGCGGCCAGGCCCCGGACCGTATGCGGGCCGTCGTTCAGGTAGACGGTGAGGAACACGCCGAGCTGGCGGGCCGATAGATCGGGCCCGTCGCGACGGACCAGTGCCACAACCGTATCCCGCAGAATGCCGACCAATTGGTCGGCGTTGGCTTGCATGGGCATCTTCAACTCCTTGTCTTGGCCGGGCCGGTCACTCCGCGCATGGGCGGAGCGGGTTTGACGGTCCGGCTGCGCGTCTTTGCGGCAGCGTTGGCGAGCGGCATCAAACTGCCGCCCAAGGATATCGATTCGCAACCTTCGATCCGATGTCAGCAATCTGACCGATTTCGTTGCAAACAATAGTCTAGCGATTTAGCCCGCATCCGAACCGTTTCGCAAGCGCGGCGTATACTGCCCGCAGCCCCTGCGCTTCTCCGCCCTCCGGGCGTCCAGGTCGGGACGCGTCGTTCCAGGCGTAGACATCCAGATGCGCCCATGGCCGGTCCGGGGGAACAAAGCGCCGCAGAAACAACGCCGCTGTGACCGCACCAGCCAGGGGTTTGGAACCCACGTTACTCAAGTGAGCGATGTGGTTATCAAGCCAAGAGTCGTAACCGTCGTGTAAAGGCAATTGCCACACACCATCTTGCGAGGTGTCGGCAGCGTTCCGGACCAACGTCGCAAGGTCCTGATCGTTGCTGAACAAAGCCGGGAGATCAGGGCCCAGAGCTACGCGCGCCGCGCCGGTCAATGTCGCGGCGTCGATGATCACGGCCGGCTCCATTTCCGCGGCGTAAGACAGAAGGTCGGCGAGCACCAGCCGCCCCTCTGCGTCGGTGTTCCCGATCTCGACGGTGAGGCCCTTGCGTGTCCGCAGCACGTCCATCGGCCGCATCGCGCTTCCCGAGATTGCGTTCTCTACTGCTCCCACGAGCAATATCAATCGGATAGGCAGCTTCGCGCGCATGATGGCATTGGCCAGGCCCATCATGATGGCCGCCCCGCCCATGTCCTTCTTCATCCGCAGCATGCCCGAGGAGGGCTTCAGGTCTAGCCCTCCGGTGTCGAAACACACCCCCTTCCCGCAGAGAGCGACAAGCGGTGCATCAGCAATCCCGCTGTTCCATTCGAGTATTGCGAGCCTCGGCGCACGCGGGCTGCCCATGCCGACCGCGTAAAGTGCCGGGAATCCGGCCTCCAGCGCAGCACCCTCTATCACGCTGTATTGCGCATTGTTGCTTGACGCCAACGCCTCGACGGCCGCCGCCAGCTCGGCCGGACCCAGGTCGGCGGCGGGGGTGTTGATCAGGTCGCGCGCGGCGATCACCGATTCGGCCAAAATCAGCGCCTCTTCCGCGCCCTCCGGCGCGGCCAGCAGGGCGGGCATGCGCTTGCGGGGGGCGTAGCGGGAGAAGCGATAGGCACCGAGTGCCCAGCCCAGCGCGGCGGCTGAGGCGAAGGCCGGATCCGCCAGTCGCCAGGCGCTGGCGGGTGGCAGGGCCGTGGCCGCGGCGCCCCAGGCCCAGTGCCCTTCGGACTCGCCCAGGCCGAGTACCGCGCCGGCGATGCCTGATCCCCCAGGCAGCAGCCCCGTCTCGCCCAGCTTGGCCGCGAATCCGCTGGCGCGAAGGAATCCGGCCTGCGGCGGGGGAAGCATGTCGAGCAAGCCAGCCAAGCCTCCGGGGCGGACGGCGTGCAGCGGCAGCGCCTCAGGGGCGCTGGCGGTCAGGCCCTCGGGCAGGCGATTGGCATCGGGCATAAGGGCCGTCATCCTTCGTTCAGGGCGCGCCAGGGCGGCGTGCGGCGCGTGGGCAGCGCAAGTTCCCCGTCGCCGAGCGTCAGGGACAGATTTGGGTTCCAGAATGGATCATCCAGCAGCGCGGAGCCCCAGCGGTGGCGCAGCAGCGAGCGCTCCGCGGCATTGTCGGGCGCACGCGGCGGCGAACCAAGGTGGCGCAGCGTCGCGTCCGGCGCACAGATATTGCGTAGCCCCGACGCGCCCAGTCGCAGGCAGAGATCCACATCGTGCAGCGCCGGGCCCAACCCCTCGGCATCGAAGCCGCCGGCTTGCGTGAAGCTCTCGCGCCGGAGCGCCATGGCCTCCGCGCTTACGGCAGAGACGGACCGGGTGACGACCAGCCGGCCGGAGGGGCCGGGGTCTGTTTCGTCCAGCCCGAAGCCGAAGCTGCGGCACACCGAACCCGCCTCGCCAAGTCCCAGCACATAGCCTGCATGGGCGACACCGCCATCGACGGCGAGCAGCTTCGCCCCGACCGCACCAATTTCCGGCCGGATCGCATGGGCCACCAGCGTGGCGAGCCAGCTAGGCGTTACGGTCACTAGATCGTCGGCGAGCAGGACCAGCACGCTGCCCGAAGCCGCGGCTGCGCCGTGATTGCACAATCGGGCACGGCAGTAGGCACCGCGGCTTGCCAGCACACGCGTGGCGTCGTCGAGCCCGGAAGGCGCCGCGCCATCGGCCGTCACCACCAGGATTTCGATCGGCACGGCCGAGGCCCCGCGGCGGATCGCCGCAACCATGGCGGCAAGATGCGGGGCGCCGGCGCGCGCTGGAATAATGAGAGAGGCAAGCGGCGGGTCGGCCGGCAGCGGATAGACCACGCGGTTGAACATCGGCACCAGCGGCGCCCGCTCCACCGTGGCGCCCAACACGCCTAGCGCCGCCAGGTGCTCAGCCACCGCGCGGGAGGATGTCTCGATACAGCGCTCGATCGCGCTCTCGGAAAAGGAGGCGACGGAGGAGAATTGCCGCCAGTGATACAGCACCGTGGGGATATGGCCGACCCGCGCCGCACCGCATCGCCGCGTCGCACGCAGCACCAGGTCATGGTCCTGGCTGCCCTCGAAGCTTTCGCGGAAGCCGCCGATCGCCTCCATCAGGTCGCGGCGATAGGCGCCCAGATGCGAGACGAGGTTCTGCGCCAGCAGCAGCTCCGGGTCGAAATCAGGCTTGAAGTAGGGCCCCGAACGTCGGCCCGTGCCGTCGATATTGTCCTCGTCGCTGTACAGCACCGCGAGGTCGGGCTTCGCGGCCACGGCGGCGGCGATCTCATAAAGCGCGGTCTCCGGCAGCAGGTCGTCATGGTCCATCAGCGCGACCCAAGCGCCGGTCGCCAGCGCGAGCGCGCTGTTGCTTGCCGCGCAGATATGGCCGTTGGTCTCCCGCCGCATCACCGCGATGCGCGGGTCGCGCGCGGCGGCCTCGGCGAGCACCGCGCCGACATGCGGCGCCGGCGAGGCGTCATCGGCGATGCAGAGCTGCCAGTGTGGCCAGAGCTGCGCCTCCACCGAGGCGATGGCCGCGCGCAGCAGCGGCTCGGGCGTGTTGTAGACCGGCATCACCACCGAGATCACGGGCGCGTCACCGAGCAAGGCCACATGGCGTGCGATGGCCACGCGGTCCTCCGCCGTCAGCATCGCCTGGGTCTGCACCCACTCGCCGTAGCGATACACCAGGCGATCGACGATGGGCGTCAGCAGCGGGCGCAGCACCGGCATCACCACGCGGCGCAGCGTGGGAAAGCGCCTCAACCAACGCCGCAGCAAGCCAAGGGTCGCGCGTGCCTGCTGGCGCAGCACCGTGCGTGTCGTCTTCGTCAATGGCTCATCCCGTGCAGGCCCCGCCCGCGCGGGTATAGCCGCGCGCCTTTCGACCTATAGCCAGCCGCCCGCGTGCTTCATAGATGCGGGACCGCACGGCTGGGCAGCCTCGGAGACGCATCGCCCCCGCAAAGATTAATCCCGTGCCGTCATGCGCCCGTGAGCAAAACCTTTACCGTTGCGGATGCAACACTGCTTACAGACGAATGTCGCCGGAGTGACCTGCCATGCCGATCCAACCGGGCGCCGCCCGCGCCTACACGGCCGCAAAGCCCCGCCCCGCACCCGATGCGGCACCGGAGCGCAACACCCAGCGCGCCAGCGCGGCGGACCGCCATGTCGGCGCCCGCATCCGCGAACGACGCGTGATGATGGGCCTGTCGCAGCAGCAGCTCGCGGGCATGATCGGCGTGACCTACCAGCAGGCGCACAAATATGAGCGCGGGCTGAACCGCATTTCGGCCGGCCGCCTGTTCGAGATCGCGGGTGTGCTGGCAGTGCCGGTCGCCTGGTTCTTCGATGGCTTGCAGGATGGCGCGGACCCGAAGGCGCTCTCGCCCCGCCAGCGCATGGGGCTTGAGCTCGCGCGCAACTTCGCCCTCATCGACAATGAGAAGCACCAAGAAGCGCTGAGCCAGATGGCGCGCGCCCTGGCCGCCCAGGCGCAAGCGGCGATCGGACTGCGCTGAACCGTCTCAGCACCCGCGGAATACCGGCTTGCGCCTCTCCATGAAGGCGCGCGCGGCGTCGGCGAAATCCTGCGTGTAGGCGAAGGCGCCTTCCGCTGCGCGATCCTCTTCCGAGATCGGCAGCGCGCCGCGAAGCTTCTGCATCGCCTGCTTGTGGAAGCGCGCGGACAGCGGCGAACCGCTTGCGATGCGCAGCGCCAGCGCTTCCGCTTCGGCATGCACCGAGCCATCCTCCACCAGTCGCGAGAGCAAGCCCGCGCGCAGCGCCTCCTCACCGGTGAAGACGCGGCCCTCGATCAGCAGCTCCGCCGTCACCGCGTAGCCGACCGACTGCATGATCGGGTCGATCTCGTCATAGGCGTAGAAGATGCCGAGGTTGCGCGCGGGGATGCCCATGCGTGTCGCGGCCGAGCCCACGCGGAAATCGCACATGGTGGCGATGCCGCAGCCGCCCCCCATCGTCCAGCCGGAGCACGCCGCGATGGTCGGGTGCAGGCAGGTGCGGATGGACTGGAAGGCACCGTGCAGCTCATGCCCATAGACCGCCTCGCGCTCGGGCGTGCCGCGCTCATGTGCGAAGGCGGCGATGTCGGCCCCGGCGCAGAACGCCTCCTCGCCGGCGCCGCGGATGATGACGGCTCGCAGATCGGTATTCGCCGAGGTCGCGGCCAGCGCCTCGCCCAGGGCGATCCACATCGACAGGTCGAGCGCGTTGCGCTTGGGCTCGCGGTCGATCAGGACGGTGGCGACCGCACCCTCGATGCTGGTGCGGATCAGGTCGTGCGGCATGGCGTTTTCCTTATTGCCGGGCCAGGCGCAGGGCGGCGACTTCCGCCTCCAGCCGCATCACCTGGGCGCGGAGTGTGGCGATCTCGGCGCTGATCGCGGCGAAGGGCGTGGCGGGGAATCCTTGCGCGCCGGGGGGCATGGGCGGGCGTCCCATCGCAGGCATGGGCGGTGCCGCGGCCGGGGCGGCGACGGGCGGCGGGGGCGGCGGGGGCGGGGCTTCCGCGGGCGGCTCGCCATCGGGGAAGATCACCTCGATCTCGAGCTTGCGCGCCTCCGCACTGCGCGCGACGTCGCGGATAACCGAAAGTCGCACCTCCGGCTTGCCCTCTATGCGCGTCAGGTAGTGGCTGTAGCCGTCGCGGTCCGGCCAGCGATCCAGCACATGAGTGTAGAGGCGGACCAGGAATTCATGGTCGTCCCCGCCTTCAAGTTCCGAGAGCTGGATGCGTTTCATGCGGGGCTGCCGATCGGGAGGAGGCGAAGGCGCATTGATGCCCCTCGCGGCGCGGCCGGGTCAACCATGCCCAGGCTTATCGACGCCCCCGGCTCATCGACGAAGCGTCGCGAAGAAATCCCGCAGCAGGGCCGCGCATTCGCCTTCGCGGTGGCCTCCGGTGACCGCGGGGATGTGGTGGCAGGAGGTGGCCTGGAAGATGCGCGCGCCATGGTCGACGCCGCCCGATTTCGGATCATAGGCGCCGAAGGCGACGCGCGCGACGCGGAACAGGCTCGCCGCCTGGGCGCACATTGGACAGGGCTCCAGCGTGACGGTCAGCGCGCAGCCGGGCAGCCATTTCTGCCCCAGCTGCGCGGCCGCCGCCCGCAGTGCCAGGATCTCGGCATGGGCGGAGGGGTCGCCGCGCGCTTCCACCTCATTCCCGGCGGCAGCGAGAACTTCGCCCGCCGCATCGGTGACGACGGCGCCCACGGGCACCTCGCCCCGCGCGCCGGCGGCGTGGGCCTGGGCGAGGGCAAGCTCGATAGGGGTCAAGGCCGGTGGCATCGCGGCAAGCTAGGCGATCCCGCGCGGCCAGGAAAATCGACCCCGGCGCAGCAGCGCCCTTGCCCCCGGCCCCCCCTGCCCTCTACCACCGCCGCATGACCCACCTTCCCCTCATCGGCGTGACGCTCGATGCAGAGCAGCCCGGCGGCTATTCCAAGCTGCCATGGTACGCGCTGCGGCAGAACTACTTCTCCGCCATCGCAGACGCCGGCGGCCTGCCCATGGCGCTGCCCCATCACCCCGACCTGGCCGAAGCCTATCTCGACCGCATCGCCGGCCTGGTCGTCACCGGCGGCGCCTTCGACGTGGACCCCGCGCTGTATGGCGGCGGCGCGCAGCATGAGACGGTGGTGCTGAAGGCCGGGCGTACCGATTTCGAACTCGCGATGGTGCGCGGTGCGCTCGCGCGCGACATGCCGGTCCTGGGCATCTGCGGCGGGCAGCAGCTGCTGGCGGTGGCCCTCGGCGGCACGCTGATCCAGCACATCCCAGACGCCATTCCCGACGCGCTGGCGCATGAACAGCCCAACCCGCGCACCGAGCCAGGCCATGAGGTCGCGATCACGCCCGGCACGCTGCTCGCGCGCGTCAGCGGTGCTGCGCGCATGGCGGTGAACAGCGCGCATCACCAGGCCGTCGCGAGCATCGGTGCATCCGGTGTGGTGAACGCGGTGGCGCCAGACGGCGTCATCGAGGGCATCGAGAGCACCGCGCATCGCTTCGCGCTCGGCGTGCAGTGGCATCCGGAATATGCGGTGGACAGCCAGGACATGGCGATCATCCGCGGCTTTATCGCCGCCTGCGGTGCGCCCCGATGAGCGACCCCGAGGACCAGCCGGACGCCGAAGCCCCCGGCCCCCGCGGGGAGCGCATCGCGAAGTGGCTCGCCCGCTCCGGCGTCGCGTCGCGGCGCGATTCCGAGGCGCTGATCGCCGAAGGCCGCGTGCGGATCGAGAACAAGGTCATCACCACGCCCGCGACCTTCATCCAGCCCGGCGACCTCGTCACCGTCGATGGCAAGATCGTCGCCGAGCCCGAGCGCACGCGGCTGTTCCGCTACCACAAGCCCGCCGGCCTCGTGACCACGCACCGCGACCCCGAAGGCCGTCCCACTGTGTTCGAGAACCTGCCGCAGGGCCTGCCGCGACTGGTCAGCGTCGGACGGCTCGACCTCAATTCCGAGGGACTGCTGCTGCTGACCAATGACGGCGCGCTGGCCCGCAAGCTGGAGCTGCCGGCGAATGGCTGGTTGCGCCGCTACCGCGCCCGCGTCCATGGCGAGGTGGATGAGCGCGCGCTCGCGGCCCTGGCGAACGGCCTCACCATCGAGGACATCGCCTATGGCCCGATCGAGGCCGGGCTGGACTCCCGCCAGGGGTCCAATTCCTGGCTCACCGTGGCCCTGCGCGAAGGCAAGAACCGCGAGATCCGGCGCGTGATGGCCTTCTTGGGCCTGGGCGTTACGCGGCTGATCCGCGTCGCCTACGGCCCCTTCCAGCTGGGGCTGCTGCCCAAGGGTGCGGCCGAGGAGGTGAACGCGAAGGTCCTTCGCGAACAACTCGGCCTCGATGCGCCGCCGCGTCGCCAGGCAGCGCCGCCGCCACCCCGCGCGCCGGAGCCGGAGGGGCCGCGCAAGATCCCGCGCGCCCGCAACGCCGGCCAATCCGGGCGCGGCCGCCGGCGCGGCGAGTAGACAGCCTTGCCGCGCATCATCGCGGGGCAATGGCGCGGGCGCGTGCTGGCTTCGCCGGCCGGCGCCACGACGCGCCCCACCGCCGAGCGTCTGCGCCAGGCGCTGTTCGACATGCTCTGGCACGCCGACTGGGGCGGACGCGACTGGCTCGCCGGCGCGCGTGTGCTCGATGCCTTTGCCGGCACGGGCGCGATGGGGCTGGAGGCGCTGTCGCGCGGCGCGCCCTTCGCCACCTTCATCGAGAATGACCGCGCCGCACTGACAGCATTGCGCGCCAACATCGCCACCTGCCGCGCGGAGGCCGCGGTGATCGCCGCCGACGCGACGCGGCCGCCGCGCGCCAACGTGCCGGCGGGGTTGGTCTTCCTTGATCCGCCCTATGCGCAGGGGCTGGTGCCTCGCGCGCTGGAAGCCCTGCACGCGGCCGGCTGGATCGCACCCGGCGCCGTCATTGTCGCCGAGCATGGCCGCGATGAGGCTGTTCTGCCGGTCGACGGCTTCGACCTGCTCGCCGAGCGCGCGCATGGCGCGGGCGCGGTAACGGTGCTGCGCGGCGCGTGAGTGGACGCACGTTCGGCTGACACCCCGCCGACCACTGAGCGCACGGCCCCCAGCCAGCGCGCAACACGTGATGCTCCAGCGCCGAACGCGTATCGCATCTGGTGCAGCGATCCGCGGAACAGCAGCCACCTTCGGCACGCGCATTGCTAGCCAGGGGCATCCTTGCCGGAAGGTCCCCCATGCTGCGCACCATCCTCGCTCTGCTTCTGCTCGCGACCCCTGCCCTGGCGCAGCCCGCCTGGCCCAGCCGCACCGTCGCGATCGTCGTCCCCTACGTGCCCGGCGGTCCCTCGGACATTCTCGCCCGCGCGCTCGCGGCACAGATGCAGGGTGCGATCGGGCAGTCCGTGGTTGTCGAGAACCGCACCGGTGCGAATGGCGCCATCGCCGCGCAATACGTCGCGCGCCAACCGCCTGATGGCCACACGCTGTTCGTGGGCGCCAGCGGGCTGATGACGGTCACGCCCGCGATCAACCCGCGCATCGGCTACGACCCCGAGCGCGACTTCACCCCGCTGACCATCGCAATTTCAGCGCCGAACCTGATGGTGGTGAACACGCGCACCCCCGCGCGCACCCTGCCGGACCTGATGACCTGGCTTCGCGCGGAGAACGGCCGTGCGGCCTATGGCAGCTCCGGCGTCGGCTCCTCCGAACACCTGGGCATGGTGCTGTTCCTGCTGCGCGCGGGGGCGGAGGCGGTTCACGTGCCCTACCCCGGCGGCGGCGCCGCGGTGACGGACCTGGTCTCCGGCACGCTCGGCTTCGCCTCGCTCAACATCGCGACCGTCGCACCGCACGTGCAGGGCGGGCGCCTGGCCGCCATCGCGGTTGGCGGAGAGACACGCCACCCACTGCTGCCGGAGGTGCCGACCTTCGCGGAAGCGGGGATGCCCGGCTTCACCTCGGGCTCCTGGCATTCCATCGTCGGTCCGCGCGGGATGGAGGCAGCCCTCGTCGCGCGCGTCCATGCCGCCATCACCGCCGCACTCCGCGCGCCCGAGACCGGCCAGCGCCTGGCGGCGACCGGCTTCCAGGTGGAGGCCAGCACGCCCGCGGCCCTGTCGGCGCTGATCGCCACCGATCTCGCGCAGTGGCGCGAGGTGGTGCGCGCGGCGCAGATCGTGGTGAACTGAGGTGCATGCGTACGACGCGGGGCTTGGCGGTGGCGGGCAGCGTCTGCGACCCTCGACCAGCGCCGCGCGCCGTGGGTGAATGGCGCCGACGACGACAGTGAACGAGAAGGCAGGGCGATGAAGATTCTTGTGGTGGGTGCCGGCGCGATCGGCGGCTATTTCGGCGCACGGCTGTTGCAGCAGGGCCGCGACGTGACGTTCCTGGTGCGCCCGAAGCGCGCCGCGATGCTCGCCGAGAGTGGCCTTGTCGTGAAGAGCCCCAAGGGCGACGTGACCATTCCTGCCCCGCCGAGGGTAACCGCGGACAAGCTCAGCGGCGGCTACGACCTGATCCTGCTGAGCTGCAAGGCCTATGACCTCGACAGCGCCATGGCCGACATCGCGCCCGCGGTCGGAACCGGCACCGCCATCCTGCCGATGCTCAACGGCATGCGGCATCTCGCGCTGCTCGAGGCGCGCTTCGGCGCGGGCGCCGTGCTGGGCGGCATGTGCGGCATCGGCTCGACGCTCGGCGATGCCGGCGAGGTCATCCATCTCGCCCCCTTCGCCGAGATGAAGTTCGGCGAGCGGGACGGCAGCATCTCCGCGCGCGTCGAGGCCTTCGCCGCCGACTGCACCGGTGCGGGGTTCGACTTCACACCCAGCCCGCGAATCATGCAGGACATGTGGGAGAAGTGGGTGCTGCTCGCCTCCATCGCCGGCAGCACGTCTCTGATGCGCGCACCGCTGGGTTCCATCAACGGCGCGCCGGGCGGGCCCGAATTCCTCGCAAGCATCATGGCCGAATGTGCCTCCGTCGCGACCGCCGCCGGCCATCCGCCGGGCGAGGCGCACATGACGCGGCTCGAGACCACGCTGCAGGCGAAGGGATCGCGCGCGACGGCCTCGATGTTCCGCGACATCCTGCGCGGCGCACCGGTGGAAGCGGAGCACGTGATCGGCGACATGATCGCGCGCGCACCGGGGCCGGTGCCGCTGCTGCGCACCGCCTTCACCCACCTGATGGCGTATTCGGCCGAACGCGCGCGGTAAGG
>JAZKFA010000361.1:0-1066 GCA_040386655.1 Pseudomonadota bacterium | reverse complement strand
CGGGCAACATCTCGGGCTACGCCGCCGCGTTGAACATCCTGGTCACCAGCGTCACCGGCCTCACGGCGGGCAACCACACGGTCGTCATCACCGCCCACGGAAACCCTGGGAACACCGCGAACGTCGGCACGGCCTACCTCTGCGGCGTCGCAGGCGCCGGCGACGCACGCGACTTGGTCAGCGCGCGGCGGATCTCCGCCTCGGCCGCCTCGAGTTCCTTCGCCGCCGCCCGGCGGCCGACCTGGGCCTCCTCGGCGATGCGCAGGCTGTCCTCGATCGTCGCGACGAGGGCGGCATTGGCCTGCTTCACCGCGGAGATGTCGAAAACGCCGCGCTCCAGCTGCACGCGCGCCTCGGCATTGCCCTGGCGCAGCCGCTCCGCATTGGCGGTCAGCAGCTCGTTGGTCAGGTCGGTCGCTTCCTTCAGGGTGCGCCCCGCTTCGCGCATGCGCCCGATCGCTAGCGCCTGGGCTAGCTGCTGGCGCCAGAGCGGGACGGTGTTCGCGATCACGCTTTGGATCTTCGCGGCCAGCGCCTTGTCGTTTTCCTGGATCAGCCGGATCGAGGGAAGCGCCTGCATCGCCACCTGGCGCGTCAGGCGCAAATCATGGATGCGGCGGTCCAGCTCGTCGCGCGCGGCGCGCAGGTCGCGCAGGCGCTGGGCGGCGACGGAATCGCCACCCTGCACCTCAGCGGTCAGCGCCGGCAAGTCGGCACTGTCAACGCGCGTGAGGACCACCTCGCCGGCCGCGACGTGGTCGCCCAGTGCGTGGAACCAATCGAGCGTTGCGGCATAAAGCCGCTCCAGCTTCTCCACATCCTCCAGCAGGCGGGTGCGATGCGTGTCGAGACGGTCGCCCACAGATTCCACCTGGCCGCGGATATCCTCGTACTTGCTGACCACGGCGTGGGTCTCGGCAGCCGCCTTGCGGAACATGCGCGCGAAGAGCCCGGGCTTCTCGCCAAAGCTGGACACGTCGAAGCCACGCAATGTGGCGAGCAGCGATGCGAGCGTCTGCCCCGCCTCGCCCGCCTCTCGGTTGCGGGCACCCTCGAGCATGGCGTC